>WHSQ01000216.1 GCA_009380005.1 Actinomycetota bacterium | reverse complement strand
TTCCAGACCGCGGATCCTAGTGGACCTACTGTCCGGAACCCTCGGGGCGGGCCAGACAGAGATGTGATCAGCGACGAGGGGTGGGCGTTCATCGAGCCGTTGCTGCCCAGCTCGAAGGGTCGGCGGGGCGGTCGGTGGCGGGATCACCGTCAGGTGGTCGAGGGCATTGCGTGGCGATACCGGACGGGATCGCCGTGGCGGGATCTGCCGAAGCGCTTCGGGCCGTGGCAGACGGTGTGGAAGCGCCACAACCGCTGGACCGCGGATGGGACCTGGCAGCGGCTGGTGACCGCGGCGCAGGCCCGCGCCGACGCCTCGGGTGAGCTGGACTGGCTGGTCGCGGTGGACTCCACGCTGGTGCCCGCTCATCAGCACGCCGCGGGCGCCCGCCGCGGCGCCGGCGACACAGGGGGCTTTGGTGAATCACACGTTTCGGCCCGGCGAGCCGGCTGATCATGCCCTGGGCCGCTCCCGCGGCGGATGGACGACCAAAGTCCACGGCGCGTGCGACGGGGCCGGCCAGCCGTTGGCGCTGCTGCTGTCCGGGGGCAACGTCAAGGACACCACCGAGCTGGCGCGGCTGCTGGTCGGCATCAACGTCCCGCGCGCCGGCCCGGGCCGGCCGCGGACCCGCCCCGACCACCTGGTCGCCGACAAGGGCTACAGCTCGAAGGCGAACCGGGCGCTGCTGCGCCGCCGCGGGATCGGCCACTGAACTGTCTCTGGCGTTCCACTCAGCGGACCTCTTTCGTTGACAAGCCGTACCCCCTGCCAGAGTTTACAGACTGCATCGCGAACCTCCGTGGTCGGCCAGGAAGTTGCTTTGGGTGGAGACTTAGCCGCGCACGCGTTGGAGCTTGGGGGGGCATCCGGAAGGGGGGCGGGGATGACGTCCGTGGACACGCAGGTGACCGATGTGCTTCGTGAGGCCTATCGGTCGGGGATGCCGATCCCGCCGCCAAGCAGGGAACAGGACCTATCGATCAACGACGCGTATGGGACTCAGCTCAATCAGGTGAGGGCATGGACGGCCGATGGCACCCGGGCGGTGCGGCGCAAGATGGGCTGTAGCGGGCCGCGCGCCAGAAATCGCTGCCGCATTGAGGCCGAAGAACGCGAAGGAGTGATGTCGTGACACATCCGTTCTCACACCCCCATCGATATCCTCCCAAAAATGATGCTGCACTTGGCCTATGCACCTATGCCGCCAACTTAACATACTCCGACCTGCCGGATAATGTGGTCTGGACCCTAAAGCGGATCGTTCTAGACACCCTTGGCACTATCTTGGCCGCAAACACTCTGGCAGACGGCATTCCGGAACTCGTCCAAATTGCGCGTGCCGACGGTAGAAACTTGCCTGAGAGTACGATAGTCGGCTTTGGGGATAAGGCCCCGGCAATGATGGCGGCCCTCGCTAACGGCGCCATGGCCCATGCGCTGAATTACGACGACTTCTCCGAATACGGAGGCCACCTCGGCGCCAGTACTATACCCGCCGCCCTTGCAGTTGCACAGCATCGAGGTGGCTTGAGCGGTAAGGACTTCTTGGTTGCTCTCGCGGCCGGAGCCGAAGTGCTGTGCCGGCTAGGAGCGGCCATCGCCATGACCGAGGATGGCGCGTCCCTAACCAGGCCACCTAGACCATTAAGGATTCAACTATGGGGCTATTTTAGCGCAGCCGTAGCTACCGGGAGCGTGATGAACCTGACAACGCGTCAGATGCACACCGCGCTG
>WHSQ01000215.1 GCA_009380005.1 Actinomycetota bacterium | reverse complement strand
GCGAGTTCCGGTGACGGAAGGGTCGGGTCGTATTCACACCTCGGCGGTCACCGTTGCGGTACTTCCCGAAGCCGACGAAGTGGAACTCGAGATCGACCCTAAAGACATTCGTATTGATGTTTTTCGTTCGTCGCCCTGAGCCCGGTTATGGATGAGCGGCTGACGCGATTGTGGGCGGGGGCAGAGGCCGACGCGTTGGGCGACGGGGGCATCGCGATTGTGGAGCGCGCGACAGGCCTGTCGCGGACCACGATCCGCGCGGGGCGCGACGAGCTCCGCGTGGGCGTGAGCGCCGACGATGTCGTGGCGGTCCGGCGGTCGGGTGGTGGGCGCCCTCGGATCGAGGAGGCCACGCCTGGCATTCTGGAGGCGCTGGAAACGCTCGTTGATCCGGTGACGCGCGGCGACCCGGAATCGCCGCTGCGCTGGACATCGAAAAGCACGCGCAAGCTGGCCAGCGAGCTGGCGATGCAGGGCTACGCGGTGAGCCCCCAGAAGGTGGGGCAATTGCTGAACGCCAGCGGGTACAGTCTGCAGGCCACGCAGAAGACGCTCGAGGGCACGGCCCATCCGGATCGGAACGAGCAATTCGAGTTCATCAACGATCAGGTCGATGCGTTCCAGGGACGCGGCGCACCGGTGATCTCGGTGGACACGAAGAAGAAGGAGCTGGTCGGAGCGTTCCAGAACGCCGGGCGCGAATGGCAGCCCAGCGGCGCCCCCGTCCCCGTTCGCGTGCACGACTTCATGGACGACGTGCTCGGGAAAGTGATTCCCTACGGCATCTACGACCTCGGACGTAATACGGGCTGGGTCAGCGTCGGCATTGATCACGACACGCCCGCCTTTGCCGTCGAATCCATTGCCCGGTGGTGGCGCTACATGGGGCGAAAGACGTATCCCGAGGCGCGTGAGCTCCTCATCACGGCCGATGCGGGCGGCAGTAATAGCGCCCGTGCGCGCCTGTGGAAAGTCGAACTGCAGCGCTTCGCCGACCGCAGCGGCCTGGCCATCAGCGTGTCGCATTTTCCACCGGGCACGTCGAAATGGAACAAGATCGAGCACCGGCTGTTCTGTCACATCACCGAGAACTGGCGCGGCCGCCCGCTGGTCGATCACGAGACCGTGGTGCAGCTCATTGGGAGTGTCCGCACGACGACGGGCCTCACCGTGAAAGCCAAGCTTGATACCCGGCAGTATCCCCTCGGGGTCAAGGTACCGAATGCCGAGATGGACAGTCTGCTCCTGACTCGAGCGGAGTTTCATGGCGACTGGAATTACACCATCCATCCACGTGGGGAAGTTACTCAGTGATCAGGTTATTTCTGATCAAGTCCTAAAGGGTCCTGCCCGTCGTACGTAGCGCAGGCCTTTAGGCCTGCCCGGGGCGGAGTTGGCAGGCCTAAAGGCCTGCGCTACGGCAATCATTTCTCAGACTCTTCGGGCTACGACGTGGCCGGCTTCGCGCTCTTGCCATCCCACGCGATGGAACGTCCCTGCTGAATCGCCAGGATGGCCAATAGGCACGGGAGCGTGGAGTGGAAGCCGATCTCGATGTCGCTCACCGGTCTCTCGCGCGACTTGACGCAGTCCAAGAAGTTGCGGCACTGGGCGACCGTGTGTGGGTCGTCGGCGTAGTTCTCGTCGAACGGTCGGCGCCTGGCCTCGATCGGAGGCGGTGGCTCGGCGCCATCCCGGCTGCGGCGTGGCCGGGCCGGTTGAATCTGATAGCCGCCTCG
>WHSQ01000214.1 GCA_009380005.1 Actinomycetota bacterium | reverse complement strand
CCCGGACTGAGGTGCCATAACAAGCACGGTAACGCATCAGCGTCGACGTCAGGTTGCGACACGCCGACATATTCTGTCTACACCTCTACATGTGACTCTGCTTGTATCCGCAGCTCAACGCTCAAATCCCTACTGAAACCCGACGTAACTTCGGCTTAGGTCATGCGCGCGAGGCCACCGTAGCCATCCACGTGCGGCAGCGCGTCCGTCGAAACGGGGTCATATGCCGGGTCGGCAAACTACGGCAACGCGAAGGTCGCTTCGATAGTCAGGACGCCGGTCGGGGTGGCGCAGTTCTGTGACGTCCCCCGGGTTCGAGTGGCATGAAGTTTCACCGCTTGAGGACGTTGGTGACGGCGAGGCCCAGCCCCATCGTGCTGCCGAAGGCGCCACCGGCGGTGAGGATGGCTTCCGCGACACCGGCTCCGGCAAGTCCTTTAAGGATGGCTGCCGCCACGGCCACAACGGCTGAAAGTACTGCCATTTGGACCAGTCGCGAGCGTGCGCGATGGGTATGGGCGCTCACGTCAACCGGTTTGCGGCTTTGTGCCTCGTTGGTGTGGGTTGTCATCGGACTGCCAATCCGCCTCGAAGGAGATGCTGCGTGAGCTGTGCTTGGCATTCGGCCGCCGCTCGCGCAAGGTCCTGGTAGGCGGCTGTCTGGGCTAACAGGGCGTCCAGCGCGCGGAGGATGCCCAACTGCTCGTCGAGTGACGGCACCTCGACGCTCAGTTGGCCGAGCGCATCTGTGCTCAGCGACGGCACGGGCGAGGCGGCAGCGGCTCTTTCGCCGATCCATTGCCGGATGGAGTCCTGCATGAGGTACGCCATGAGGTAGTGAGGGTGGAGCTCGACGTCCTCGTGGAGGCGTAGCCGTATCAGGTTTGTGTGTTGGATCCAGCCCGTCTCCGCGTGACTCACGACGGCAACCTTGCCCAGGGAGCCGGTGCGCACGCAGAGGACATCACCGGCTTCCAGGCGGAACCGGGTGAGGCGATCGGCCAGGTGGTGGGAGATCCGTTCGTCGTTGTCGTCGGTGATGTGGATGCGGCCCTCGCGTAGGTGCTTGGGCATCACTACTGGCACGTCGCCGTGGTGTGAACGGTCGGCAGCCCGCAGTCTGCTGTTGGACGGGCCAGCTTGGATGTGACATATGTCGTGTAGGAGCAGGCGTTGCCAACTGTCGGGCGGTCTCGAGGAGACGGGTGTCGGTTGCATGTACCGGCTCGTCGTTTCAGCGTGGCCGGCCGCCTCATAGGCGTGGTCGCGTAGCCGGGCGAGCGTGGTGTGGGTTTCGATCAGGGATTCCTCGGCTGCGTCGGCCGGCGTCTGCTCGGCCAGTTTGCGCTGGTAGTCACCGGGGCTCAGGGAGTATCGGTTGTCCCGGATCGCCGCAAGGGGAACGGCTACGCCAAGGCCGGCCGCGTCTCCGCCCGTGGCGGAACCGTCACGGTCGTAGCGCCGGTACGTCTCGACGATGGTAGCTACATCGATGGGTGACAGTTCTGACTTGCGCCCTGCCCGCTTGCCCAGATGATCGGCCGCGATGAACAGTACGTGGTCTCGGGCGTCGTCGGGCGGGCATAAGACCCACACCACCGGCGCCACTGCCGTGTTGTCGAACATGTTCTTGGGCAACGTGATGATGCAACGGACAACGCGCGCTTCGATCATTCTCGCGCGGATGTCTACCTGAACCGCCCCGGGTTTTGTGCGCACCTCCCAAGTTGGGAAGGATGGCACGA
>WHSQ01000213.1 GCA_009380005.1 Actinomycetota bacterium | reverse complement strand
ATGCGGCTCCTGGGGCCTCGCGCCCCACCCGGACCACGGCGAAGAGCATCAGCCCTGGCCAGGCCCAGCCGACGGCGAAGGCCACGAGCGCGGCAAGCCACAGCGTCGGAATCGTGTCGATGGAGATCACCAGCAGTGCGGCCGAACCGCACAGCATCTGTCCGGCGACCACGGGGAGATTGCGGCCACCACGACGGTCCGCACGGTGACCGGTGAACACGCGCGCCACGATCGACAGGCCACTACCCGCCGCCATGAGGTAGCCCGCCTGGGAGGGGCTCATGCCGATCTGGAACCCCCAGGCCGCCACGAACGCAGCGAGTGAACTGACCGCCGCGCTGGCCACCGCCATCGCCACCGCCGTCAGGGCCAGTGCCAGGGCGGGCGCCTTCTCCACCTTCGCAGCGCGGGCCGCCTTCGTGACCCGGTCACCGCGGGGCAGGGACCATCCTCCCACGATCACGAGCACCGCGAGCGCCGCGGCGATCCCGAAGGTCCAGCGCCACCCGACGACGGCTCCCACGGCGGGCACCGCGATGCCGCCCAAAAAAGATCGCGAACGGGACGGCTGACTGTTTCACCCCGAAAGCCAACCCCTGCCGGTGCTGCGGGATGGAGGTAGCCAGCGACACGTTGGACGTGACTTGCAGCGCGGCGTTGGCGACACCCAACACGACCAGCATGACCAGCAACACCGCATACGAGTGGGCACCCCACGCCAGCCCGGCCCCACCGAGGGCGGAGAGCACACCGGCGTGGTTGGGGCCGGCCCGCTGCCGGGCCCACAGCCCCATGTCGAGCGCGTCTAGTGCGAGGTCGGTGCGCAGCGAGGTCGAAACCTGCCAGCCCACCACCATCCTGCTGAACACGTCGAGCACGAACGCGGCGTAGACCCAGCCGGCGTGGGTGCGGATGTAGGTCAGATCGGCTACCCAGAGACGGTTCGGCGCGTCGGCGGTGAAGTCGCGCTCCACCCGGTCGGCCGGCTGCGGAGTCTGCGCACCGTCGCCGATCGTGGTGCGGCGGGTCTTCTCCCGCGGGATCCCACGCAGCCCCTCGGCCCGCATCAGCCGCTCCACGGTGCAGCGGGCCACTGCTGTGCCCTTCCGGTTGAGCTCGGCGTGGACCTTCCGGGCTCCGTAGACCCCGAGGTTGTCCTTGTGCACTTCTCTGATCTCCTCAACGAGTTCGGCGTCCCGGGCCGCACGCGGCGACGGGACGTGGTTCTGGTGGGCGTAATAGGTGCTCGGAGCGATCTGCACACCCGCATCACGCAGGACACGGCAGACCGGCTCGACCCCGAGCTTGGAGCCCTCAACAAAGCGGTCGCGGTGGGCATCGATGTACTCGACGACCACCGCGACCGGCACTTCACGGGCAGCAGCCTGGGCTGCTACTTGATCTTGCGGTCGAGCTCCGCGGCCGCGAAAAAAGCCGCGCTGGTCCGGAGAATCTCGTTCGCGCGGCGCAGCTCGCGGACCTCCCGCTCCAGCTCGGCGAGCCGGGCCGCGTCATCAGTCGTCGTCCCCGGCCGCTGGCCGCCGTCGATCTCGGCCTGCTTGACCCAGGTCCGCAACCCTCGGGGTGCACGCCCAACTGGTCCGCGATCCGCTTGACCGCCCCCACCTTGCTCGCCGGGTCCTGCCGGGCCTCCAACGCCATCCGCGTCGCCCGCTCCCGAAGCTCCAGGCTGTACTTCCGCTGTGCTGCCATGACTCTCATCCTTCCCAGGTTTGAGAGCCTCCATCAGACCC
>WHSQ01000212.1 GCA_009380005.1 Actinomycetota bacterium | reverse complement strand
GCCAGGCGAACGGTCATCTTGTTGTCGATCGCGGGGTGGGTCTCGGTGTGGCGCTCCCCGCAGTTGGCGCACGAGAATCGTCGGCGGAGCCAGATCAGGGTCACCCGCTGGGCACCGCGGGGGACATCTGTGACCTTGATCCTCTTGGTGTCGTGGACCTTCGAGGTCTTGAACCCGCACCACGGGCACCGGACCACCGACCGGAGGTCGCGGATCACGACCTCGAGGCGCTCGGGGAGGTCGACTACGACCTCGACGACCCGAATCCGGAACAGATGAAGACGAACGCGCATACTGTCGGGGGACAAGGGAGCTCCTCCTTCTCTCGGCTGTTTGGACACACCGAGCGTGGAGGGGCTCCTGCCTTCTCAGCCGGATTTCCGGTGGCCGATCAGGGCCTCATCCCATGCTTTCGCGGGGACTCCGCTTATTCGCCTTCGATGACGCCGATAGATGTGATCTACAACCAGCCCGTGAGCCTCGCGGTGGACGGTGGCAGCCGTCTCTGCGTCAGGAGCCTCGACAAGGCAACACCTTTCCCGCCAGCCTCGTCGACCAGTACCTCAGGTATTTCACCCCGAATCGCTCCTGCACGCCGAGGTCCGCGGAGTGCGCATCGGCTACATCCTTGGTGGTAGCCCCTTCGGGCAACTTCTCGTGTACGTCCGTGAACAACGGCATCTCCTAATTCCTCCTCGTGGTGATCGGTCCTTCGGTTTCGCAGGGCGTCTCAGTGCAGGAACGTTGCTAGACGCGAGCGGAGCAACACCCCGAGCCCGGGCACGAGCCGCTGCTTGAGGAGGCGGCCGCGCTGGCTGAGCCCACTGCCGAGCTTCAGTGGACCGCACCTGTTGCGGCCGCCGGGCGGGCAGGTGCGAAGGAGGAGGCTCCCGTCAAAGCCGCACAGCCCTATACGCTCCAGATCGCCGGCGATCCCACGGGTGCCGGAGAAACGTGGGCACGACTTCGACCTAGCGAAACGGCAATGCGCATCGTGGCCGATCGGCGAACTCGCCTGTTGGCGTTTCGCGGTCTCGAACCGAAGCCACTCGGCCAAGGCAAGATAGGTAACGGCGCTCTCTAATGTGGGCAGGTCTCCCGATGTCTGCCTGGGCGGGCCACGCAAGATGGACGAAAGCTCGACCTGCGTGCTCATCGAGGCCCTCTTTCAAGGCCAGCTTGCGCAACCACGTGATGCCGGAGTTCAGGAACATTAAGCAGGATCGACAAAGCTGCAGGTGCAGGCATGGATCCGGGACCTCGTTACGAAGGGGCTCCACCCCAAGCACGATCAAGGAGTGCTACCGGATCCTGCGCAGCATCATGAACGAAGCCGACGCGAGGCTGATCGTCGACTCACCATGCCGACGGGTCACGCTTCCCAGAGTCCCGAAAGTCGAACAGCGATTCCTGGCTGCAGGCGAAGTGGAACGGCTGGCCGACGCGATCGACCCTCAGTTCCGAGCCTTTATCTACAGCGCCGTATACCTCGGCTGTCGTTGGGGGCGAGCTCGTCGGCTTGAAGCGAGAGAGCCTCGACCTCGAACGCGGCGAGGTCCGGATCGTCGGCACGCTCGAAGAGGTGCCGGGCGGCATCCACTACGTCGAGGAGACGAAGACGAGCGCAAGTCGCCGCACGATCGTCGTTCCAAGGTTCCTTGTCGAGGAGCTGCGCGACCACCTCGAGGATGCTCCGGAGTCAGAGTTCGTCTTCTGCACCCGCGATGGCTCCCCCATCCGGCGCTCGAACTTCCGGCAG
>WHSQ01000211.1:857-1763 GCA_009380005.1 Actinomycetota bacterium | reverse complement strand
TTCTGTGACGGTATCTCGTCACAGAAGGTGAGCGCAACAGCAGCCAGAAGTGGTGGAGGTGACGCCAAACGACGTCAACGCACGGCCGTTCACCCAGCCGGTGACGTCACTTCAGGAGAGCCGCACCCTTATCAAAATACGAGCCGACGCGGCCCATGGACTGTGTAATCCGCAGTCTGCGACACAAGGCGGTGAAGTCGTTGGCGGTGTAGGTCGAGCCGCGGTCGGTGTGGAAGATGACCCGCTCGGCCTCGGCCTCGCGCCAGATGGCGGCCCGCCCGCCCCGGGCGGCAACGGCCATTTTTATCGCCGCACACGCCAGCTGCGCGTCCGGCCGCAGCGAGGTGGCGGCGCCGAGCAGCCGACGGCTATAGAGGTCGATCACGGTCGCGAGATACAGCTTCGGACCACGCCCGTCGGGCCCGGTGGGGATCTCGGTCATGTCCCCCACCCACTTGGCGTTGGGCCGGTCGGCGGCGAAGTCTCGCCGGAGCAGGTCCGGGAACTGTGGCTTGGTCTTGTCCTGCCGCGTGAGCCCGTTCCTCCGCTTGATCCGGCGCGCGACCAGGCCTTGGCGGCGCATCGAGTCGGCCACCGTCTTCTCACTCACCACCCACCCGTCATCGCGCAGATCGGCGTGCAGCCTCGGCGAGCCGTGCAGACCACGAGCCTTGGTAAAGGCGACCTTGACGGCCCGGTCGATGGTGTCCCGGCGGCGGTCCCGGGCGGTGTGCAGGCCGGTGACCGCGCCCGGGCTCTGGGCTCGGGCCGCCCACTTGTAGAACCACGCCAGCGACACCCCCAGCAGCGCGCAGACGACGGTGTGCGGCACCCGGTAGATGGTCCTCTGGTCGGCGATGAAGCGTGCCACGCTCACCTCGTCGCCTCCTTGACCCACAGGACCAC
>WHSQ01000211.1:0-847 GCA_009380005.1 Actinomycetota bacterium | reverse complement strand
CCTCACCGGGGCTGCTCTCTCGCGCCGATCACGCCTCCCGGCAACGACGAGGGCGGACCAGCTCAAGCAGGCCATCGAGTGGCAAGACATCGAGGCCGTCCCTCGCCGTTCCCGACGAACGGGCCAATCTGGCCCGCCCGGCCATACTCATCCAATGAGGACATCACGCTCCATCCGGAGCTCGGCGACCTCGGCACGCAGCCGCTTGAGCTCCTCGACGTCGTCCGTGGACAGGCCCCGGGTGCCGTCCCGCTCGGCGCGGGCCCGGTTGACCCAGTTCCCCAACGTGCCCTCATTCACCCCGAGGTCGCGCGCGACCTGCGCGATCGGCTTGTTGGTCTCCTCGACGATCCGGACCGCTCCCTCACGGAACTCCCGGTCGTACTTCTTCCGCTTCTCTGGCATCGCTTCTCCTTATAGCTGATGCCTCTACGCTCCGGGGGGAACCTCAGTGGTCTACGAGCTGCCAGACTCAGCCCGCGGAATTGTTCCCTGGACCCGCTGGTCCTGCTGTGTGTTCACACCGGACATTCGCAAGACCGCGGCCAACGCACACAATCTGGGGGGCCGCATGCTGCATCCCCCGGTTGAACTCGGCGTCGATACAGTGATCGCGCCGATCCGGGATCGGCTCGGCGGGCAGATGTCGCTGTGGCAGTCCGAAGCACTTCCCCGTGCGGGTCATCTGCAGACCGTCGGCGCCTGGTCCCATGCCGCACTGATCACACCCGCGGTCAAGACCGCCCGGAGCTTCTACGGCGAACTGTTCAACTGGGAGTTCAGCCACCACGCCGGCTACGAGGAGATCAAGCACGGCGGCCCGCTCACTGCGTCCATCCGCCCCAAC
>WHSQ01000210.1 GCA_009380005.1 Actinomycetota bacterium | reverse complement strand
CTCCTCAGCCCCGCTGATTCCCGGACCGTCTCCGGGCACGACGGGGCGAAGTTGTCTGCTTGTCACGCTTTTCGGGGAGGGCTGCGATAGCCACCGAGGGACGCCGAGACGAGGAGATTCTGGAGCCACTCGTCATGATACCGGCCCCCGTTGAGCCGCTCCGCCGGGCTCCTCAGCCCCGCTGATTCCCGGACCGTCTCCGGGCACGACGGGGCGAAGTTGTGGATCAACGCCCAGCCCCGCACCCCCTGCTCGGCGGCCTCCGTCGTGCCGTGCAGGTGCTGCGTGCAATACAGGCGGTAGTCGAGCCGCCGCAGCAATCGGTCCACCGGGTTGCTCGTCCGGTGGCAGCCGGGGTGGGCATACGCCACGGCGAACGCCCCCCGCCTCTCGCACAACGCCACCACCTTCTCCCGCACGACCGGCTTATCCACGTGGGCCTCGGCCCACTCGCGCAGGCGCCGAAGCCGCTGGGAGAAGCTCCGGCCGTCCGGGGCGTGATACGCCTCCCAGACCCGTCGGCTCAGGTCGAAGAACGCCTCCTTCATGTGGACCGCCCGGTCCCGGATCTTCAGGAACGAATGGAGGAAGCAGAGGATCAGCGTCACGCCCTTGAACAAGGCCCGCCAGGCCGCCTGGGTGGCCGGCCAGCCATCGGTGTTGACCGTCTCGGGCCGATACTCCGGGTCGAGGCGTCGGGCCTCGTCCCGGAACACGCCGTAGGCTCGGGTCAGGTCGTCGTTGCCGGCCGCCTTCGCCAGGGCCATGCCCAGGCAGCATCCGCCGCCGGCCGTGGTGGCCAGGTAGACCTTCTCCCCGGCCAGCGTCGTGTGCTTCTCGTCGGCGACCAGGTGGCGGGGCAGTCGTGCGGCGGAAGAGACGGTCGTCCCCACCAGGCTGTTCCGCCCCAGCGAGCGTTCCAGGCGATGCCAGTACATGGGCGAACGCCCGAAGACCTCGGTCAGTGCCCAGCAGGGGACGGCGAACTTGCGGAGAAAAGGGGGGCCTGCACGTCCTCGGCGTAGCCGCTGAGGTACGGCATCAGGAAGGAGGGCCGGACCAGATAGCACTGACCGTCGCGGAGTTCGATCCGACGGAGCTTGTGGCCGGTCTTGCAGGACGGGTAGGTGTCCTTCATGCGGTAGCCCCGGCCGATCGCGGGCGGGAACAACTCGGGCGTCTCCTCGATCCGCCGGTCCAGGAGCTTGCGGAACGCTTCCGGGTCGCCCACGACCCGCTCATACTCCCGCTGCGAGCAGGGGATGCAGATCGTCTTGTGCCCCCGCCGGGGTGGGGACGTGCATTCGGACGATGGCATGACGGCCTCCCCGCTGATGATCTCCGGGGGGGATCTTCAGGACCGTCAGTATAGCCGGGCCGATGCCCGACGCATCTGGACATCCGGCCCCCTCCACGAAATCCGTGACGAGCAGGCTCTTTCGATACCCGTGATCCAGCCATCGCAAGACCTTGCTGCCTGGGATCGCCGCTTCCACGTCCCGGGACAGGTCCTCCCTGTGATAGGCGAGGTACCGGAGCAGGTGCCATTCCGAGCCGTAGGTGTAGCCGATTGCCATGCCGCCCTCACTTCGCCCGGGACCGGTCGTCTTCGGATCGATGGCCCGATCGGCGAAGGGACTGGCAGAGGTGACCGAGGGCATCAACCAGGCGTTCCGCATCGGAGAGCAACCGTTCGGCGTGATCCCTGGCCGACTCGGCGAGCTCAACCGGAGTCGATGGCTGTTCAACTCCCGTTGGCTCGGCTTCCGCAGCGTGTCC
>WHSQ01000020.1:9845-48726 GCA_009380005.1 Actinomycetota bacterium | reverse complement strand
GAGCTCGGCCCCCGAGGCGTTCAGGTCCGCGATGGCGGCGCGGGCCGTCGCTTCGCCGCGCGGGGAGCCGATGTGGATGTCGCCGAGGATGCCGAGCCGGAACCTCACCTCGCCCGGGGGCTCCACGGCGGGGGCCTCGACGGGCTCGAAGGGTGGGGGGTCGGGGAGCTCGGTCGGAAGGGAGACCTCCGCTCCGTCGGCGTCGGCCAGCTCTTGCAAGAGCCCCCCGGCCTCGCCGGCCAACCCCGCAGTGTGCCCGGCCACCCAGGCGCCCAACCGGACCATGAAGATGTCCGCGAAGGGGGCATCGGGGCCGTCCCCGCCGACCAGGCTGCGCATCCACGCCGCATGCGGCTCGACGACGGCGGTGTCGGGGCTGCGTCCCTGCGCCTCGAGGAGAGGGACGAGAGCGTCGGCCGCCCGCTGGGCACGCTCCTCGAACGCCTCGAAACGAGCATCGTTCGGGCCCCATCCTCGATAGACGCCTGCCCGCGCGGTCTGCACGATCCACGCGGAACGGATCAGATCGAGGATCACCTCCTCGGCGAGCCGAGTCATAGGCGGAGGATAGAGGGGCAGATGTCTTGCGTTCCACGCCCGGGGCCGGGAGAATCGAGACGCTTCCCCGAGCATCCGATTCCGACGAGCGCGCCCTGAGGGGGAAAGGGGAAGCAAGGTGAGCATCGCCCACCGCATCCGCGACGTCCAGCGAACGACCGACTGGGACGAGTACTTCCTGAACATCGCCCGGGAGACCGCGCGCCGCTCCAACTGCACGCGCCGCCAGCACGGCGCCGTGATCGTCAAGAACCGGCGCATCCGCTCGACGGGCTACAACGGAGCTCCGTCCGGCCACCCGCACTGCGACGAGGGGGCGTGCCCGCGTGCCTCGTCGGAAGCGGCCAGCGGCTGGGGCCACGACAACTGCATCGCGATCCACGCGGAGGCCAACGCGATCCTGTACTCGGCCCCCGAGGAGCGCGAGGGCGCGTCGATCTACATCACCGGGGTTCCCTGCTTCGGCTGCGCCAAGTTCATCGCCAACTCCGGTATCGGCGAGGTCGTGGCGACCGGGGCCACCTATGACGACTGGGATCGCGTCCGAAGGTTCCTCCTCGACTGCGACGTGAGGGTCCGCCTGCTCTAGCGCTTCGACGCCTCGATCAGCGTCGCCAGTCTCTGCGTCCGGACCTCCTTCGGGTAGAAGCCGGCTCGTTCCAACGCTCGAAGGAGCGAGCGGCGCGATCTCAGCAGCGCCGGCAGCCCGTCGTTGACTCGGTCGGATGCGAGCGCTCCTACGAATACCGCCGAGACGATCGAGACGAACATGGTCCCGTCGTCGCGCAGAACGCGATGCAGCTCCGCCAGCGCCGGCTCGAGCCCCGGGATCACCTGGAGCCCGTTGGTGCACAGGATCGCTCCGAAGGCGCCGTCGGCGAACGGGAGCGCGTGAGCGTCCGCTTGCACCCCGGCCAGATTGGCGAGCCCGCGTTCGCGCCCGATGCGCTGGGTTTCGACGACCATCCCGGCCGCGATGTCGGCGCCGATCACCAGGCCCTGGCTGGCCCCCGCGACGTCGATCGTGTAGAAGCCCGTCCCCACCGGCATGTCCAGCAGGGGTCGTCCCGCGGCTGCCGTCGCGGCACGCCGCCCCTGCTCGCGCACCGCCTCGTGCAGGTCGCCGCCGAGCAACGGGAACGTACGTCTGATCACGATCGGCTCGTAGAACTTGTCGGCGGCGAACGAGTAAACGTTCTGGATGAGCTTCTTGGCGAGCCGCTGGGGATCCCGGCCGCTCACGAGAGCGCCTGGGCCACCGCTTCGATCTCCGCGAAGGTCACCTCTTCTGGCTTCCTGTCGGCGCGTAACCCCTTGAAGGACGGGGCGCGCAGCTTGCCCGCGCCGGTCAGCTCCCGGAACTCGACGCGCGCGACGAGCGCCGGCTCGACCCAGCGAGGGTCCTTCACGCGCGCGGCCTTGCCGGCGCCCCGTAGAGCGCTCCGTCCTCCCTTGAACGGGACTTCGTCCGTTTCGCAGTCGCGCAAGAGCTCCAATACCTGCCCGATCGTCTCCTGGTTGAAGCCGGTGCCTACCGAGCCCATGAAACGCAGCTCCCCCTCGTCGTCGTACGCACCCACCAGCAGGGCACCGAACGAGTCCGACCGGTTGCCCTCGCCCTTGGACCAGCCCCCGATGACGACGTCGATATCGTGGGTCACCTTGATCTTCAGCCACTCGCGGACCCGCTTGCCGGGACGGTAGACGGACCCCTTCTTCTTCGCCACGATCCCTTCGAGATGTGCAGCCCCGGCGGCCTCCGCCAGCGTGGTGCCCTCGCCCTCGCTGACCGGCGAGACCTGGATCAGGTCGGTGGGGACGACGAGCTCGTCCAGCAGCTCCTTCCGTTCCTCGAGGGGCTCGTCCGTGAGCGATCTCCCGTCCAGGTAGAGGAGGTCGAACGCCACGTAGGTAACGGGCGTGGACTTCACGGCGCGTTTGATGTCGTGAGGGTTCTGCAGGTTCATGCGGCCCTGGAGTCGTTCGAACGACGGCCGCCCGCCCAGCATCGCCACGATCTCGCCGTCGACGACCGCGTCTATCGCTACCAGTTGCTTGTGGACGTCGGCGAGCTCGGAATAGGTCGCCGTTATGTCGCGGCGGTTACGCGATACCAGCATCGTCTCGTCGACGCCGCACGCCGCGAGCGCCCGGACCCCGTCCCACTTCGGCTCGAAGAACCATCCGTCGTCGTCGAAGGCATCCTTGGCCAGCGTCGCCATCTGCGGCACGAGCGGAGGCAGGGGATCGGCCGGTGGCCGCTCGTCGACGCGCAGCCACACCAGCCAGTCGCGGCCCTCGTTGCGTTTCGTCTGGATCAGGTGCCACACGCCGCGCATCCGCTTGCCGTGCAGCCGGAAGGTGAGCTTCCCCGGCTCCTGCTCGAGCATCTCGTAGGTGCCCTCGTCGAAGATGCGCACCTCTCCGCCGCCGTACTCGCCGGCCGGGATCGTGCCCGAGAACGAGCCGTATTCGAACGGGTGGTCCTCGACGTGCACCGCGAGATGCTTCTCCTTCTCGACGACCGGCAGGTTCTTCGGTACCGCCCACGAGACGAGGACCGGCGTCGGCCCGTTCATCATCTCGAGCCGGAGGTCGAAGTGGAGCCGCCGGGCGTGGTGCTGGTGGATCACGAAGGTTTCGCCCGGCGGCGCGGTACCAGGGTCGACGTCCCCGGCTACTTCCGGGGCGGGCTCGGGGGTCTTGTCGAACGATCGCTTCGCCCGATAGTCCTTCCGGGTCGAAGCGGCCTTGGTCTCAGCCACCGGCGACGTTCTCCTGCAGCCAGCGCGCGAGACCGACGCCGGCGTGCGGATCGCCCGCCTCGGCTTGCTCGTGCTTTATGAAGGCGTACACGTCGCGCCGGCCCGCTTCATCCTGTAAGAGCTCGGCCCAGGATCGGCGTTGTGCATCGTCGTAGCGCTCGAGCCGGAGCCGCACGTACGCAAGGGGGCCGGGGGGCAGCGCGCCGGGCGCTTGTCCGTCGCGATCGACGTACACCAACGTGCCGAGCCGAGCCAGCGCTTCCTTCACGTCGTCGCCGTGCCACGACTCGTTCACGAACTCGAACGAGTAGCGATGATCGTCCGGCAGGAAGTCCAGAAGCATTCGGAGCTGGTCGTCGTCCCGATCGCGGTGCGCGGGGAACTGCATGAACACGACGCCGAGCTTGTGACCGAGAGGGGACAGCGACTTCAGGAACTCGGTGTAGAAGTCGGCCTTGTCGCCCTCGGGGGCGAACCTCTTGAAGTAGGTCAGCGCCCGGTGCGCCTTCACCGCGAAGCTGAAGTCGTTCGGCGTGTCGGTGGCCCAGCGGGTCAGGGTCTCGGGGCTCTGGCTCCGGTAGAACGTGGCGTTGATCTCGACCGAGCTGAGCCGCGTCCCGTAGTGCTCCAGGAACCGGCGCTGGGGCAGCTTCTCCGGATAGAAGTCCGGTTTCCACTGCGCATAAGACCAACCGCTCGTTCCGACGAAGAGGGCCATGCGTCAACGATACGGCGGCTGGGGGAAGCCCGGTTAGGTCCTCCTGAGCCACAGGAGCACGTATCTGGGCTCCATGGTCTCGTGGACCACGCTCACGAGGTCGTCTCGCACGCTGTCGATGTCGAGCTCGTTGCGCAGGCGAGCGGCGAAATCCTGGATCGCGCGGGCAGCGTCGTATTTCCGCCTGTAGAAGCGCCGATCGATGAAGTCCTGTACTCGGCGCCGCATCGGGCGGAACAGAGCTGCAACCAGCAGTGTAGACATCGCGACGGACAGTGCGGAGCGTGATCCTGGGAGGAGGCTCTGGGTGAGGGCCACGGTCACGAAGTAGGCCGCGCCCAGGATCGCGGTCAGGAGACCGTAGACAAGCGTCCGGTTCACCACGAGGTCGATGTCGTAGAGCCGGTATCGCAGGATCGCCATCCCGGACACGAGCGGGATCGTGTCGAAAGCCAGGATCGTCACGACCACCGAAGCCCCCACGATATCGAGGCTGGAAACGAGGGACAGGACCCAGGCACCGACTTGAATGATGTACGCGACCGCGACGAGCGCAGAGGCCAGAGCGAACCACTTCAGCTGGAGGCGGAGCACGCCGGAGGATCGCCGGAAGCGCAGGACGAAGGAGACCGCGCCTGCCGCAAGGCAGATCGCCAGCAGCGACCACCCCAGAGTGTCGATGGTGAAGCCTCGGCCGAGCCTCTCGATCGCTACCGGGTTCTCATAGGTCGATCCGGGCTCGTAGGGCAGCACCATGCTCCCTCCGACCATCGGGATCGTGGCGACCACCCCCAACCACCAGACGGGTCGCCACCGTCGTGACAGGAGCGTTCCGTCCGGGAAGAGCAGCAATATGAAGGTCACCGCGATGAATGGTTCGATGCTTATCCAGCGCGCGACCCACTCTGCCCACTCGGCCGCCGTCCCCCCCTGGGATGCGAGAGCGAGACACCCGCCGGTGATCGCGAGGGCCATCCCCGTAGCCAGCATGAGCCAGCCGATGGGATTACCGGCTCGGCGCCCGGTCACGAGGGCGCCCACGACGGAGAAGGCGAGGGCCGTCAGGCTCACAAGCGTCATGGCGAGAGGTCCCACGCGGGCCCCCACCGGGGTGAACAAGGGTGCAACCTCGAACGACGAGACGATCGCGTATACCGACGTTGCCAGGACGGCAGCAGTTACCGCCCAGACCGCTATGACCACCGACCGCCGGCTCATAGTGGAGACATCCTTTCTTGAAGGAGAAGTCGCCAACCTAGCCGAGCATGACCGCTACTTCCAGGCAACTCATCGTCGACGCGGCGGTCGCGTGCTAGAGGCGGGCACGAAGGAACGAGGCGCGCGGGAGATCCGGCGAACTTGACCTTTCGGTCGGAGGGTTGAACGCGTACTTGACCACGCGTTCAGAAGTTAGGCGTCACGTAAGTTGACCGCGCGTTCGGGGAGTCCGAAACGCGTCGAAGAATTAGCGCACAACCTGTAACGCGCGCCGGACGGACGAGTCTTTTAGAGGTAGGAACAACATGTCAGGAGACCCGACCGGGAGGCTCGTTCCGATATATGTCATCCACGCTCGCCCACGAGCTCGATCTCACCGAGCTCGAAGACGAGGAACTTGCGCGTCGAGCATCTACCGACTTCTCCGCCTTCGCGGAGTTGTACAGACGGTACCTGTGCGCGGTCCATGCGTTCATGCGTGCACATGTAAACGACGGTGACGTCGCTCAAGACATCACTGCTCAGGTCTTCTTCAAGGCATTGGATTCGGCCGCGACCTTCCGCAACGAAGGCAGCTATGCGGGCTGGCTCTTCCGCATCGCCCATAACTGCCTCGCGACGTGGCGACGAGACAACCGGCGAGCCATCGTGCTGGATGAGATGCCCGAGCAACACGATCCGGGCCCAACACCTCCCGCACAGGTCATGGTGGGAGAGGCACGTGAGCTGTTGTGGGAGCGGGTGGCTCAGCTTCCCGACGACCAGCGCGAGGCGATCAGGCTCCGTTACATCAACGACCTCTCGATAGAAGAGGTGGGTCGGGAGATGCGACGTAACAAGGGCACGGTTCGCGTGCTGCTGCATCGCGCGCGAGCCGCGTTGAGACGATCCATGGGAGGTGATCCGCCGCTGTGAGGGCCGCTTTGTTCCCCGGCCAGGGCATCCCGGCCGCACAGGTGCTCGAGGGATTGCCGGACGAGGACCGCTACGTCCAAACGGCGGACGAGGTCCTCGGGTACCCGTTGCGACAGCGCGTTCAGACCGCGGTGCAAACGGGCTCGAAGCTGACGACCGTCCTGGCCCAGCCGGCGATCTACGTCGCGTCGATGGTGGCGTATCGCCGCGCCACGGAGGAAGGGGCCCCGTTCGACTTCCTCGCGGGTCACAGCCTGGGAGAGTTCGGGGCGCTCACCGGTGGTGAGGCTTTCACGTTCAAACGCGGGCTCTCGCTGGTGAAGGCGCGCGCTGCCGCGATGGAGAAGGCTGCTCGCGCCCACCCCGGAGGGATGGCGGCGATCATCGGTCTCGGACGCGACAAGGTCGAAGAGCTTGCCACTCGCTCCGGCTTGGAAGTGGCGAACGACAACGCGCCCGGACAGCTGGTCGTGAGCGGGTCCGACGAAGGTCTCGCCGCGGCGGCCGGGATGGTCACGGCGGAGGGCGGACGGATCGTCCGGCTCGAAGTGTCCGGTCCCTTCCACACGTCCGCCATGGACGGCGCCGCCGAAGAGCTGAAGGTGGCGTTGGAGGCGACGGACGTCCGGTCGCCGAAGCTCCCCGTTCTGTCGAACCTGACCGCGAGTCCCTATCGGGCTCCGGGGGAGATCCGGCAGCTCCTCACCCAACAGGTCAACAACCCCATCCGCTGGCGCAGTTGCATCGAGTGGCTCTGGGAGAACGGTGCACGAGAGTTCGTAGACGTGGGCCCCGGTCGCGTGGTCGATGGCCTCGCCCGGCGCACGCTGAAAGGTCTGGAGGTGGCAGTTGCTCGAAACTGAGATGGCGCATCCGCTCGGGTTCGAACCCTCGATGCGCGAGAAGCTGATCGTGTCGCCGGCGGACGGCAGGTTCGTGCCGTTGCCGCCGGAGGTATTCACGACCGAGGGCGAGTGGGTCGAGGCCGACCAACCCGTCGCCAACGTGCTGAACGGAGGTACGCCCGTCGTCGTCCATTCCCATTGCCGGGGCTGGATGATGGGCATGCTGGTCATGCCCGGGCAGCCCGTCCGGCGGGGAGAAGCGCTCTTCTGGGTGTGGGGCTGCTGATGGGTGTTTCCGTAACCGGCTGGGGCGTCGCTCTGCCCCAGACCGAGCTCACGAACGCGGATCTCGCCGCGTCGCTCGACGTCACCGAGGAGTGGATCGAGGAGCGCACCGGGATCAGGTCCCGGCGCGTGGCTCGCAACGGAGAGACGACCGGATCGCTCGCCGTGGAGGCCTGCACGACGGCCCTGGCCAACGCCGGAACGGCGGCCGACGATATCGACACGGTCATCGTGGCCACGTCGACCCCCGATCACCAACTCCCCGCGGTCGCTCCTCAGGTTCAGAGCGCCCTCGGGGCCACGGGCGCGGCCTTCGACATCGGCGCGGGCTGCTCCGGGTTCCTCTACGCGCTGGCACAGGCGGATGCGCTCGTGCGCGCGGGGGCCGCCGGGTCGGTGCTCGTATGCGGGGCCGACGTTATCTCTCGACTCATCGACTACACGGACCCGAAGACGGCGATCCTGTTCGGCGACGGCGCGGGGGCCGCGGTGGTGCGCCACGATGAGACCGATCGCTTGGGCCCCTTCGTCCTTCACTCCGATGGTTCCGAACCGGCCCTGCTTAGGGTCCCGCCCGGCCAACCCTTCTTGGAGATGAACGGACGGGAGGTCTACAAACGAGCCGTCGAGGAGATGACCCGCTCGGTGCGGGAGATCCTGAGTGCGAGCGGTCACTCCATCGATGAGATCGACCTCCTCGTCGCACATCAAGCGAACGCTCGCATCCTGAAGGCGGTCGGGACGCGCCTCGGCATCCCCCTGGAGCGCGTCGCCCTGAACATCGGTCACCTCGGTAACACGTCTGCAGCCTCCATCCCCCTCGCGGTCCACGAGGCCATGGCCGAGGGGAGGCTCCGGGTCGGGGATCGCGTCGTGCTCACGGCTTTCGGTGCCGGCTTCGTCTGGGGAGCCGGCCTGTTGGGTTGGGGGATCGAGAACGCGGCTGCCGATAGCCAGCCGGAGCTGGAGGCCATACGTGTCTGATCGTGTGGCGCTGGTGACCGGAGGGTCACGAGGTATCGGTCGCGCGGCCGCGCTGGTGCTGGCGCGGTCGGGGTTGCGCGTGGCCGTGAACTACAAGGAACGCGCCGATGACGCGAAAGAGACCCTGCGGTTGATCGAGGACGCCGGCGGGGAGGGCATCTGCGTCGCGGGCGACGTGACGAACGAGGCCTCGGTCGCGGCGATGTTCGGGGAGATACACGACTCCCTGGGTCCGATCGGTGTGCTCGTCAACAACGCGGGCGTGCGCCGTGACGGTCTGAGCCTCAACATGCCGGACGACGCCTGGCACGAGGTGCTCGCGACGAGCCTCACCGGTGCCTTCATGTGCTCGCGTCTGGCTTTGAAGGACATGCTGGCGGCTCGATGGGGACGGATCATCAACGTGGGATCCGCCGCCGGCCTGCGGGGCAGCGCGGGACAAGCGAATTACGCCGCGGCCAAGGCGGGGTTGACCGGTCTCACGAAGAGCATGGCTCGCGAGGTCGCCTCGCGCGGGATCACCGTGAACGTGGTCGCCCCCGGACTCGTGGATACGGAGATGACGCTCTCGCTCAACGAGCGTCAGCGGGATGCACTGCTGCAGAACATCCCCGCCGGGCGAGCGGCGCGTCCCGAGGAGATCGCGGAGCTCGTCGGCTACCTGTCATCGGAAGCAGCTTCATACGTGAACGGAGCGGTATTGGTAATCGACGGCGGCATGGCCGCCTGAAGGGAGAGGCAACATGGAACGCAGTGAGATCCTGGTAACGATCAAAGACCACCTCGAGGCGCGTGGGATCGACGGAGAGCTGGTCACCGAGCAGGCGGACCTGGCGAACGACCTGGGCCTGGACTCGCTCGACACCGTCGAGCTCACGGTAGGCCTGGAGGAGAAGTTCGGCATCGAGATCCCGGACACGGAGCTCGAAGGCGTGGTGACGGTCGGTGACGCGATCGACCTGATCCAGACGAAGAGCCCCGTGGGCGCATGATCGACGTAGTCGTCACCGGCATCGGCGTCGTCACCCCGATAGGGATCGGCGTCGACGCGTTCTGGGCGGGCTTGATGGAAGGGCGTTCGGGGGCCGGAACGATCGAGCGCTTCGATCCCTCGGGCTTGCCCGTCACGATCGCCTGCGAAGCCGGTGACTTCGACGCGACCACATACATATCGCCGCGCGAGATCCCCCGGATGGATCGGTTCACCCAGATGGCGGTGGCCTCGGCAGCGCTGGCGGTCGAGGATGCAGGGCTCGACGTCGAGGAGCTGCCGAAGGCGCGGGTCGGCGTGATCGCCGGATCCGGCATCGGCGGGCTCGAGACGATCGAGCAGGAGCACGAGAACCTGAGGACGGCCGGACCCAGGCGGGTCAGCCCCTTCATGGTTCCCAAGCTCATGCCGAATGGAGCGGCGGGGATGATCGCGATGCGCTTCGGGTTCAACGGCCCGAACTATGCGCCCGCGTCGGCCTGCGCTACCGGATCGCATGCCATCGGCGAGGCGCTCCGCTGGATCCGAGAGGGACGCGCCGACGTGATGCTCGCAGGCGGCAGCGAAGCGGCGATAACGCCGCTGGCGGTTGCGGCGTTCACCAGGATGGGTGCCCTGTCGAAGCGCAACGACGATCCGATGGCCGCCAGCAGGCCGTTCGACGCGGAGCGCGACGGTTTCGTCTTCGGCGAGGGGGCGGGGATCCTCGTGCTGGAGTCCCTGGATCACGCTCGCGCCAGGGGGGCCGAGCCACTCGCCCGCGTCTCCGGCTACGGGGCGACGGCCGACGCTTTCCACGTCACCCAGCCCGACCCCGAGGGAAAGGGCGCGGCTGCCGCGATGACGTTCGCACTGGAAGACGCCGGACGGACCCCGGCCGACGTCGATCACATCAACGCGCATGGCACGAGTACCCCCTACAACGACAAGACCGAGACGATCGCCATCAAGAGCGCGCTGGGTAACGAAGCCAAGAAGGTCTCGATCTGCTCGACGAAGTCGCAGACCGGACACCTCCTGGGCGCGGCAGGCGCGGTCGAGGCGGCCGCGGTAGCGCTTGCGATCCACCGCGGTGTCGTGCCGGGAACGATCAACCTGGAGAACGCGGATCCGGAGTGCGATCTGGACTACGTCGCGGACGGCCCTCGCGAGATGGCCGTGAACGTCGCCATCTCCAACTCGTTCGGGTTCGGAGGGCAGAACGCATGCCTCGTGCTGGAGAGGTCCTGATGGAACGCGATCTCGAGGGCAAGGTCGCCTACGTCACGGGCGGGAGCCGTGGCATCGGACGGGCGATCAGTGTGGCGCTGGCGAAGCGAGGGGCGAACGTCGTCTTCGGATACTTCCGCAACGGCGACGCGGCGCGGGAGACCCTACGTCTCTTGGAGGACGAGGGGGTCAAGGCACTCGCGCTCAAACGCAATCTCACCGACCCGGAGGCCATCTCAAGGTCGTTCGACGACATCGAGGAGACCTTCGGGCGCTTGGACGTGTTCGTGTCCAACGCCGCCTCGGGAGTGATCAAGCCGTTCGCCGAGCTGAATGAACGTGCGTGGCGGTGGACGATGGACGCGAACGCCCGAGCGTTCTTCCTGGGCGGATCCAGGGCCCAGCCGTTGATGCGAGACGGAGGCTCGATGGTCGGCATGTCGAGCGGCGGAGCGAACAGGGTCCTCCCGGGGTATGGGGTCGTGGGGGCCTCGAAGGCGGCCATAGAAGCCCTGGCCCGGTACATGGCGGTCGAGATGGCGGCCGACGGGATCAGGGTCAACGTCGTATCCCCCGGAGTGGTCGACACCGATGCTTTGAAGCATTTCCCGATGCGCGAAGAGATGCTCGATCGAGCCCGCACCCAGACCCCCGCAGGCCGGCTGGTCACGCCGGACGACGTCGCCGCGACGGTCGACTTCCTGACCTCGGAGAAGGCCACGATGATCACCGGCCAGGTCGTGACGATCGACGGGGGCGCGGGGTTGCTCGCATGACGCTCGGCATCGACATGGTCGACATCGCCCGGCTGCGCGCCGCCCTCGGCCGTTCACCGCGCCTCGAGGAACGGCTCTTCACCAAGGCCGAACGCCGCTACTGCGCGTCCAAGCCGGACCCGGTCATGCACTTCGCCGGGACCCTCGCGGCCAAGGAAGCCGTCATCAAGGCCATGCGGCTGGGGCGATTGGTCGAGTGGGCGGGCCGGATCGAGATCGGCCGTGACGACTCCGGCGCCCCGACCGCGATGGTGACCCTCGACGCCGACGGCGAGCCGGTGGAGGTCGAGGTATCGATCTCTCACGAGCGCGACCTGGCGGTTGCCGTCGCCCAGTAACCGGGCCGACGACCGTTGGCCCGCCGTCCCGAGATCCGTGAGAGGTCACACGCGCCGCGCTGAGCATGCAGGGGGCCGGATGGGCGCGGTCCGTCGCCTATCCCGCCGTGGGTTTGGCTTGGCGGGGGACCAGGCGGGCCTTGCGCGGCTTGGCCCCCAGCTGCTCCATGAGCGGCCTGATGTCGGCTCCCGGACCGGCGGCGACCGGCTGGAAGGGATCACCGAGCTCGGCCACGCGCTCGAAGATCGTCTCGACCGTCCAATCCGTGGGGCGTATCTCGTCGAGCTCGTCCCACGAGAACGGGGTGGACACGGTCGCTCCCGGCTCCGGTCGCACGGAGTAGACGGCGGCGATGTTGGCACCCTTGCGGTTCATGTTGACGTCGAGGAACACGCTCTTCCCGCGCTTCGCGACCTCCCATTCCACCGTGGTGAGCTCGGGGGCCATCTCATGGATGACGTCGGACAGGGTGCCGACGAAGCCGCGCACCTCGTCGTACGTCACCGGCGTGGACAGCGGGATGTAGATCTGCATCCCCGTCGCCCCGGAAGTCTTGGGGTAGCTGGGCACGCCCAGTTGCTCCAGCATCGTGTGGACCAGGCCGGCCACCTCCCGGACGTCTTCCCACGTGGCTCCATGCATCGGGTCGAGATCGAAGAACGCGTAGGACGGGTGCTCTTGGTCCTCGCCCTTGGCGTGCAGGGGATGGAACTCGACGCAGCCGAGGTTCACCACCCAGAGCATCTCGGCGACGTCGCAGACCGCCATGTGGTTCGTGATCTTGCCCGGTTCCTCGGACGATTCCACCGGCATCCGGCGGATCCAGTCTGGTGCGTGGGGGGGAGCGTTCTTCTCGTAGAAGTACGCGCCTCCTACGCCGTCCGGCATCCGCTTGAGCGTCAGCGGCCTTTCCTGGAGGTGAGGAAGCATCACCGGTGAGATGTTGAAGTAGTAGGTCAGCAGGTCCGCCTTCGTGAAGCCCTCGCGGGGCCAGAAGACCTTGTTGAGATTCGAGAGCTTCAGAACGCGCTCGCCCGCGCGCGCGTACCAGTGCTCGCCCCGCTTCTCTACGGGCAGATCGACCGGGAAGTCGACGGTTGTGTGCTGTCCCATGTGGTACACACCATACGTACGTCCGACGTTCCTGGAGGTGCGTCCCATGGCGAAGATCGCCTTCATCATCGACGAGATGTTCGAGGATCCCGAGTTCACCGTTCCGTACGAGAGGACCAAGGAGGCCGGCCACGAGCCGGTGATCGTTGGGCTCGAAGCCGGCAAGGAGCTCACCGGCAAGCGGGGCAGCGCGACGATCACGACGGAGGTCGCCATCGCCGACGTATCGCCGGAGGACTTCGACGCCCTCGTGATCCCGGGTGGTTACTCACCGGACAAGATCAGGACCAACGCGGGGATGGTAGCGATCACCAGGAGCCTGTACGAGGCAGGCAAGCCGGTTGCCGCGATCTGTCACGCTCCCTGGATGCTGGCCGAGGCCAACATCATCGCCGGCAGGACCGTCACCTCGTGGCCGTCGGTCAAGACGGATCTCGTCAACGCGGGCGCGAACTGGGTCGATCAAGAGGTCGTCGAGGACGGCAACCTGATCACCTCGCGCAAGCCGGACGATCTCGAGGCCTTCTCGAAGGCGTTCCTGTCCCAGGTCGCGCAGCAGGGCTGATCGGGGCACCGAGACGAGGAGGGGGCCGGAAGGCCCCTTCGTCGCGTTCCGGCGTTCAGCCCCGCGGGGGCTCGGGGGGACGCGGGCCCGTGTCGATCGTCACGCCGTGGCCCGGCGGCTCCTCGACGTAGTCGAGCGTCGTCGCCGACCCGGGTTCGGGCGCGGGGGACGCCGGTTCCAGCTCGGTGACGCTCTCGTAGATCAAGCCCGCCGCGGCCGCCCCGATCAGAGGTCCGATCGCGTACACGAACAGGTCCTCCCAGGGGATCGCGCCCGCCCCGTAGGGCAACAACGAGGCCACGAACGGGCCCAGGCTGCGGGCGAGGTTCGCCGACCCGCCCGTGGCTGCTCCGGTCACGACGATGCCGGCCGCGAGAGCCAGTCCGATCACGAGACCGGACCATCCCCTCGGCGCGCGATTGTCCACCGCAACGGCCATGATCGCGGTCATCAGGATGAAGCCGATCAGGGCCTCGGCGAGCAGCGCCTGCGCCAGGCCTACCCCGTCGGCGACCCTGGTGGCCCCGAAGAGGATGTCCACGCCCTCGAACCGCGCCCCGTCGCGGCCGTAGATGCCGGCGATGATGAAGGCCCCCGCGATGCCGCCCAGCAGCTGGGTGATCACGTACAGGGGGACGTCGCTCCACCGGAAACGCCGCAGCACGGCCAGTCCGATGGTCACGGCCGGATTGAAGTGCGCCCCCGAGGTCCCGCCGAGCGCGTAGACGAGCAACGCGAGCCCGAAGGCGAAGGCCAGCGCCACGGGAAGGAGCTCGGACAGCGTGGGAGCGCCCGTTCCCAGGACGTTCCCGTAGACGACCGAGGTGTCGGGATTCTCGGTGAACCCGGGCAGCCGGGTGAGCTGGCCCAATCTCTTCAGCGGTCCCAGGGCCAACGCCGTCGCCGCGCCGGTGCCGATCGCAACGAACAGGGTCGTGCCCACGAACTCTGCCGCCAGGCGCCGGGATAGGGGAGCTTCTCCTGCTCTGCTCCGTTGAGCAGCGCGTTGTAACTCTTCGTACGTGTCGCCCATCGCACCTCCTAGTCGGTCGCCGTAAGGGTTATCACACCCGGGAGGCGCTCAGCGGACCGGGTTCACCCCTGCGACGCATCGTGGTGCGTGCGCCCGGCCACGAGATCCAGGGCGTGAGGGAGGAGGGGCAGAAGCGTGTCGAGCCCTTCGCGCACGGCCCCGGGGCTGCCGGGCAGATTCACGATTAGGGTCCGCCCGGTCGTCCCGGCCACGCCTCTCGAGAGCGCCGCGTGCGGCGTCCTCTCGAAGCTGCTCGCCCGGATCATCTCCGCTATCCCGGGGGCGGCGCGCTCGATCACCCGGGCGGTGGCCTCGGGCGTGACGTCCCGGGGGGCCAGGCCCGTCCCGCCGGTCGTGATGACGAGCTCGGTGTCCTTCCGGATCTGTTTTCGCAGCGCCTCGGTGATGTCGGCCGGCTCGTCCGGGACGCGGCCTCGTTCGACGACGAAGCCCGCTTCCAGGAGGATCGCCTCCGCCGCGGCGCCGCTCTCGTCGGTCCTGGTGCCGTGGGCCACGCCGTCGCTGACCGTCAGGACGAAAGCGAGGTGCTGGGCCTTCACGACAGCAAGCCGTCGAGCAAACCCCCGTCGACGAGGACGGTCGTGCCCGTTAGGTACGAGGCGCGATCCGAGGCGAGGAAGGCGATCGTGTCTCCGATCTCCTCGGGGCGTCCGTACCGTCCGAGGGGGATCGTCTCGTGCGCGGCGGCCCGAACCTCCTCCACGGAACGTCCCGACTTCTCCGAGCTGATGCGGTCGAGCTCCTTCAACCGGTCCGTCTCGATGCGGCCCGGAGCGATGCAAACCGTGCGGATCCCCCGGCCCCCGTATTCCTTGGAGATGGTCTTGGCGAAACCCACGACCGATGGCCGCAACATGTTCGATAGCAGCAGCCCCGGGATCACTTCCTTCGCCGACCACGAGACGATGTAGAGGAGACAGCCTCCGCGCTCGGCCATGTCCTCGAGCGCTACCCGCGTCATCGTCCATGCAGCCCGCGTGCTGGTCGCCAGGCCGCGGTCCAGATCCTCGTCGGAGAGCGTCTCGAAGGTCCCGGGAGGCGGCCCGCCCGAGTTGACCAGTACCACGTCCAGGGGGCCGAACTCGTCCCTGATCGCCGTGGCCGTGGTCCGGATGGCGTCGCCGTCGCCGACATCGAGAGGGAAGGCCTTGCACGTCGAGCCGGTGGCCGCGCTGATCTCTTCGGCGGTGGTCCGCAGCGCCTCCTCGCCGCGCGCCGAGATGGCGACCGTCGCCCCTTCGGCAGAGAGTGATCTAGCCGCGGCGCGGCCCAGACCCGCCGACGCGCCGGTAACCCATGCGACCTTGCCTTCGAGTCCAAGCTCCATCAGTTCGACCCCACCCACGCGGCACCGTCGGCGAATATCTCTTTCTTCCAGATCGGCACCGTGTCCTTGATGCCGTCGATGATCCACCGGGTAGCGTCCAGCGCTTCACCTCGGTGCGGAGAGCTACACACCACAACGACGGTCGGCTCGCCCAACGCGCAGATCCCCGTTCTGTGCACCGCCACCAGGCGAACCAGGTCCCATCTCGTCACCGCTTCGTCCGCGATCTCCAACAGTTTCGCCTCCGCCATCACGGGATGTGCCTCGTACTCCAACGCGACGACATCGTCTCGGTCGCCGGTCGATGCATGAGAGCGCACGGTCCCGATGAATGCGCCTATGCCTCCGCAACTTGGATCGTGCCCCTTGCCGATCAGATCCGCCACGTTCAATCGCTCGGTGGCGATGGCCGCGTGGATCATCAGCCTCCGATCACGCGCAGGTCGGTCGCCACCCGCCCGAACGTATCGACCAGGCTCCCAGCGGTTGTGCTCATGGGACCATCTTCGCACGCATGGGCCCTCCGTCGTCAGTGGTTCTCGTTGCCGTAGACGACGTCGCCCGGAAGGACGAAGTCGTAACTCAGGCCCATCGGTTCGAACCCGAGCTTGCCGTAGAGGTCCTTCGGCCAGTCCTCCTCGTCGGCCACCAGGAAGATCAGATCGTGCGCCGCCTCCTTGGCTTCGGATATCGCCAGGCCGAGCAACTCGGTGGCGAGACCGCGGCCGCGGTAGTCCTTCAGGGTCGCGACGTCTTCGATCTGTGCTATCTCCCCGTCCGAGAACATCACGCAGATCGAAGCGAGGGTTCCGTCATCGTCGATCGCGCCGAAGTACCGCACGCCGGTCCTTGCCGCGATGCCGTCCGTATGATCCGCGAGCTGTCTCACGACATCGGGAACGCCCCCGTACGGGGCCTCGGAAGTCGTACGTACGTAGACGTCTCGGTGGTTGTCACGGTCGATCTCCCGCGCCCTGCGCACCCGCGGAGGGCGTTCCGCCGCGCGCTTCAGCTCCATGAACAGGAACTTGTTAACCATCCAGTCCAGTTCGCGGAAACGAGGCGCGAGCGATTCCGCCACCGTGTCGTCATCGACCACGATCCTGCGATGGCCCAGCCCGACGGCGCCTTGTATCCGATCGGCGACCGCTACGAGATCGTCGGCCGTCACCTGAGCATCCACCGCCTCGACCTCGAGGAAGTTCAGGTCCCACACCAAGGGGTGGTTCGGATCGAAATAGGCCGTCCCCCACTCGAAGCGCTCCATACGAGCAGCTACATCTCGCCGTATCCGCCGTTCGAAGCGCTGGGCCCGCGCGAACGAGGGCTCGTCCGTCACAGGGTCTCGATGATCGCTTCGGCGATCTCCGTGGTCGAAGACGATCGGCCTTCGGGGGAAAGATCTGCGGGACGAACCCGGCCTTCCGCCAGGACGCGGGCGACCCCCTGCTCGATGGAGTTGGCCTCGGCCGGCCGGTCCAGATGTCTCAGCATCAGAACCGCGGAGAGGATCATCGCTATCGGATTCGCCCTGCCTTGACCTGCGATGTCCGGCGCGGAACCATGGGTCGGTTCGAAGACCGCGTATTCCTTGCCGAGGTTCATGCCGGGGGCCAGGCCCAACCCCCCGATCAGGCCCGCGCAGAGGTCGGAGATGATGTCGCCGTAGAGGTTGGGGAGCACGATGACGTCTAGCTCTTCGGGCGCGTGAGCGAGCCACATGGCGAGCTCGTCGACCTGCATCTCCTCGAAACCCACGGAGCGGTACGTATCGGCCATCTTGATGCCGTTCTCGAGCCAGACCCCGTCCGAGAACTTCATGATGTTGGCCTTGTGGCCCAGCGTCACCCGGCGCCGGCGACGCCGGAGGGCGAACTCGAACGCGAATCGCACGATCGCTTCGGTCGCCGAGATCGAGATCGGCTTGACGGAGACGCCGGCGTCCTTGGCGATCTCGAACCCGTGCATGTACTTCACGTAGCCCCTCAGCTTCTCGACCTCCCGCGAGCCCTCCTCGAACTCGATGCCTTCGTACAGATCTTCGGTGTTCTCTCGGACCACGACCAGGTCGATCGACTCGTAGCGAGAGGGCACGCCCGGGTAGAGCACGCACGGGCGCACGCTGGCGTAGAGATCGAGCTCCTGGCGGAGGGCGACGTTGATGGATCGGAAGCCCGTCCCGACCGGAGTGGTGACGGGGCCCTTCAACGCCACCTTGTTGGTGCGGATCGAGGTCAGGACGTGGGGCGGCAGGGGCGCGGCGTAGCGCTCGATCGCCGGCAGTCCGGCCTCGTGGACCTCCCATTCGATCCCGACCCCGGTCGCATCGACTACTCGTCGCGTCGCCTCGGCCACCTCGGGACCGATGCCGTCCCCGGGGATCAAGGTCACGGTTCGCATGTCCGAACCCTATCCACCGCGGATGTTCGAGGCGCCGCTCGGAGCCGAGGTCGCGAATCCGGGGACAGCGGAGGTCGGATTGATAGAAAGGAGGCGACAACGAGGGAGGTGTCTTCGAAGGGAGGAACGGGTGGCCCAATCGGTAGGAGCTCGGAGGATGGTTAGCGGCGTGGACCGCTACTTCCACGTAACCGAGAGGGGGTCGACCGTACGAACCGAGGTCCTCGCCGGTCTGACGACCTTCATGACGATGGCCTACATCCTCTTCTTGAACCCGCTGATCCTCAACACGGTTCCGGACCGGGAAGGCACCCAGCTCGGGATAGCCGCCGTCCTGACCGTCACCGCTCTCGCGGCCGGCGTTACCACGATCGCCATGGGGGCGTACGCGAACTATCCGTTCGCCATCGCCGCGGGACTGGGTCTCAACGCGGTCGTGACCTTCACGCTGGTGGGCAGCTACCAGCTGACCTGGCCCGAAGCGATGGGCGTGGTCGTCACGGAGGGCCTCATCATCCTGGCCCTCGTCCTGACCGGGTTCCGCAGAGCCGTCATGGAAGCGGTGCCGTTGGCCCTCAAGACCGCCATCGCGGTCGGGATCGGCCTCTTCATCGCCATCATCGGCTTCGTCGATGCCGGTTTCGTGACCTCGACGACGTTGCCCGCTCCTCCGCTCCAATTGGGCACGAACAACGAGCTCCAGGGATGGCCCATCGCGATCTTCGTGATCGGCCTGTTGCTGATCATCTGGTTGTACACGCGTCGAGTGAGAGGCGCGTTGTTGATCGGCATCCTCGTGGCGACCGTGCTCGCGGTGCTGGTCAACGAGCTGTTCCTCGACGGCGAGGGCTTCGAGGGGGCGGCTCGGCTCGCCAACCCCGTGAAGATGCCGAGCGGGGATAGCTTCGGATTGATCGGCGACATCTCGTTCGGCTACTTCGCGCAGATGGGCGCGATCGCCGCGGTCCTGGCGGTCTTCACGTTGATGCTTGCGGATTTCTTCGACACGATGGGTACCGCCGTCGGCCTCGGTCGGGAGGCGGGGCTCCTGGACGCCAAGGGTCAGCTGCCCGACGTGGACAAGGTGCTGGTGGTCGACTCCGCCGCCGCTGCGGTCGGCGGTCTGTTCTCGGCGTCGTCCAACACGACGTACATCGAGAGCGCGTCCGGGATCGCCGACGGTGGAAGGACGGGTCTGACCGCGGTGGTCGTGGGCATCCTCTTCCTCCTCTCGGTCTTCTTCTCCCCGCTGGCCGAGATGGTGCCCCTGCAGGCCGCGGCACCGGCCCTGGTCGTCGTTGGGTTCTTGATGATGACGACGGTGCGTGAGATCCCCTGGGACGACCTAGAGGTCGCGATCCCGGCCTTCCTGACGATCGTGCTAATGCCGTTCACTTACTCGATCACGAACGGGATCGGGGCCGGTTTCGTCTCCTACGTCTTCATCAAGGCATCGCGAGGCAAGGCGAATGAGATCCATCCGATGATGTGGATCGCCGCGATCGCTTTCGTCGTCTACTTCGCGATCTTCTACGTCCGTCTCTACCTGACGTAACGCCATCGCACGGACCAGCGACAAGCCGCCGCTCCTCGTCGTCGCTCTGGGCGGCAACGCCCTCCAGAGCCCCGAGGGCGAGGACGCGGTAGAAGCCGACTTCGCGCGTACGAGTCAGACGATGACGCACCTCGCTTCGTTGCTGACCGCGGGGGAGTGGCGGCTCGTCGTGACGCACGGGAACGGCCCCCAGGTGGGGAACCACTTGTTGCGCAGCGAGCTCGCACACGCGCATGGGGAACTGCCGGACCTGCCGCTGGAGGTCTGCGTCGCGGATACGCAGGGAGGGATGGGTTACATGATCCAGCAGTGCCTGACGAACGCCTTGCACGACGCCGATCTCCCCGGCGTCGTCGTATCCATCGTCACGCAGGTGGTCGTGGATCCGGGCGACCCTGCCTTCGGAGAACCGACGAAGCCCGTGGGAGGGCTGATCGCGCCGGAGCGCGCGGAGCGGATGCGCAAACAGGGCTGGGCGCTCGTGGAGGATCGCTCGCGCGGGGGGTTCCGGCGCGTCGTTGCTTCTCCCGATCCCAAGGAGATAGTGGAGGCGGAGGCGATCCGAGCGGTGGTCGACCGGGGGGTGATCGCGATCGCCGTCGGCGGCGGCGGGATCCCGGTGATCCAGGACGAGAGAGGTGCTCTGCGCGGGACCCACGCCGTGATCGACAAGGACCTGGCGTCGTCGCTCCTGGCAACGGACCTGGCGGCGGACGGATTGCTGATCCTCACGGACGTTGAACAGGTGGCGACCGGCTACGGAACGCCGGACGAGAAGGCCGTCGCCGAGCTTCCCGCTTCCCACGCCCGTGAGTTGTCGGCCGCGGGAGAGTTCCCGGCCGGAACGATGGGCCCCAAGGTCGAGGCGCTCTGCCGCTTCATCGAAGGCGGCGGGGGCCTCGCGGCCCTCGGCGCGATCGACAAGAGCCGCGAGGTCCTGGCCGGCGATTCGGGAACGAGGGTGACGGCCGGCTAACGGGCACCAGTGGCGCGCGCCACCGATGCGTGCGGCATGCGGTGCTTGTGTGGAGGCATGTCTCGCATCCTGTGGCCGCTGATCGTCTGCGTCCTGACGGCCGGCCTCGGCGCCGAACGTGCCGCGGCGGGCTCGGCGCTTCCGTTCATACCTCCCGTCGAGGGAGCGATCGGCCGCCGCTTCCAGGCCCCCGAGGGCGAGTGGGGGCCGGGTCATCGGGGGATCGACTACATCGTCGCCCGCGGCACGGCCGTTCGCGCCGCGGGCCCGGGTATCGTGACGTTCGCGGGCTCGGTAGGCCGGGTCAACGCGGTCACGATCGATCACGGGAGCGGTCTGGAGAGCACCTACTCCGACCTGGACGAGATCGCGGTCGGAGTTGGGGAGCCGGTCGCCGAAGGTTCATGGATCGGGCGTAGCGGCCTCGCTCACGAGCCGTCGTCCCTGGGGGTGCACTTCGGCGTCAAGTTGCGCGACCGCTACGTGGATCCCGAGCTCTATCTGGGGGACACCGACGTCTCCAGAGCCATCCACCTCGTCCCGACGATCTACGCGCCGCCGGCTGCGATGGGCGAGGCCTTCCTCGATGCGTTCGACCATCGTGCACCGCGCAGATCGAGATGCTCCGAGACCTCATCGCTTCCGGCTCGACCGCCCGCACCCAATGACAACGTCGCCGTCGCAGTCGCCGGTCTCGGCAGCCGCACCGAAGGGAAGTTATCGGCCGCCATGTACGAGCGCGATCCGCGCTCGCTCGGCTACTCGGATGTCTACCGCTTCTCCTATCGTGGTCATCACGGTCCCGATCTCCACGAGCCGTATGCCCGCGCGGACACGTATGTGGATATCCGTCGCTCGGCGGTCAGGCTGAGGGCCCTCCTAGGAGCCATCGCGCGTCGCCATCCCGGCCGGTCGGTCGATCTCATCGCTCATTCCCATGGAGGCATCGTGGCTCGCACGTATCTGAGTCGGGCAGCGTCTTCGTTCGATGCCGAACAGCCGCGCGTCGAACACCTCGTCACTTTCTCTGCACCCCACACCGGTGCTCCGCTGGCTGCGCTGCCCGCGGAGTTAGAGCGATCGACGTTGACCGGACGGTGGGCGAACGATCTCGTGGCGCGGTGGGCCCGGGCGGGAGGTCCGGTCCCGGACCCCTCGGCGCGGTCGGTCGCGCAGCTCGCCCCCGGTTCCAGATCGATGCAGCGGCTGGCGGAGGAGGACGTGTTGTTCGGGACGCGAGTGCTCGCCCTCGGAATGTTCAACGACGGGATCGTCCCCGCCGATCGTGCGCTGATGTCCGACGAGGTCGGCCGCGTCGTGGGTCCCGCGGGGATCAACGGGCACGATGCCGTCGTCAGATCTCCCGACGCTCTCGCCATGGCGCACGCGTGGTTACGCGACGCGGACCCCCCGTGTCGCGAAGCATGGGATGCGATCGGGCGCACCTACGGCCGTTTCGTGTCGGCGGTGGAGGCCCGGCTGCCGTGGCTCTACGCCCAGGCCGAGGAAAAGGTGGCCGGGCGGCTGTGGCGGGCGGCGAGGGGATCGGCCGGACGGGTGGGCCGCCGCCGGTGACCCGGGATGGAAGGAGCCCCCTCCGGGGGGGTGGGCGGTTTCGGAGGGGGCTCGGTCCGGGTGGGGGCCTTTTGTTCCTATGGAACATTGTCCGGCGGAGCCTCGACCTTGGCAAGCCTCTCATGGGCAGAGAAGTCGCTCACCATTTGTCCTCGAAGTACAAACCGGCGGGCCGGCTCCGACCGCCCCTAGGATGAGTCGATGGTCGAGAACCGGCTCCCTCTAGAGGCTCCCGGCGCCGAGGACGAGTTCGCCCGCATCGAAATCCGCCGCAGCGCCCGGCGGAAGAAGACGATCTCGGCCGAGATCGTAGGTGACGTCCTCGTGGTTTCGCTCCCGCAACGCCTGTCGCGGGCGGAGGAGCAGGAGTGGGTCGGGCGGATGACCGAGCGGATGTCGTCTCGCAAGCGCAAGGAGCGCTTGAACGGCGAGGGAGCCCTCGCTCGCCGGGCGGCGGAACTCTCCGACCTCTATCTCGGCGGCGTTCGGGCCCAGCGCATCGAATGGGTCGACGTCCAGAAGAGCAGATGGGGCTCTTGCTCGCCGTCCGACGCCACGATCCACCTCTCGCTGACCATCGCCTCGTTCCCGGGCTGGGTCCGCGACTACGTCATCGTCCACGAGCTCGCCCATCTCATCGTTGCGGATCATTCGGATCGGTTCTGGGAGCTGGTCGGTCGTTACCCCCTCACCGAACGAGCTCGGGGCTTCCTGATCGCCAAGGGCATGGACGCCGACTAGTTCAGAGACGTCCCTTCCAGAAAGCGATCTTCTGGATGCCTGCCCGTTCCAGGATGCCGACGGCCAGCGCGGCCCGAACCCCGTAGCCGGCGGCTATGACGATCCCGTCCCTGTCGGCAAGGTCCTCGGTGTCGTCCCAGAGCCGTTCGAGGGGGATATGGATATCCGCCGACTCCCGCCGGGCGCCCTTGTCGCCGAGGTCGAGGATCGTGCCTCCGACCGGGGCAACGAGCGATCTCACCGTCTCCGTGGAGGCGAGAGATTGGGCTGCCGCCCAACGATTCAGCCCGTCGTCGACTCCGCCTGCGACGGTGAAACCCTTGCCGCGCAGAGCCGCCGCAGCCCGGACGGCGTCGCCATCACCGAGATCCAAGACGATCAGCGGCAGAGCCAGCGGCAGGCAGTCGCGCGCTCGCCCTGCGAGGCCGGGACCACTCTCGTATTGCAGGGAGAGCGAGCCCGGGATGTGTACGTCCAGGTACTCGTCGACCGGGCGCAGGTCGACGAAGGCGGCGCCTCCGTCGATCAGCGCCAGAGCCTCGTCGAAGTCCAAGCCCTTGAGCGTGGTCGTCGCAAGCATGGGCGTATCCATATCAGACCCGCAGAGGATCGCCGAGACGCGGGGTGCTTTGTTCCACGGGCCGGGGATACTGGGACCATGCCGCTCCTGCTGCTGCTCCTGATCGTGGTCCCCCTGGCCGAGCTGTGGGTGATCCTGCGAACGGCCGACGTGATCGGGGCCGTCCCGACGATCTTGCTATTGCTGGGTGTCTCGATCGTCGGAGGTTGGCTCCTGAAACGAGAGGGTCTGGCCACCTGGAAGCGGTTGCGGGCCACGCTCGCCCGAGGTGAGTTGCCCAGTAGTGAGGCCATCGACGGCGCGCTGATCGTGCTGGGAGGAGCGCTGCTGCTGACCCCCGGTTTCTTGACCGACGCCGTCGGCCTGCTCCTGATCTTTCCGGCCACGAGGGCGATGGCCCGGCGTTACGCACGAACGGTCATCAGGTGGAAAGCCTTCAAGCGGTTCGGCTTCAAGTCCGAAGCGGCACGTCGGATCTACGAGACCCGGGCGCGAAGGGTTCGTTCGTCGAGGACTAGGTCGGGCCCGGAGGCTCCTGAGTTGGCTCCGTCTTCGGGACGTCCAGACGACGAGGTCGGTTCTCGGGATACGGGATGACGGGGCCTACCTCTCCCTGTTCGGGGTAGGCGCCCTTCTCGTAGCTCTTCGATGGGCGCTGGTAGGCGTTGATCCGAACGCGGAGTTGCTCTGGGTACTCGCCGACGTGCACCGGGACCCCCAGGCTGTTGGCGACCCCGGTGGCCTCCGACTCGCTGTGGTACACCCACCGATCCCAAGCTCCATCGCCGTCGACCAGCACCAGCTGCGCATCGTGCAAGCCGATCCGGATGACGACCGCCTCGCACCCCTCGCGCCTCGCGACGAGATCGTTCGGGGTGCGGAACTTCTCCTCTTCGTCCTGCTGGTCGAACGGCCAGGTGCGGTCCATGGACCTCCTCGACTGGCATGCCGCGGTCGCTCGGGCGCGGGACAGGTTACTTTCTCCGCCGAGGAGGTGTAGTGCAGACGAGGGCCCGCCCGACCGTCGGTGAAGACGCTGCCGACATCCTCGCCCGGCGCTCGATAGCCGCTGCACGCGGCGTCGTGGGTGCCGTCATCGTCGCCTACTCGCTCACCGTTGGCTTCGGCGGCGACCAGGCCCCCATGTACGCCCGGGCCATCGGCACCGTCGCCGGCGCCGGGTTCCTGATCTCGGCGATAGCCGATCTGCTCTCCGACGGCAACGACGGGGCGGTGAGACGGACGCTCATCATCGGTGACGTCATCTTGGTCGTGATACTGCTGTTCGCCCTCGTCGGAGACCCCGACTCCTACGTGTACATCGTCGTGGCTTGGGTCGCGGTCGAAGCCGGTACCGCGTTCAACGTTCGAACGACCCTGATGGTGGCAGCGTTCCTAGCCGCCGCCACTCTGATCGAGGAGACGATCGCGGTGAACGTCTTCGATCACATGTACGACACGGCCGGAAGCCTGGTTCGCATCTCGACGCTCGCGGCCGTCGCCCTGGTGACGAGCTCGTATTCGACCGCGATGCAATCGAAACGGCTGTTACACGAAGAGCGTGGACGTGCCACCGTGCTCCAGGAGCTTGACGAGACGAAGACGATGTTCATCCGAGCCGTGGCTCACGATCTCAAATCGCCCCTCGCAGTGGTGACGGGTATGGCGGAGCTCATCTCAGGAAGAGCCGGTTCGATGTCGCCCGAGCAGGTGCAGCAGCTGAGTGGGACGATCCTCAAGAACGGGCGCAAGCTGGAGAGTCTCGTGGGTGATCTGATGGACTCGGAGCGTCTGTCTCAGGGCGTGCTCAGGCTCGAAAGGACCGATACGGACCTGGCCGACCTCGTTCGAGCCGCGATCGACGACGTCGACCTGAGAGGGCATCCCGTGGAGACCGACCTACCGAGCATCATGGCTTCGGTGGACGCCCCCAAGGTCGAGCGCGTCATAGAGAACCTCCTGGCGAACGCGGCCAAGCACACCCCCGCCGGAACGGCGGTCTGGGTGTACCTGCGTGACGAGGGTAGGAACGTGACCGTCGTGGTGGAGGACGCGGGTGAAGGCGTTCCGGACGCGGTGAAAGACGAGATCTTCCAACCTTTCGTTCAGGGGCGCGAGAACTCGCCCGGCACCGGCATCGGGTTGTCGCTCGTGCGCGGGATCGCCGAGCTACATGGGGGCCGCGCCTGGGTGGAGGATCGGGCGACCGGGGGTTGTGCGTTCAAGGTCGTCCTGCCCAAAGCGGCGTCTGAGGTTAGATGACCAGGCCGCCGTCCACGCACAGCACCTGCCCGGTGATGTAGTTGGACTCGTCCGAAGCGAAGAACACGAACGCCGGGGCTATCTCCTCCGGCGCGCCGTAGCGTCCCAGGGCGAAGCGAGCGAGCCGGCGCTCGGCGACCTGGGGATCTTCGAGCAACGGCTCCGTCATCGCGGTTAGAGCCGCCGGCGCGATCGCATTCACGTTGATCCTGAGCCGACCCAGTTCCTTGGCCCAGGTCTTCGTCAGGCCGACGATGCCCATCTTCGCCGCGGCGTAGTTCGACTGGCCGACGGACCCGATCAGGCCCGAGGCCGACGTCACGTTGATGATCTTGCGATGGCGGTCGAGGGCCGAGCCGGTTTCCTCCTTGGCGAGTGGCCGCCAGTGCCGGATCGCCGCCCGGCCGCACGCCCACGTCCCTTTCAGGTGGACCGCGATGACGTCGTCGAAGTCCTCCTCGCTCATCCTGTGGGTCATGCGGTCGCGGAGGATGCCCGCGTTGTTCACGAGCACATCCAACGTGGCGAAGGCCTCCAGCGCTACGCCGACCAGGGCCTCGGCGGCCTCCATCGTGCCGATGGCGCTCGCTTCGGATACCGCCGTCCCCCCGCTCTCCGTTATCTCTTTCGCCACGGCCTCGGCGGCTGCCCCGTCGGCGTCGTTGACCACGACACGGGCGCCCTCGGCGGCGAAGGACAGGGCGATCGCCCGCCCGATCCCACGGCCGGCGCCGGTCACTATGCATGCTCTGTCTCGCAATCTCGCGGTCATGGCGCGGATCCTACGTCGGTAGGATCGGGACCATGGATGAAGACAAGAAGTACCAACTGACCAAGGACGCGGTCGACCGCCTCAAGGAGAAGCTGGCCTACCTCGAGGGTGAAGGTCGTCAGCAGGTCATCGATCAGATCGCGACGGCTCGGGCCCACGGAGACCTGAGCGAGAATGCGGAGTATCACGCGGCGAAGGACCAGCAAGGATTCCAGGAATCCGAGGTTCGCAAGATCAAGCACATGCTGGAGAACCTCGAGATCGTCGAGGCGGAGGACGACGGCGTTGCCGGTCCGGGGAAGCTCGTGACCATCCGGCATCCGGGGGAGGAAGCCGAGACCTACCTCTTGGGAATGCGTGAGGAGAAGACGGGGCAGTACGCGATCCTGACGCCCGAATCACCCATCGGGCAGGCGATCGTCGGGCACGCGGAAGGCGAGAAGGTCGTCGCCAAGGCTCCGGCCGGAGACGTGCCGGTAGAGATCGTCGAGGTCACGACGCCCTAGCGATCCCACGGCCGAGTCGCCGCACGCGGCACCGCTGCAAGGTAGAAAGAGGGCATGGTGACGCGTGTGGGCCTCGGCCCTGCCAGGCGAGTCCTCTCGGTGCTCGCCCGGGGAGTGCTGGGGGAGGGGTACGTTCCGGAGGTCCCGGACCGGATGCTGGAAACCCTGGCCGGGGTCGCATCGGCCGCCGATCGCCGCAAGGTCCTGAACGCGCTCCGGTTGCTCGACTCCCGAGCCGGATCCTTCATGTTGACGGGCAAGGCGACACCGGTTTCGTGGATGGGCGAAGCCGAAGCCGAACGCATCCTCCAACGGTGGCAGGCGAGCCGGCTCGGCAACATCCGGCAGTTGGGGAGCTCCGTGATCGGGCTCGCCATCTTCGCCCTGTACGCGCACGAATCGAAGGAATGGGACCGGATCGGGTACCCCGGTCCATCGGATCATCCGGTGGCAGAACCTCCGCAACTCGAACCCCTACCGATCGTGACCGATACGTACCTGAACTGTGACGTCGTGATCGTGGGTTCCGGAGCCGGCGGCGGGTGCGCCGCAGCGAAGCTCGCCGCGGAGGGTCTCGACGTCGTCGTCGTCGAGAAGGGCCCGTTCAAGACCGAGGCCGGGTTCACCCACCGGGAGTCGGAAGCGAGTCGAGACATGTACCTCTACGGCAAGAGCATGGCGACGAGCGACCTCGGCGTAAGGATCATCGCGGGGTCGGTCGTCGGCGGCGGGACGCTGGTCAACTACGGGACCGCGTTCCGGACCCCGGACGATGTCCTGCGGCAGTGGTCGCAGGTTTCCGGCATCGATGCCTTCACGTCGGGAGAATTCGCCTCCTCGCTGGACGAGGTCTCTCGACGTATCGGGGTGAACACGGATTCCAGTGCGGCGGGAGCACGCGATCGCGTTTTGGAAGATGGACTGAAGGAACTCGGTTGGCACGTCGACAACATGCCTCGCGCGGTTCGCGGTTGCACGCAGGACGAGAACTGTGGCTACTGCGGTTTCGGCTGCCGGGTCGGGGCGAAGCAATCGACGATGCGCGTCTATCTGGAAGATGCCGTGAAGCTGGGCGCCCGTCTCGTCGCGGGAGCGAACATCTCCAGGGTCCTCATCGAAGACGGGAACGCTTACGGCGTGGTGGGCTCGGTAGGCGATAACGAGCTGCGCATCGAGGCCCGCGCAGTGGTCGTGGCTGCCGGCGGGATCGAGACGCCGGCCCTGCTCCTCAGGTCGGGACTGGGCGGAGAGGTGGGGAAGAACCTGAGGCTCCATCCGGGCATCGCCTCCTGGGGTCTGTTCGAGGAGGAGGTCCATGTCTGGGAGGGCACGACGCAGGCGCGCTATTCCAACGAGTTCCGTCACTGGGATGGCGGTTACGGGCCGATCCTGGAGACGGTCCCGCTCCACCCGGGGGAATGGGGAACGGCGATACCGTGGAGCTCGTCGCGACATCACCGTGAGCTGATGGGGATGTACCCCTTCGTCGGGTTCTGTGGCGTGCTGCCGAGAGACTCGAGCTCGGGCCGGATCCGGATAGGCAAGGACGGCGCCCCGATCATCGACTACGTGCTCTCGGCCGACGATGAACGACGGGTAATGGAGGGAACGATCCGGGCCGGGCAAGTGTTGGAGGCTGCCGGAGCGACGAAGATCTTCGCGCCGGTCACCGAGCTGACATCCTTCGAGCCCGGCACGCGCTGGACGCACGAAGGGTGGGCGGACCACATGCGATCCCGTGGGCTTCGAGGAGGTCGCGCGACGTTCTTCTCCTATCACCAGATGGGCTCCTGCCGTATGGGGGTCGATCCCACCCGGTCGGCCGTCGATCCCGATAACGAGTCGCACGAGGTAAGCCGCCTGTTCGTCGTCGACGCGTCCACCTTCCCCACGGCTTCGGGGGTGAACCCGATGCTGTCGGTGTACGGGATCGCGAACCGCGCGAGCAACAAGATCCTGCGGCGCATCTCTTAATTGTCCACTCCCTACCAAGACCTGATCGAGAGCGCCGATATGAACGCGTTGCTGCGCGCCGTCGACGCCTTGTCCGGACGACGTGATTGGGACGGTTTGATCGACCTTGCCGAGAGATGCGAGGACGCGCTGGAGCGCGGAAAGCAGCTGTGGCCGATCGCGGCACATATCGATTATCGACTCGCGCTCGAAGCCCCCGGACCCATCGCGGCGAGCGTCCTCGATCCCGACGTCGGACGGTTCGCCCCGGGCCCCCTCACCGAGGTCGTCGCGTCCACCCACGCCTGGGACGAGGTCGCCGATCACATCGAGGATGCCCAACCCGCGGCCTACGTCGCCCAGGAACGCGTCCTCAGGGGCGAGTCGCTCGAGGGCGAGCAACGGGCACATCCCGAGGTCCTCCACATGCCCGAGCGCCTGCTCGATTGGGAGCCCACGTACGCGCTCGCGACCTACCGGCCGCATCACGTCGAGGTGGCCGAGCCGTGGGAACCGAAGGCGCGCATGGCCGATGTGGACGCGGATCCGGGGGACCCGGTGGAGGACGAAGAGCTGACCGATGCGATGCTGGACCTCGTTCAGCCATGGACGAGCGAGTCGAACGGAGCGGCCCGTGCCGTGGTGGTCGAAGGCCCGGGGCCGGCCGCGGCTCGTGCCCTCACCTTCGACCGATTGTCGGTGGCGCCGCTTACGACGGAAGAGGCGATCCAGAGGATGGCGTGGGCGGCCGCGAGCGGTGGTGCATACGGCCGCAGGCGCGGCGCGGCGCTCGGTCGTTTCCTCGCCTTCTACGTCTGTTCTCTGGTCACGGGCGAAACGTGGCCCGTTGCTCCGGACGCGCTACGAGCCGGGCTCGACGACGTGCGCTGGTACCTGTGGGACGAGGGCCAGACCGCTCAGGAAGGATGGGTGCTTCGGCTCGCGCTGGAGCACGCCGACGGGTGGGCGGCGGCGATCGCCGCGACGGATCTATCGGATGAAGACGAAGAGGGGGGCTAGAGGGACCCTCCGGGAGCCAGCTCCATCACCTCTAATCCGTCGATGTCCGAAGCTTCCCGTCGTAGATCGTCGGGGGTGCCGGTCAACAGGGGGAACGTACCGAAGTGCATCGGCACGACCGTCTTCACGCCGAGCAACCTGATGGCCTCCGCCGCGCTGAACGGCCCCATCGTGAAGTGGTCTCCTATGGGAAGCAGCGCGACGTCCGGCTTGAGCAGGCGACCGATGAGTTGCATGTCTCCGAATACCGCGGTGTCACCCGCGTGATAGATCCGGAAGCCGTCCTCGAGCTCGAGGACGTAACCGGCCGCGCTCCCCCCGTAGATGGTCTGGTCACCGTCCGCGATGCCGCACGAGTGCGCCGCGAAGACCATGTGCGCCTTGCAGCCGGCGACCTCCACCGTGCCGCCCAGGTTCATGCCCACGGTGTTGGCCACGCCCTTCGACTCGAGCCATCCTGCGGTCTCTTTGATCGCTACGACGTCGCCGGGTGACTTCTGCTTCGCGAGTTCCACCGCGTCGCCGATGTGATCGAAGTGCGCATGGGTGATCAGTATCGCGTCCAGGTCACCGGGATCCTTGAGATCGTCGGGGCACATCGGATTGTTCATCACCCACGGATCGATCAGGAGTCTGCTGCCTGCATCGGTCTCGACGATGAACGCCGCGTGTCCCAACCACGTGAGTTTCGTGCCGCCGGGTAGCCCCGCCATGTGTCCCTCCTAGGTCTCGGATCTCCCAAAGATCACTAACGATGACGAATCCCCCAAACAATAACGACTCGCATACGTAGCAGCGGCAAACCGGGCGCCGAGAGAGGCGTTTCGACCTTCGCGCGCTGCGGGACGGCCGTAGTTGCCTCAACTGCGTACCCGATATTGCCGAAGTTGCGGACTCATCTGACGGAGCTTTCGTGTCGACTGGGACGCACACTTGGATCGCTCCCCAAGAATCGCCAACGATCGAGAGGAAAACTTCGATGCAGAAGTTCAGCGCCCGCGGATCGCGGTTGACGTTCGTGCCGTTGCTCGTGTTCTTCGTCATCTTCAGCGGGCTCCCGCTGGCTTCGGCGACGCTCCCGGGATCGACCTACGACGGATCCGACGGGTTCCTCGACCTCGGCACCACCGCGAACCCGACCGATCCCATCCAGCGAGACCCCAGCGACGACTCGACCTATACGAACAACGCCAAGGAGGACGACGAGAACCCCACCTTCGTGGCCGATTCGATCCCTAAGAACAAGACCGACTTCACGAACGCGTACTTCAAGTTCGACGGGACCTTCCTGTACGCGGCGTGGCGGCGAACCGAGGACCCCGGGAGCGCCGACGTCGACTTCGAGTTCAACCAGTCGACCATCCTTGTGAACGACACCCCGGTTCGCACGGCCGGCGATCTCCTGGTGCAGTACGCCTTCGGCGGGAACACCAGCAGCGGGGTGACCATCTACCTGTCGGAATGGGTCACCTCCGGAGACGACGACGAGTGCGAGGCGAACTCGTCCAGCGTTCCCTGTTGGGACGACAAGGTGGAGCTCACCACCCTCGACATCGCCGAGGGGAACATCAGCGAGGACCGCGAGTTCGGCGAGCTCGTGATCAACACCGCGCTGCTGTCCGAGAACCTGGGGATCTGCGTGAACGCGAACCAGGTCTTCGTGAAGAGCCGCTCCTCCGGCTCCTCCTTCGTGTCCACCCTGCAGGACGTGATCAGGCCCACCACCTTCCCGGTCAACTCCTGCGGCACGATCACCGCGCACAAGTTCCACGACCTGAACGCGGACGGCGTCAAGGGAACCGGGGACTCCGGCCTCGCGACGTGGACGATGACGCTCTACGAGGAGTCCAACGGCACCGGCGGTCTCCAGAACACCGGTGGCGACCAGGACACGAACGTCACCACCGAACAGACGGACGCTTCCGGTAACGCCGTCTTCGGCGGATTGCTCCCCGGCACCTACTACGTCTGCGAGACGCTGAAGTCGGATTGGTTCAACAGCACGTCGTTGTGCAGCGGAGCGATCGCGATCGCGGCCAACAGCAGCGAATCGGTCAGCTTCGGCAACTATCAGAAGGGCTCGATCGCGGGCCAGAAGTTCCACGACAGGGATGCCGACGGCGTCGATGACGGAGCGGGAGAACCCGGCCTCCAGGGCTGGGTCATCTTCCTGGACGCCAACGGCAACGGTTCGCTCGACGGTGGCGAGACGTCCACCACCACTAACGCGAACGGTGCGTACGCGTTCAACAACCTGGAGCCCGGGACCTATCTCGTGTGTGAGGTGCCTCAGAACCTCTGGACGCAGAGCGCACCCGCTTCGGGGGCGGATTGTGGGCAGGTGTCGACCGGACACGGCGTCGAGCTCACTTCCGGAGAGAGCGAGACCGGCAAGGACTTCGGCAACTACCAGAAGGTGTCCATCTCCGGCAACAAGTTCCACGACCACGACGCCGACGGCACCGAGGACGGGACCGACGAGGGTGTCGGTGGTTTCCAGATCAAGCTGTACCGAGACGCCAACGACAACGGCGTGATCGATGCCGGCGAGACCCCGGCCGTCGCGACCACGACGACCGCCGTGGAGACGGGGGCTTACTCCTTCGCCGACCTGGATCCCGGCAGTTACATCGTCTGCGAGACGCAGCAGAACACCTGGCATCAGAGCTCGCCGTCGTCCGGCCCGACCTGCCCGGATGGGACCAAGGGCTGGTTGGTCGACGATCTGCTCTCCGGGTCGGCCGCAGCGGAGAACAAGGACTTCGGCAACTTCCACAAGGTCTCGTTGTCCGGGATCAAGTGGGAGGACGACAACTCCGACGGTACCCGCGCGCTCACCGACGACCCGCTCCCCACCTGGGAAATCCGCCTGTACGTGGACACGAACGGCAACGGGAACCTCGACGACGGCGAGCCGCAGCACGCGAGCTCGCCCCAGACGACGGCCGCCGGGACCGGCGCCTACAGCTACACGGACCTGGATCCCGGCGATTACATCGTCTGCGAGGTGCTCAAGTCGGGATGGACCCAGAGCTATCCGTCGGCCTCCGGTAATGAGGTCGGCTGCCCGGACGGCAACGGCTACGCCGTGACCCTCCTCTCGGGCGACGCCGAGCTCACCGGCAACGACTTCGGCAACTGGGCCCCCGGGTCGGTCGAGGGCTACAAGTTCCTCGACGAGAACGCCAACACCGAATGGGACGACGGCGAGCCCGGCCTGCAAGGCTGGGTCATATGGCTCGACGTGGACGATGACGGCGAGTTCGACGAGACCGTCGATCTATCGGCCGTGACCGACGAGACCGGCTACTACAAGATCGACGGTATCCGTCCCCGCGACGACTCCTACCGCGTCTACGAGGTGATCCCTACGGGCGGGCTCACCTGGTACTGCTCGTCCCCGTCCGACGGCACCACCGACCTGTTCGGCTTCATCGGGATCTCGACCACCTGCTATCACGACGTGACGATCGGGTCGCGTACGGCGCTTACCGACAGGAACTTCGGTAACTGGACGCCGGCCGAGAAGACCGGCGTGAAGTTCGAAGACATGGATGCCGATGGCGTCCTGGACGAGACCGAGACGGCTCCCAGCGTCTCCTTCACCATCTACGTCGACTACAACGACAACGGCACGAAGGACGCCGGCGAACCGTCGGCGGACACGAGCACCGGTGGCGACAACCCGGGCTCGTACAAGATCACCGGGGTCAACCCGGGGACGTGGAAGATCCGTGAGGTCGCTCAGGCGGGCTGGTTCTGCTCCTACCCGACGACCACGGACCAGCACGGTTGTTATCACGAAGATACGTTCGGCTCCGGCGACTCGGTCCCGAACAACAACTTCGGCAACTACCGGAACGCCACGCTCGAGGGCACCAAGATCCACGACCTCGACGCCGACGGCGCCGAGAACGGCGACGACGCCGGGCTCGAGGGCTGGACGATCTTCCTCGACGGCAACGACAACGGCGAGCTCGACGACGGCGAGGTCTCGACCACGACCGACGCCGACGGCGACTGGACCATCTCCGGCCTCACGCCGGGCACCACCTACACGGTGTGTGAGGTCCTGCCGTCCGACTGGCACCAGAGCGCGCCGGCCACGGTGTGCTACGAGGTGACCCCGTCCTCGGGCGAGACCGTCGACGACCTCGACTTCCTCAACTACCAGCTCGGAGCCATCGCCGGCACCAAGTGGGAAGACCTCAACGCGAACGGTCAGCGCAACGCCAACGATGGGGGTCTCGCCGGCTGGGAGATCGAGCTCTACGTCGACGAGAACGCGAACCAGCTCCTCGACGACGGCGAACCCTTGGTGGACCTGACCGAGACGGCCGCCGCCGGCTCCTACAGCTTCGGCGAGCTGCTCCCGGGCCACTACATCGTGTGCGAGGTCATGCAGGAGAATTGGACGCAATCGGCCCCCGCCACGGGCCCGGACTGCGCCGGGACGAAGGGCGTGACGGTGCTGATCGGCTCGGGCGACTCGGTCGAGGGCGTGGACTTCGGCAACTGGGAAGAGGAGGTCCTGCCACGTCGCATCGATCGTGAGAAGAAGAACCCGCCGCCCGAGGTCCTGCCCCGCAGGGTCCTCCCGTTCACTGGTTCCGGCATGGCCGGGTGGCTATGGATCGGCGTCTCGATGCTCGCCACCGGAGCGGCCTTGCTGATCCTCAACCGGGTGCGCGCGACGAAGCGCCTGGTGACCGACTCCTACGAAGGAAGCTAGGGATTCCGGGGGGCCTCCGGGCCCCCCGGATCACAGCCCGAGGGTCTTGGCGATGATGTACCTCTGGATCTCCGACGTCCCCTCGACCAGGGTGAAGATCCGCACGAACCTGTAGAGCCGTTCCAGCGGAAGCTCGCGCATCCATCCCATGCCGCCGTGGACCTGGATCATCCGGTCGACGACGTCGTTGACCATCTCCGACGCATAGAGCTTGACGATCGACGATTCCTGGACGACGGGGTCGCCCTGGTCGTACTTCCAGGCGCATTCGTACGTCATCAGCTTGGCGGCCTTGAGCCGGATCAACGATTCCACGATGTGGCCCTGCACGTACTGGTTCTTGCCGATGGGGCGGTCGAACGCCTCGCGGTCTTTCGCGTACCGCAGGCCGGCATCGAAGGCGAACTGCGCGATGCCGTTGCACATGGCTGCGATCGAGAGACGACCCATGGCGAGGAACTGCATCGCCGCGTAGAAGCCCATGCCCACGTTCTCCGGCCCCCCCAGGACGTTCTCCTCGGGGACGCGGCAGTCGTCGAAGACGAGCTCGAACTGAGCCTCCCCATCGACCATTCCCCTCTGAGCGCGACCCACTGCGAAACCCGGGGTGTCCTTCTCGACGATGAAGGCGGTGATCCCGCCCTGGGCCTTCTTCTCCGGATCGTTGGCCGCGAAGACGAGAGCGAAGTCGGCGTGCTTCCCGTTCGTGATGAAGTGCTTCGTTCCGTTCAGGACCCACTCCTCGCCATCCTTGCGGGCGCGCGTCTTGATGTTCTGGGCATCTGACCCCGCGTGGGGCTCGGTGAGCGCGAAGCACATCGACTTCTCCGCGGTGATCAGAGGCGTGAGGTATCTCTTCTTCTGCTCGTCGGTCCCCGCGAGCAAGACCCCGGTCGGGCCCTCGGGTCCGTAGGTCGCGAACGCCGCCAGCCGGGACCCCGAGGACCATGCGGTCTCTCGCAGGAGGACCATTCCCAGAGCCGGCAAGCCGCTGCCGCCCAGGTCCTCCGGGAAATCGGCTGCGTAGAACCCAAGCTCGGCCGCCCGCCTGCGGACCCGGTGGGCGAGCTCGACCGGGATCTCGTCCTCCTCGGGGTCGAGATGCTCCTCTTCCAGGGGCCTGAGCTCGCGGTCGATGAACGACCCCAGGTCTGCCTGGAGCTGCCGGTACTCCTCCGGGATCGAGAGGTCCACCTGGTTCTCCTTCGGGTGCGTGCCGCGGCCAGCCTACCCACCGGAGTGGCCCGGCCCGGGTCAGATGGGGCTATCCAAGGGCCCCGTGGGCGTGATTACCTTCGTCCAACGCTCGAACGAGAGGGAAACCATGCAGGACGGCTCGGGGCCCACCAAGGTCCTGATCGTGGACGACGACGCCGACATCCGGCACACCCTCCGGCTCCTGTTCGAGGTCGAGAGCTACGAGGTCGTGGGGGAGGCGGCCGACGGCAAGGAGGGCCTGCTCATGGCGCTGACCCACCGGCCCGACCTCGTCCTGCTCGATTACCGGATGCCGGGCGTGATGGACGGCGCGGCCACGGCCAAACTGATCAGGGAGGCGAACCCGGACGTCAAGATCGTGGCGTTCTCCGGGGTCCTTACGGCGAAGCCCGACTGGGCCGACGCGTTCCTCAGCAAGGAGCGCATCACGGCAGTTGCACCTCTGCTCGAACAACTTCTCTAGGGAGGAGACCTCCCACCTACCCTCGTCGGAGCAAGTTCTAGGATGCATGCCCATGACGATCGATAGAGCGGCCGTGGACCACGTCGCCCGCTTGGCGCGGCTCGATCTGTCCGAGGAGGAGAGGGAACGCATGCAGGTGGAGCTGGCGGCCATCCTCGACCACGCGGAGAAGATCCAGGCCCTCGACCTGGACGGGATCGAGCCGACCTCTCATGCCATCCCGCTTCGCAACGTGATGAGACCGGACGAAGTCACGCCGTCGCTCCCGCAGGAGGTGGCCCTCGCGAACGCGCCCGAGACCGAGGACGGCCGGTTCCGGGTACCCAGGATCATCGAGGACTCGTGAGCGAGGACACGATCTGGAAGAGCGCTACCCAGCTGGCCCGCGAACTCGACGCGGGTGAGGTGTCCGCTACCGACATCGCCGAGCACCTGATCGTCCGCGCCGACGCGACCGACGACAAGATCAAGGCCTACCTCAACCGCACCGACGACCGCCTGCGCGCCGACGCGGCGGCCTCCGACGAGCGTCGCGCGGCCGGAGAGGCGAGATCCCGTTACGACGGCGTGCCGGTTGGCTACAAGGACATCTTCGTGACCCGCGGGGTAACGAGCACCGCCGCCTCTCGCATCCTGGAGAGCTGGGTGCCGCCGTACGACGCGACGGTCGTGAGCAGATGCACCGAGGGCGGCCTGCCGATGACGGGCAAGACCAACCTGGACGAATTCGCGATGGGATCGTCGACCGAGAACTCCGGCTTCTTCCCGTCCCGCAACCCGTGGGATCTCGACAAGGTGCCGGGGGGCTCGAGCGGAGGCTCGGCCGCGGCCGTCGCCGCGGGCCTCGTGCCCTGGGCCTGGGGAACCGATACGGGGGGCTCCGTGCGGCAACCTGCATCGCTTTCCGGGATCGTCGGCGTGAACCCGACGTACGGTTCGATCTCGCGTTACGGGCTGATCGCGTTCGCGTCGTCGTTGGACCGGCCCGGCCCCCTCGCTCGGACGGTCGAGGACGCCGCGGCCTTGCTCCAGATGGCCGCCGGTCACGACCCGCTCGACTCGACGTCCATCCCGGACGAGTATCCCAACCTGCTCGACGGCATCGACGGGGGGATCGAGGGCCTGCGGATCGGGATCGTCAAGGAGTTCGTCCCCACCCAGGAGGGCGTGCGTCAGAAGATCGACGAGGCCTACGCCCGGTTGGAGAAGCTCGGCGCATCGCTGCAGGAGGTATCTCTTCCGTCGTTCGAACACGGCATCTCGGCCTACTACCTGATCGCTCCGGCGGAAGCCTCGTCCAACCTGGCTCGCTACGACGGCGTGCGTTACGGCCGGCGCGCCCCCGGCGCGGACATCGTCGCGATGACGGCGAGTTCGCGGGACGAGGGGTTCGGCGCCGAGGTCAAGCGGCGGATAATGCTGGGCACGTACGCGCTGTCGGCCGGCTATTACGACGCGTACTACGGCAAGGCCCAGAAGGTCCGCACCTTGATCATCCAGGACTTGGCCCGCGCCTACGCGGACGTCGACCTCATCGCCTGTCCCACGACGCCGACGACGGCGTTCGCGTTGGGGGAGAAGACCTCGGATCCGCTGGCCATGTACCTGAACGACATCTTCACTGTGCCGGTGAACCTGGCCGGGAACGCGGCGATCAGCATCCCCGCCGGCCTGGCCCCCGAGGATGGCCTCCCGGTCGGCTTGCAGATCGTCGCGAAGTCGCTCGACGAGCCGACGATGTTCCGTGCCGCTTACGCATTCGAGCAGGACCTCGGGTTCGCCGGGTCCCCGGAGGGGAGGCCGGAGCTGTGACCGCCGACGTCGTGACCCGGTACGAGACCACCGTGGGGCTGGAGATCCACGTCGAGCTGTCGACGAAATCGAAGATGTTCTGCGGCTGCGCGGTCGCGTTCGGGGGTGACCCCAACACACGTACCTGTCCGATCTGCCTCGGGATGCCCGGGTCCTTACCGGTGGCGAACGAGCGCGCGGTCGAGTTCACCTTGATGATCGCGACGGCCCTCGGGTGCCGCATCGCCGACCACTCCCTGTTCCATCGCAAGAACTACTTCTATCCGGACATGCCGAAGAACTATCAGATCTCGCAGTACGACCTGCCGCTCGGGTCGTCCGGTTTCCTGGAGATCTCGGGCACGTTCGGATCGACGAAGGTGGGTATCGATCGCGTGCACCTCGAGGAGGACACCGGGAAGTCGCAGCACATGGGCGGTACCGGCAGGATCGCGGATAGCTCGCACTCGCTGGAGGATTTCAACCGCGCCGGGACCCCGTTGGTCGAGATAGTGACGGAACCCGACATCCGTTCGGCGGAGGAGGCGCGGGTGTTCGTCAACGAGCTGCGCGCGATCCTGGAATCGCTCGGCGTCTCGGACGTTCGCATGGAAGAGGGCTCGTTGCGCGTCGATGCCAACATCTCCGTGCGCCCGGTCGGAGCGCCGGAGTACG
>WHSQ01000020.1:0-9835 GCA_009380005.1 Actinomycetota bacterium | reverse complement strand
AACATGAACTCGATCCGATCCGTGCAGCGGGCACTCGAGTACGAAGAGCAGCGCCAACGGGACGCGCTGGACCGCGGAGAGACCTTGTTGCAGGAGACGCGTCACTTCGACGAGAAGACGGGCAGCACATCGTCGCTGCGCACCAAGGAGTACGCGTTCGACTATCGCTACTTCCCGGAGCCGGACCTCGTTCCCTTCGAGCCGGCGGAGGAGTGGGTCGCCGGTATCAAGACCGGGCTCCCGGAGCTGCCGGTCCAGCGACGAGAGCGCTTCTCGGCGGAGTACGGGCTGGGAGCGAAGGACATCGAAGCGCTCACCGCGAGCACCGCTACGGCGAAGTGGTTCGAGGAGGCGGCACGCGCCTACGGTGGTGATGCGAAGAAGGTCGCCAACTGGATATTCGCCGACCTCTTCGGGCTGCTCAACGAGGCCGGCATCGAGCTGAGCGAGGCGAAGGTTTCCCCGGCGGGCCTCGCGGAGCTGGTGAAGTTGGTGGACTCGGGAGCGATCTCCGGCAAGCAAGCCAAATCGGTGCTGGCACGGATGTTCGAGACCGGCAAGGGAGCGGCCGAGATCGCCGAGACCAGCGGGATGCAGCAGATCTCCGACTCGTCCGAGCTCGAAGGGATCGTCGACGAGGTGATCGCCGAGAACCCGGAGCCGGCGCAGAAGGTGCGCGATGGCCAAGCCGGCCCGATCGGGTTCCTGGTCGGCGCGGTGATGAAGAAGACCCGCGGTCAGGCCAACCCCGGTGTGGTCAACGACCTGCTGAAGCGCAAACTGAGCAGCTAGCCGGATCGAGCCGTGCGCCTGCTGCCAAGGGTGGTCGGGGGTGGGTGGCCGGTCGTGATCGAGCTCGGGCGGGAGATGCCCGGGCCCCCGGACGTCGTGTGGCGGCTCATCACCGACTGGGAGAACCAGGACGACTGGATGCTGGAGGCATCAGACTTCACCGTCACGTCGGAGCAGCGGGAGGGCGCCGGCGTCGAGGCCGAGGCCACGATCACGATCGGCGGGATCCGCACGCGCGACCGCGTGCGCGTGGTCGGCTGGGAGCCCGAGCGCAAGCTGGTGATCCGGCACGAGGGCTGGGTCTCGGGCACCGGCGAGATCCTGCTGGCTCGGCGCGACGACGGCTCGACCTACATGTACTGGCGCGAGGAGCTGTCGCCGCCCCTGGGCGTCCTGGGCGCGATCGGCCTCAGCGCCCTCGAGCCCTTGATGCGCCGCATCTTCGTACGTGATCTGAGGGTCCTGGAGGGCCTTGTCCGAGCCGCCGCCGCACCGTAACCAGCGGTACCAAGCGTCCACCGATTGTGGCCCCCGGTGGGGCACTTCATCGCGGTGAAGCACCCGGTTGCCCAAGTTTTCTTTCGATTGCCCTGGTTTGCGCTTGACATACGAACAGATGTTCGATACGGTGGTGCCCGGTAAACGGAACGGCCCCTGGGGAGGGGAAGGCGGACGGAGTTGCAGGTGGACACGCAAGCGATCGAGTCGCTGGATCGAGCGATCGAGGATCTCGAGAAGGCCAACGCCGGCCTCGAGCCGGAGCTGCTGACCGCGGCGCAGGCCCGTAAGGCGCTGGCCACGTACGCGCGGGCCCAGAAGCTGGTGGCGTTCGGGATCGCGTCGGTGTCGCGCAAGGTCGACGATGCCGACGCCGTTGCGAAGACGACGGGGACCTCTGTCGGCAAGGCCAAGGCCGTCGTCGCGACCGGCCAGGTCATGGCTTGGTCCGGCGAGCTCACCTCGGCCTTGCAGCACGGCCGGATCTCACTCGACCAGGCCGCCGTGATCGCGTTGGCCGTGGAGTCGGCGCCGGGTGCTGCCAAGGACCTCCTAACGGTCGCCAAGGAACAGAACTTCCGTGCCCTGAAGGACGAGGCGCGCCGGGTCAAGCTCGAGGCCGAACAGCACCGCGACCTCGCCGGCCGCCAGCGGGCTGCCAGATCTGCACGGACGTACACGGACGAGCTCGGCATGGGCCACATCCACCTGATCTTTGAGCCACACCGCTACGCGCCGATCTCAGCCGGCGCCGAGGCCGAAGCGGCACGGTTGGCGAGGGCAGACAAACGGGCCAAGAGGGCCGCCGGGTCGGACGAGGGCCCAGAGCCGTTCGAGCGCTACCTCGCCGACGCCTACGCGACGATGCTGTCGGTGCCCGGCACCGGCAAGGTCAAGGGCCGGGCGCGGCGCCCGGAGCTGGTGGTGGTCGTGAGCTACGAGGTCGCGAAGCGGGGCTGGACCCACGTCGAGCCGGGCGAGATGTGCAAGATCCCCGGCATCGGTCCGGTGCCGCCCCGGGTCGCCCTCGAGATCGCCGCGGACGCGTTCATCTCCGGGGTGATCTACGACGGCAAGGACCTTCGCCACTACAAGCGGTGGTCGCGCAGCATCCCGGTGGAGGTGGCGGTGGCGCTGGAGCTCGGCGACCCGCCCGATTTCGACGGGGTCGTCTGCGTCGACTGCGGCAACCGCTTTCGGACCGAGTTCGACCACGTCGAGCCCCACGTGGCGCTGGGGCCGTGCTCCACCGGCAACCTGGAGCCCCGCTGTTGGACCTGCCATCGCGCCAAGACCGAGCGCGATCGCCGTGCCGGCAAGCTCGAGCCCCGGGCCGGACCGTGACCCCGGTGTGCGCGGCGCGGAGCTAGCCTGCCGCGGGCGGGATGGGATCGCCCGCGGGGCCCGGACGCAGCATGCCGTAGATCGTGCGAGCGGCCATGGTCAGGAGGAACAGGGCGAAGGCCTTCCGCAGCACGTTTCCCGACAGCTCGTATGCGAGCAGCACCCCGGCCACGGCCCCGGCGGCGCCGCCGAGCGCCAGCAGCCAGGCCTCCCGCCACCGCACCAGCCTGCTGCGCGCATGAGCGATCACGCCGATGGACGCGATGGGCACGATCGCGAGGAGCGACGTCCCCTCGGCGAAGTGCTGGCTCTCTCCCAACACGAAGACCACGAACGGAACGATGAAGACGCCGCCACCGACGCCGAACAGAGCGGAGAAGAACCCGATCGCCACGCCGAAGAGGATCACGACCGCGACCTCCGCGGGGCTCACGACAGCAGCATCTGGAGGCCGACGGCGATCTGCAGCACGGTGAACGCGATCGTGAGGCTGCGGTCCGAGACTCGGGCCAGGGCGGCCGCGCCCAAGGGCGCACCCACGAGCGCACCCGCCCCCATCGTGACCGCGATCAGGACGCCGACGTCGTCGCGCAGCGCGAAGCCGATCGCTCCGACCGCAGCGATCGGGATGATCGCGGCGAGAGAGGTCGCGTGGGCGTGACGCTGCGTGAACCGCACGAACACGGCCAGCAGCGGGATCATCACGACGCCACCTCCCACGCCGAGCAACCCGCTGACCGCGCCGGCGGCCGCGCCCGTGCCGACGATCGTCAGGGAGCGGCGGGTGGGGCTCAGATGCTCACCCTCGGGACAGCAGATCCGCTATGCGAGCCACGCCTTCGACGAGGTCGTCGTCGCCCAGGGCGTAGCTCAACCGCGCGTACCCGGGTGCTCCGAAGCCGTCGCCGGGCACGATCGCGACCTTGGCGACGTCGAGGATGGCCTCGGCCAGATCCAAGGACCCCGTGATCTCCCGCCCGCCGACGGACCTGCCGATCACGTCCTTGAACGAGGGGAACGCGTAGAAGGCACCCTCGGGCTCGTGACAGACGACACCGGGGATGTCGTTCAGCAACTTGTAGATGGTGCGGCGCCGGCGATCGAACGCGTCGCGCATCATCGCTACGTCCTGGAGGTCCCCGGTCACGGCGGCGAGGGCCGCCGCCTGGGCCACGTTGGAGACGTTCGACGTCGCATGCGACTGGAGGTCGGCGGCCGCCTTCGCGACGTCGGCCGGAGCGATCATCCACCCCACGCGCCACCCGGTCATCGCGTAGGTCTTCGCGACGCCGTTCACGACCACGCACCGCTCGGCGATGTCGGGCACGCGCACGGGCATCGACGAGAATTGAGCGTTCCCGTAAACGAGATGCTCGTAGATCTCGTCGGTTACCACCCAGATGCCGCGTTCCGCCGCCCAGCGACCGATCTCGGTGACCTCGTCGGGCGTGTAGACGGCCCCCGTCGGGTTCGACGGCGAGACGAACACGACCGCCTTGGTCTCCTCGGTGACGGAGGCGTCGAGCTGCTCCACCGTGGCGCGGAACCCCGTCTCCTCCGTCGTCGGCAGCTCGACCGGGACGCCCCCGGCCAGCTTGATCATCTCCGGGTAGCTCACCCAGTAGGGGGCCGGGAGCAGCACCTCGTCGCCCGGGTCGATCAGGGTCAGGAACGTGTTGAACAGCGCATGTTTGCCGCCGTTCGTCACGATGATCTGGGAGGCTTGCACCTCGAAGCCGGAGTCGCGCTTGGTCTTGGTGGCGATGGCGGCCCGGAGCTCCGGCAAACCGGGGCCGGGCGTGTAGTGGTGGTAGAGCGCGTTGCCGGCCGCTTCTTCGGCCGCTCGGACGATGTGCTCGGGGGTCGGGAAATCGGGCTCGCCGGCGCCGAAGCCGATCACGTTCTCGCCCGCGGCCTTGAGAGCCTTGGCCTTGGCATCGATGGCCAGCGTGGCTGACTCGGTGAGCTCCATCACGCGGCGCGAGAGCCGCGCCGCTCCTTCCGGTCGCGCTGCTTGCGGGGATCGTTCCGCTATGGTGCCAGCCTCCTCCGTGCTACGTGCGATATACGCAATGTAGAGCAACCGAACCCCCGACATCACCATCCGAAGGAACGGCATCTATGACATCGGACCCTGCGACCATCGTCATCCCTCCCGAGCTGCGCCCCTTCGACGGACGCTTCGGCTCGGGCCCGTCCAAGGTACGTACGGAAGCCGTATCCGCCCTCGTGGCTGCCGCCCCGGCCTACCTGGGCACCAGTCATCGCCAGGCGCCGGTGCGTTCGCTCGTGGGCCGGCTCCGGGCCGGGTTGCGATCCCTGTTCTCCTTGCCCGACGGCTACGAGGTGATCCTCGGCGTGGGTGGAGCGACGGTCCTGTGGGACGCGCTGGCCTTCGGCTTGATCGAACGGCGCAGCGAGCACCTCGTCTTCGGCGAGTTCTCCGCGAAGTTCGCCGCCGCGGTCGGGGCGGCGCCGCACCTGACCGAGGCGGTCGTTATCGAGTCGAAGCCGGGGACGCATCCCTCGCCCGAGGCCCGCGAGGACGTCGACGTCTACGCCCTGACCCAGAACGAGACGTCGACCGGCGTGCAGATGCCGGTCCGCAGGGTCGCTCCCAGCGGTTTGATCGTCGTGGACGCCGTGTCGGCAGCCGGGGGGCTGGCGGTGGATCCCACGAACTTCGACATGTACTACTTCTCACCGCAGAAGGGTTTCGCGTCCGACGGCGGGCTGTGGATCGCCGTGTGCTCGCCGGCCGCGATCGAACGCATCGAGGCGATCTCCGCGTCCGATCGGTACGTACCATCCTCGCTCGACCTGAAGACCGCACTCGACGAGTCCCGCAAGGACCAGACCTACAACACCCCCGCCCTGGGATCGCTGTTCTTGATGGTGGAACAGCTCGAGTGGATCAACGCCAACGGGGGCCTGACGTGGTCCGTCGCACGTTGCCGCCGTTCGGCCGAGATCCTGTATGGGTGGGCGGAGGCCCACAAGTGCGCGACGCCGTTCGTCGAGGCGTCCGAGGAGCGCAGCTCCGTCGTCGGGACGATCGACTTCAGCGACGACGTCGACGCCAAGAGCATCGCGGCCGCACTCCGAGCGAACGGCATCGTCGACACCGAGCCCTACCGCAAGCTGGGTCGCAACCAGTTGCGAATAGCGATGTATCCGGCGATCGAACCAGATGACGTCGAGAGGCTCACGCATTCGATCGACTACGTGATCGATGCGCTCGAGTCGAGCTCCGATGAGGGCTGACGTGCGGCAGGTTTCCGATATGGCTATGGGATGCTTGCTCTCATGAAGGTGTTGGTCTGCGAGAAGCTCTCCGAAGCCGGTCTCGAGCGCCTGAGGCAGCACGTCGACGTCGACGTCAAGCTCGGGCTCAGCGCGGAGGAGCTGGCCGGGAGCGTCGGCGGTTACGACGCGCTCGTGATCAGATCCGCCACGCGGGTCGATGCGGCCCTGTTGGAGCGCGCCGAGAACCTGAAGGTCGTGGGACGCGCCGGCGTCGGGATCGACAACGTCGACGTGGACGCCGCGACGCGCCACGGCATCCTCGTGATCAACGCGCCCCAGTCCAACGTCCTGTCGGCGGCCGAGCACACCATCGCCCTCCTGCTGGCCCAGGCCCGCAACATCCCCCAGGCCCACCGCGCCCTCGTCCAGGGCTCGTGGGAGCGCGAGAAGTGGCAGGGGGTCGAGCTCCATGGGAAGACCCTGGGCATCGTTGGTCTCGGCCGCGTCGGCACCCTCGTGGCTCAGCGCGCGAGCGCCTTCGGGATGCGCCTGATCGCGTACGACCCCTACCTGGCCCCCCAACGGGCGGCTCAGATGGGCGTGACCATGATCGATTCGGTCGCAGAGGTCTGCAAGCGCGCCGACTTCGTCACCGTCCACCTCCCCAAGACGCCGGAGACCGTGGGCATCATCGGGGCGCGCGAGCTGGCCGGGGTCCGGCCCGGCATCCGCATCGTCAACACCGCGCGCGGGGGCTTGATCGACGAGCACGCCCTGGCCGAAGCGATCGCCGACGGTCGCGTGGCCGGCGCCGCGGTGGACGTGTTCGAGAACGAGCCCGTCACCGAGCATCCTCTGTTCGGGCATGAGAACGTCGTCGTGACGCCCCACCTCGGCGCATCGACGGCGGAGGCCCAGGACAAGGCCGGTCTGGCGATAGCCGAACAGGTCTTGCTGGCCCTGCGGGGGGAGTTCGTGCCCTACGCGGTGAACGTAGACGTGGGAAGCGATATCCCCGAAGCGGTGCGCCCCTACCTGCGTCTCGCCGAGCGCCTCGGCCGCGTCGTCGTGGGGCTGGCCGGTCACGGCATCGACACCTTGCGATTCGAGTACTACGGGGGCCTTGCCGATCACGACACCCGGGCCTTGACGTTGTCCGGTTTGAAGGGCGCCTTCTCGTCCGTCGTGCACGAGCCGGTCACGTTCGTCAACGCTCCGGTGCTCGCCAAGGACCGTGGCATCTCGGTCGAAGAATCGAAGTCCACGCACTCCGCCGATTACGTGAACCTCATCGAGGTGCGCGTCGAGGCGGAAGACGCGACCGTCTCCGTCGCCGGGGTGCTCGTAGGCAAGCGGGACAACGAGCGGCTGGTGCGCGTCTACGGCTACGACATCGACATGGACTTCGAGCCGGTGATGGCTTTCTTCCGGTACGAGGACCGTCCGGGGATCGTCGGGATCGTCGGGACGCTGCTGGGCGAGGCCGGCGTCAACATCGCGAACATGCAGGTGGGGCGCCAGAGCGAAGGCGGCGAGGCCCTCATGGGGTTGGCCGTCGACGGGCCCATCCCCGAGGACGTGCTGGAACGGATTGTTCGCGCGGCGGATCTTCGGGACGCACGCCTCGTCGTGCTGGGCGAGGTCGGCGACCGACGGGCCGAGTGACGGGCGAACATGCCCGCTCACGGCGTAGAGGGCCGCCTCGGCAATAATGTTGCACGCGGGTGTGGGACGAGGCGACCCACGACGACCAGCAGATAGCCAAGGGGGATGCTGATGCCGATCGAACCGGTCGACAAGATCTGGATGAACGGACGCTTGGTCGACTGGGACGACGCGAAGGTCCACGTGCTGACGCACGCGCTCCACTACGGGTCCGGGGTGTTCGAAGGGGTGCGCTGTTACCACACCGACCGGGGGCCGGCCGTCTTCAGGCTGCGAGATCATTACGAGCGCCTGCACCGTTCGGGCCGCATCTTCCAGATGGAGATCCCGTACTCGGTCGAGGAGCTGGTGCGGGGCACGTTCGACGTCATCAAGGCCAACGCCCTCGAGGAGTGCTACATCCGTCCGCTCGCGTACCGCGGGTTCGGCGGCGAGATGGGCGTCAACCCGGCCGTCAACCCCGTGGACGTCTCCATCGCCGTCTGGGCGTGGGGCGCGTATCTCGGCGAAGAGGCGGTCACGAAGGGCGTGCGCGTGACCGTGTCGTCGTGGCGGCGCGGCGACCCCAACAACATCCCGCCCAACGCCAAGACCACCGGGGCTTACATCAACGCGTCGATGGCGAAGTTGGAGGCTACCCAGTCGGGCTTCGACGAGGCCCTCATGCTCAACCCCAGTGGCCGTGTGGCCGAAGCGACCGGACAGAACCTGTTCATGGCGAAGAACGGAGAGCTCCTCACCCCGCCGCTCGTCGACGGCCCCCTCCCGGGCATCACCCGGGAATCGGTCATCCAGATCGCTCACGACCAGGGCATCTCGCTGTACGAGACGTCTCTGACGAGGGCCGATCTCTACACCGCCGACGAGCTGTTCCTGACCGGGAGCGCCACCGAGGTCATCCCGATCTGCGAGATCGACGGTCGTACGTTCGATTGCGGGCCCATCACCCAGACGCTCCAGCAGAAGTACTCGGCGATAGTCCGCGGCGAAGACCAGAAGTACGTCGACTGGCTGGACTTCGTCGAGGCTTGATCGCAGACCCTCGGGCGTTTCCTCGTGGGCGATAGCCTGCGTGCATGACCGAGGTCAGGACCCGGATCGAGCCGGCCCCCAGTGGGTCTATCCACGTCGGCAACGCGCGTACCGCGCTCTACAGCTGGCTGTTCGCGCGTCAGAACGACGGGAGGTTCGTCCTGCGCATCGCAGATACGGATGCGAAGCGCGCGACCGAGGAGAACTTCCGGGCCGTGCTCAAGGACCTCCGGTGGCTGGGACTCAACTGGGACGAGGGCCCCGACGCCGGGGGGCCCGCCGGTCCCTACCGCCAGAGCGAGCGCTTCGATCTCTACCGCGAGCAGGGTGAGAAGCTGCTCGGCTCGGGGCACGCGTACCGCTGCTACTGCACCCCGGAGGAGCTCGACGCGGCGCGCAAGCGGGCCCAGGCCGAGAAGCGTCCGCCCGGCTACCCCGGTACCTGCCGCAACCTGACGCCGGAGGAGATCGCCGACCACGAGGCGGCCGGCCGTTCGTCGGTCGTGCGCTTCGCGGTTCCGGAGGCCGGATCCATCTCCTTCGACGACGTCGTGCGCGGCGCCGTCACGACGCGGCTGGAGCAGATCCAGGACTTCGTCATCCTCCGCTCCGACGGGACCCCCACCTATCAGCTGGCGGTGACCGTCGACGACATGCTGATGGGCATCACTCACATCATCCGCGGCGAGGACCTGATGGCGTCCACGCCGCGCCAGCTGCTCCTGCGCGAAGCGCTCGGCGAGACGGGCAGGCCGGTGTTCGCCCACCTGCCGTTGCTGGTGTCGCCCGACGGCCGCCCCTTGTCCAAACGCTGGGGCGACGTCTCGGTCGCGGCGTACCGCGAGCAGGGATTCCTTCCCGAGGCGCTGCTGAACTACCTGGCCTTGCTGGGATGGTCGTACGACGACAAGACGAACGTCTTCTCGGTGGCCGAGCTGATCGAGAAGTTCTCCCTCGAGCGCGTCGGGCGCAATCCGGCCGCGTTCGACATGGCGAAGCTCGAGTGGCTGAACGGCCATTACATCCGCCGGATGTCTGCCGCGGATCTCACCGACCGGCTCGTGCCGTTCTGTGCGCGCGCGGGCCTGCCCGCCGACTCGCCGGAGGGCCGGGAGATCCTGGCCCGCGTCGCGCCCCTTCTGCTGGAACGTCTTCGGCGTCTGGACGAGGTACCGCCGATGGTGCGCTTCCTGTTCGAACGGACCCCGCCGGATGAGAAGGCGCGGAAGGCCCTCGACGGCCGGGCCGAGTACCTGAC
>WHSQ01000209.1 GCA_009380005.1 Actinomycetota bacterium | reverse complement strand
GCGGCTTCGCTCCCCGGCAGCACCGCCGGCAGCCACAACTACTTCAGGAGCCCCGATTTTGTTCCACTTGCTGGTCCCGGGCGGCAGGTGGCATACGGTGATCATCAGCCCGGTCTCGGCGGCCAGGGCGGCGAGCTCGACTTTCCACAGCCGCAGCCGCGCGCCGTTTGACCCGCCGGAGTCTGCACAGATCAGCAGCCGGCCGGTGTCGGGATAGGTGGGCCGGCCGACGGTGCGCCACCACGAGCGCAAGGTGGCGACGGCGAACGCGGCGGTGTCGTGGTCACGGCCGACTGTCACCCAGCCGGCGTTCGCGCCGACGTCATAGACCCCGTAGGGGATCGCCTTGCCGACCGCGGGGTCGGGGAAGTCGTGCACGTCGACCTCGACCGGCTCGCCTTTGGGCTGCCACTCCCGCCCGGCGTTCTTGTAGTCGCCGACCAGCTCGCCGGGTAAGCGGGGCGCATTGCTGCGCCCCGCTCCCCTCAGAACCGGACATACGGGCTTTCCCCGTATCACGGCTCAAGCAAGCCCCGGAGGGCGACTCAGGTTGGCTGCGGCTGGTTCCTGCGGAGGCGGGCGAGGTGCCCACGGTGGCAGGAGGCGTGTGTCAGGCGGGTTTGGTCACCGTCCGGTGAGCGCGATCCCCCGTGGTGGAGGAGATAGTCAGCGACTATCGCCCTTCGGGTGATCTGCAGCCACCACCGTTCCCACTGTTCGGGGGATTGGGGTGGCTGTGCGGCCAGGAGGCCGTCCCCGCACAGCAGACAACGCGCGTCCTGCTTGGTGTGCAGGCGCAGCGAGTACTCGTCCAGCGGGGGCTTGACCTTCTTGCGCCGCTTGGCCCAATAGTCGGCCAGGGCGGGGTCATCAGGTGACGCCCCGCCTTTGACCAGGATGTGCCGGACGATGTCGGTCCAGGCGAATTTGGTGAGGTAGGCGCCACTACTACGGTCGCCGAACACCCACCGATCGTTTCTGAACTTGTTATGCCTGCCGAAGTACCGGTCGACGATCCAGCGTTTCGACTTCTTCGGATGCGTGTATTTCGCCCACTTGTAGACGAGCTTCCACACGTAGCTGTCCAGCGAGTTGAATATCACGCTGGACACACCCGTCCGGTAGTAGGCCGCCCACCCCTTGATGATGGGGTTGAGCTTGGCGAGGACCGCCATCGCGTTCGAGCCGCGCAGGACGCGCATCTCGGCCGCGAGCCTTTTCCGGAGCCGCCCGACGGCTGCCTTGCTCGGTTTGATCAGCAACTTCAGACGATAGCGGCGAACGTTGAACCCGAGAAAGTCGAACCCCGATTCGAGGTGAACGACCCTGGTCTTGTCCTCGTTGAAGACAAGACCTCGGGGCGCTAGCCACTCCGCCAACCGCGCCTTGACCTGTTCGGCCTGCTCCTGGCTGTGGCAGAGCGCGACCATGTCGTCGGCGTATCTGACCAAGGTCGGAGAACCCGGCGCCACTTCACCGGCATATGTCCCGGTGCTGTGGTACCTGACCCCGGCAGCCTCCTCCAGCCCATGCAAAGCGACGTTCAACAGCAAAGGCGAAATCACGCCGCCCTGAGGAGTTCCCTCCTCGGTCGGCGCGAACCCCTTGCCCGGCTCGAACACACCCGCCCTCAACCAATCGGCGACCATCCCCTTGGCGGGGAAACTCCCGATCGAATCGAGTAGGCGAGCGTGGTCGATCTTGTCAAACGCCGCCGCCAAGTCAGCGTCCAAAACCGGGGCTCCTGAAGTAGTTGTGGCTGCCGGCGGTGCTGCCGGGGAGCGAAGCCG
>WHSQ01000208.1 GCA_009380005.1 Actinomycetota bacterium | reverse complement strand
ATAGCGTCCCGCGACCAGCGGACCGCTTGATCCCGTCCTTGGCCCTTCCCTTCCCAGCAGCCCTCCCGTCACGGTCCTCATACGACCACAGGACCGTACGGACGAGAGGGCAAAAACCTCCAGAACCCACACCAACCAGCGAGGAGCCATGATTTCGCTGTCAACACCGCCGCAGGCACCGTGACCTGCCCCGGGCAGCAGACCGTCCCGATCACCGCCGAGGGCACCGCGACGTTCGGCGCTCGTTGCCGCACCTGTCCGCTGCGCCAGCGCTGCACCACGTCGAAGACGGGCCGCAAGCTCGGCAGGCTCGGCAACTACGACGTGCTCCACGCCGCCCGCCGCGCCGCCGCCGACCCCGACTGGCAGGCCGTCTACCGCCAGCATCGTCCCATGGTCGAAAGATCCGTGGCCTGGCTCGTCGCCAACGGCCACCGGCGAGTGCGGTTTCGCGGGACCGATCGCAACCGTATGTGGCTGGACCATCGCGTCGCCGCGATCAACCTGCGCCAGCTCATCCGACGCGGCCTCACCAGTACGAACGGGGCCTGGGCGATCGCCTGAACCACCCGGCGGGGGCCTGGTGGGCCCGAGGATGACAAGGAGGGACGTCTCTACGGCACGATGGCCACCAGCGTGACCGGCTCTGCACCCTCAGCGGCCGGCTCTTCGGTCCGTCATCTCCCCGAACCCAGCACGACGCTACGCCGCCACGCCCTCCCAGTCGATCCTTCTTCAGCAGGCTCCCAGTGAGGGGCTTCGCCCCTCAGACCCCGAGCCGACCAAACTCGGGCACACCTACAAGGTCTGCATCGGCGATAAGAACACGCTGATGCAGACCCTACTCTCGTCGGCACGAGCCGACCTGGATGGCGTCGCTGCGCTGAGATCCCGACGCGGAACCGTCGGGCCGGTCGCCTTCGGGCGACGTGTAGGCCTTGTGCCTCAAGGTTTGGAGCGACGGCCCTCCGTCCTCAGCCTGCTCCTCTGGTCGCCACGCGTCAACGGGAAACTCATGACATCGTCACGACCTACGGCAACGGAGTTGCCCTAGCCCCGGCGTCGCACAAGCCGATCGCTGCGCGGGCGGATCACAGGCTTCAACTTCAAACCCTCATGGGAGGCGACCAAGCCGAGGCTGTCGTAGAAGCGGTGGGCGTCGGTGCGGGCCCCAGGCCCTGGCTGCGGTAGTCCTCGCGCACCCTCACCGCTTCGATCTGCGCCCGCAATGCGCCACGCCGAGCCAGCCCGGGGATGCCAGCCCGGGGATGAATGACAGCTGCATCCTGCCTACGATGTGTGGCCGGCAACGGCCACGACGAGCAGTTGCGCGGGATCGGTGTCGATGGCTCGAAATGCGTTCCGGTAGGGCTGCAGGTCCTCATCCGGGCCAAGCTCCCGTGATTTGCCCAACGGGTCGTCGGCCAGCAACCTCACGACCGCACCGAGGTCCGCGAGCACCGCCCGCCGCAGCTCGACATCGGCGGAAGCCACCGTCAGCGTCGACAGCGGCGTGGCCATGTCACCAGTGTGCCGCAGCGTTCGACCCCCCTCTCCTTCACTCCAACTGTGGATCCGGTGGCGGAGGTTCCGCTGGGCCGCCCGGTCAAGTCCCGATAGCCGATCCCCCATTGGTGATAAAACGGCCGAATGCGGACCAGACCCATCGGCTCGATCATCGGTGCCATCGCTGGGCTGACCTTCGTGCTGGTCAACTCCGGCGCCGTTTCAGCTTCGCTCGTCTGGCGAATCGCGGCGGTCATTTGTTTCGTCGCGGTCGCCTGGTTCGTGGTGCTGTGCGGACCAGAGGTC
>WHSQ01000207.1 GCA_009380005.1 Actinomycetota bacterium | reverse complement strand
TTCGTCGGAAACGCGAGGCAGGCCGCGCATTACTACAGGGCCCTGGGCTTCAAGCCTCGGGCGTTCCTGGGGCTCGAGACGGGCAGCCGCGATCGCGTCTCGTGGCTCGTGCAGCAAGGAGATATCCGGTTCGTGTTCACCGGCGCCCTGGGCCCGGACAGCCCCATCACCGAGCACGTCCGTCTGCACGGCGACGGCGTCTACGACGTTGCGTTCAGGGTGCCCGACGCCGAGGAGGCCTACGGGAACGCGGTCGAGCGGGGAGCCAAGGGAGTCGCAGAGCCCACGGTGTACGAGGACGAACGAGGGAAGCTCGTTCGCGCCGCGATCGGCACTTACGGCGACACCATCCACTCCCTGGTGGGCCGGCAGGACTACTCGGGCGTCTTCTTCCCCGGGTTTCGGGAAGTGGAGAACGACGGTGACTTCACCGGCCACGGACTGAAGACCATCGATCATGTGGTGGGCAACGTCGAGCTCGGGAAGATGAACGAGTGGGTCACCTTCTACGAGAACATCATGGGATTCACCGAACTGCGCCACTTCTCCGACGAGGAGATCTCCACCGAGTACTCGGCCCTGATGTCGAAGGTCGTGTGGGACGGTGAGGGCAAGGTGAAGCTCCCGATCAACGAACCTGCCGAGGGCAAGAAGAAGTCGCAGATCGACGAGTACCTCGAGTACTACAAGACGCCGGGCGTACAACACATAGCGATGACCACCGATGACATCGTCAGGACGGTCGAATCCATGAGTGCCGCCGGCATCGAGTTCCTTCGGGTGCCGTCGAACTACTACGACGACGCCAAGGAACGCGTCCCGGAGATCCGGAACCAGGTCGACGCCCTGGCTCGTAACGGCATCCTCGTGGACAAGGACGAGGATGGCTACCTGCTCCAGATCTTCACGAAGCCGGTGCAGGATCGACCGACCGTCTTCTACGAAGTGATCGAGCGTCACGGTGCCAAGGGATTCGGGGCGGGGAACTTCAAGGCCTTGTTCGAGGCGATCGAGCGCGAGCAAGACGCTCGCGGCAACCTCTAGGGAGGGGGTACGGATGGACGTCGTCTTCTCGAAGGGCAGGGTCACCCGGCAAGCCCACGTCGGCGTGCCGGAAGGGACCTACGAAGAAGAGCATGGCCGGGAGACTTTCTTCGGCCGTGCTTCGCACCTCTACCGCACCCACCCACCGACCGCGTGGACGCGCATCGAGGGACCGTTGCGCCCTCGTGCGATCAACGTGAACGAGATGAAGCCCGAGGACCAGACGGAGCCGAACGCGGGTTGGCAGCTGATCGCCGGGAACGCTGACGTACGGCTGTACGTCAGCCGGCGCACGGCGCCGATGCCTTACTTCCTCCGCGATTCGGATGGCGACGTCTGCTACTTCGTGCACGAAGGGACCGGCACGCTCGAGACCGACTACGGCCCCCTTTCGTACCGCGAGGGCGACTACGTGATCATCCCCAAGGGCACGACCCATCGGGTCGTACCGGACGGCGACGACAACTTCTTCCTGGTGATCGAAGGGACCGGGGAGTACCACCTGCCCGACCGGGGTCTCATGGGGAAGCACGCGCACTTCGACCCCGGGATGATGGAGGTCCCCGACCCCGACCCCCACGACGAGGCCGGCGAGTTCGAGGTGCGGGTCAAGAGAGACGATGAGTTCACGTCTCTGTGGTTCGCGTGGCACCCGCTGGATGTGGTGGGGTGGCAAGGCGACGTCTGCCCGGTGAAGCTCAACATCCTCGACCACCGGCCGGTGTACTCCCCCAGCTACCACATGCCTCCGAGCGCTCACTGCACGTGGG
>WHSQ01000206.1 GCA_009380005.1 Actinomycetota bacterium | reverse complement strand
CGAGCCCCTGCGGCTCGAGCATCCGCCTGACGGCTCGCGCGGTCGGCAGCCGCACCGGCAGCCCATCGGTCCACCCGGCCTCGGCCAGCGCCTCGTGCGCCGCCTCCACCTCGTCAAAGGAGGACGGCAGCTCACAGGCGCCGTCCTCGCAGTCGTCCAACGTCACCGGGAGCCGGGTCTCGGTCATCAGCACTCCCACCGTTCGCTGCATGCGACAGTATACAACTGCATGCAGTCTACGGGCCAGAGGGCGGGAGGCAAGGGCGGCCGGCGACCGCCGCGAGCTTGGCTGCCTCGGCGCCGGCGATGCGCCCGAAGACAGCGCCCCGCACGAGGCCCGCCCCGGCGGGATAGTTGTGATAGAAGAAGTCACCGGCCAGTTCGCCGGTGGCGTACAACCCCCGCATCGGCTTGCCGGTCGTGTCGATCACCCGGGCCTGCTCGTCGATCTTGAGGCCACCGAAGGTGAAGGTGATGCCGCAGGTCACCCGGTAGCACACGTACGGGGGGCTTTCGAGCGGGACCGCCCAGTTGGACTTGGCCGGTTGCCCTTCGGGCTCGGCGCGCCGGCCGTCCTTGCTGAAGGGATCGAACGCGCCTCCGGTCGTGGCGGCATTGAAGTCCGCGACGGTCCGCTCCAGTTCTCGCGCGGCGATGGCAAGCTTGTTCCCGAGGTCGGCGATCGTGTCCGCCTCAACCGGCGTTCCGGTCGAGTAGCGCGGCTCGAGCAGGTGGACCATCTTCTGGTCGAAGATCTGGAAGGCGAGCGCCTGCGGCTGCTCGCGGATGGCGCCCCCGGTCTTCGCGTAGGTGAGCCACACCTCGTCCTCGCCCTCGTCGACGAAGCGCCTGCCCTCGACGTTGACGAGCAGACCGTAGGGGTAGGAGTAACGGCTCATCTTGTCGGTGAGCCGCAGGTCGCCGACGTCGGGTGCGTCCGCGTCCAGCGGACTCGCGTGGCAGCCTCCCCAGTGACCAGCGGGCTGCGCGCCCGCGTTCAGCGCCTGCGTGAGCATCGTGCCCATGTTGAACCTGCTGCCGCGCACCTTGACGAGGTCCCAGCCCGCGCCGAGGTAACGCAGGCGCATCTCGGGGTTGGCCTCGAACCCTCCGGAGGCCAGGACCACGGCGCCGTGGACGTCGACGAAGCCGTCCTCGGTGCGGACGCGCACGCCGGTGACCCGCGAGCCCTCGAGGATCAACTCGTGGGCGGGTGAGTCGTACCGGACCTCGATGCCGGCCCTCTCGACGGCGTCGAACAGGTCGGCCATGAGCCCGACACCCTCGTTGACGACCCGCACCGCGCCGCCGGCGGGCAGCACGTAGGCCTCGCCCGGGTCGATGTTGTCGGGGTCCACGAGTTTGCCGACCGCGAGTTCCCACTTCACGCCCCGGTCGCGCATCCACGCCACCGTCTCGTGGGACTTCTCGACCAGGAGCCTCAGCAGGCCGGGGTGCGCCCGCCCGCCCGAGGTCGACTGCGCATCCTGGTAGTAGCGCTCGGCGGTATACGGCTCGACCTCGACCCTATCGAGCCATGCACGGGCCTCGGCGGTGAGCAGGGGCTCGATTGACGTCGGTCCGTCGTGGACGAAGCGGAAGATGGCCCCGGCGAAGCGGCTGTTGCCTCCGCGCTCCTTCTTCGGGGCCGCCTCCAGCACGAGGACGCGGGCGCCGGCCTCATGGGCCGTCAGGGCGGAGACCAGGGCTGCGTTGCCGGCCCCGACCACGATGACGTCGTAGTCCTTGTCGGTCACTGGGACTCCCTTCGTTGACGTTGAACGGTCCTCTGGAACTGCTTGAGCGCGCGGTCGATG
>WHSQ01000205.1 GCA_009380005.1 Actinomycetota bacterium | reverse complement strand
CGATGCGCTCCGCCACCGTCCGCTGCGTCAAGAGCGCATCACCGGTGACGAACCGGCCGGCCACGGGGAGTTGGTCCAGGAGTCGCTCCGCCGCGGCCAATTCCTGCCCCTTCCCCGCAGTCTGCAGTTGGCCCAGCACCGTCTGGGCCTGGTGCGCATAGGCGGCGACCAGGTGGACCCCCGGAATGTCCTCCCATGGATCCCCCGGAGCGTCTTGCCATCCAGCGCTAGGGCATCGATGGGCGCCACCCCGGTCTGCGCCAGCCACTTGCCCAGCGCCTGCTCGAAGGCCGCGACATCTAGGCTCGACTTGCGCCATTATGCCGTAGCCAGGAGTGCCTGGGTCCAGGCGGCGCGGGAGTTTTGCGGCCCCTGTGCATGGCGCGAGGGCTGAGAAAAGCGCAGCCAGCCGGTGTGGCGCAGCCCGGTCAGCATGTCGAGGAACGACGGGGTGGACTTGCCTCGGTACCAGGGTCGGAGCACCCACGTGGGGGCGGTCCCGTGGTGGACCTGATCCGCATACCAGAGCAGCACCAGATCGTAGACGACGAAGGCTATCGGCGCGGTGCGGAGCACGGCAGTTTCGGCCTGACTCTGAGGGTTGGCAAACCCCAGGAACTGTTTACTGTCGTGGAAAGCCACCTCGATGGTCCAGCGGCGCGCGAACCCTTCGAGGATACAAGTGGGCGTCATGGTGAGATCGGTGCAGAAGAAGGCCTCATCCTTGCGCTTGCCGGAAGGATCGCGCACGACGACGATCCGGATGGGGTGATCCGGGAGGGCGCTGTACCAGAGGGCGGTGAACGAGAAACTCCGGGTGGTGACCTGCCGACCGTAGATGGTCACCGGGAGCGAGCGCCACTTGCGACACTGGACAGCGATGGCCTGGGGGTTGGGCAGCCGGCGGCCTTTCTTTCGGGGGCGCCCCTTGTCGCCTGGCCGTCGGGGTGGCGGGCTGGTCCAGAGGGCGGCATCCATCCGGAGCCGGCTGATGACGTGCACATTGGCCGGTCGCGCCTCGAGCAGGGTACTGGCCGCGTAGGCGCTGTCGCAGACCATGAAGATGGAGCGCGCCGGCGCCCACTGGGCCACGAGGGCGATCAGGTCCCGGGCCAACTCCAGTTTGGTGCGCCGACACGTCGGGGCGCCCGCGGCGGCCTTGGTCGCCGCCTGGCTCCGCTTGCCGGCCCCCGGGCGGGAGGGGGCGTCGGCCTTGCCGCCGCGCTTGGCGCCGACGTAGAGCCGGAAGAGCAGGGGCAACGCAAAGCCGCGCCGGCCCCCCATGGGCAGCGGCACCCACAGGGCCAGCACCACCCAGACGTGGCCGAAGTGGAAGAAGGGCTTCCGCCCCGTGGACAGGAGCGGGTCATGATGCATCGAGCCGAGCGCGATGCACTTGCCGGCCTTGCGGGCCAGGGTATCGTCGATCAGCACGTACAGCGGCTGATCCGTGGGAATCCACCCCATCGCAAGGGTGAAGAGCACCCGCCCGATCGCGTCCAGGTTCCACCGGGCCCGGGAGAAGAATCGATGGAAGGCCGAGATGTGACGAGTGCCCACGGCGCCCGAGGCCAGGGCGACCGCGGTGATCGTCCGCCGGCCCAGGCAGTGGACCCACCCGGCCACCAGGAGTTGGAAATTGGCATGGCTGGGGGCGGTGAAGCAGGGGTGAAACGCCGCGAGCAGAAAAACAAACGTGTCCGGTACCATGAGTCCGTGCATGGCTCCCCTTCCCTGGTGGCTTTCTCATCCCCAGGAATAACGGGGCGCCATGCACCTTATGTGGTCCCAGAGCACACAGTCAGATCACAGTCGGTCAGCC
>WHSQ01000204.1 GCA_009380005.1 Actinomycetota bacterium | reverse complement strand
GCCAGGCGAACGGTCATCTTGTTGTCGATCGCGGGGTGGGTCTCGGTGTGGCGCTGCCCGCAGTTGGCGCACGAGAAGCGCCGGCGGAGCCAGATCAGGGTCACCCGCTGGGCGCCGCGGGGGACGTCTGTGACCTTGATCCTCTTGGTGTCGTGGACCTTCGAGTGTGTGATTTCACCGGATAGTGGACACGGCTGATCGAGCATGTCGCGGGCCATAGTGGACACCCCTAGGCGCGGAGGTGTCACGTGGAGCTGGCCCGCTACCTGGTCGATGCGGTGGTGCTGGAGAAGCGCAGCTGCCGGGAGGTGGCCCGGGCGCACGGGGTCTCCAAGAGCTGGGTCGCGAAGCTCGTCGCCCGCTTTAGAGCCGGCGGCTACGACGCGCTCGCGCCGCGCTCCAAGGCCGCCCACAAGATCGCCAATCGGAGCTCGCCCGAACTAGAGGACCGGGTCGTTACGATCCGCAAGGAGCTCGCAGAGCAGGGCTTCGACGCCGGCGCCCACACGATCCACTACCACCTCTCGCTCACGGATCCGTCACCCCCGTCGGTGTCGACGATCTGGCGGATCCTCAAGCGGCGCGGCTTCGTCACGCCCGAGCCACACAAGCGCCCGAAGAGCTCCTACATCTCCTTCGAGGCGCAACTGCCCAACCAGATGTGGCAGTCAGACGTCACCATGTGGGCACTCAAAGACGGCACCCAGGTCGAGATCCTCAACTTCCTCGACGACTTCTCGAGGGTCTGCGTGGCGAGCAAGGTGGTGGCGGTCACGAACTCACCCGACGTCGTGGCCACGCTCTACGAGGCGGGCTGCGCCTGGGGTCTGCCGGCGTCGCTTCTGACCGACAACGGCTGCATCTACACCGCCGCCTATCGCCACGGCTACTCCGCGCTCGAGTCCGAGCTGTTTCACCTCGGCATCGACTACAAGCACTCGCGCCCCTATCACCCCCAGACCTGCGGCAAGGTCGAGCGCTTCCACCAGACCTTGAAGAAGTTCCTCAGAAAGCAACCGCGCGCCGCCACGATCGAGCAGTTGCAGGCCCAGGTCGATCGCTTCGTCGCCTACTACAACGAGGTCCGCCCGCATCGGGCCAAGGGTCGCAGGACGCCCAAGAGCGCCTTTGACTCACGCGACAAGGCGAGACCGACCAAGAGAGAGGGGAGCTTCACGAGGGAGCTGCGGGTCCGCCACGACAAGATCGATCGCCACGGCGCGGTCACGATCCGCTACAAGAGCAAGCTCCATCACATCGGCATGGGGCGCGCACGCAAGGGGACCCGCATCATCCTGCTGGTCGCGGGTCGCAACATCAGGATCATCACCACCGAGGGGGAGCTCTTGAGGGACTTCGAGCTCGATCCGACCCGGGACTATCAGCCGCGAGGACTCGGGTGACGGGTGTCCACTATGCTTCGCGACATCCGTCCACGATGCCCCGCGACATCACAACCGCTGCGGCGATGCTCCCGAACCTGCGCCACAGCGTTGCGTAGCCGGGGAGACCGTTCTCCGACCGGAAGTCCTTCTGTGTGGGCCACCGCCTGTGTTGCCGCTCGAAGTCGGCGATGGCGGCGAGGATGCTCTCGCTGCTCCAGGCGCTCCGTCGGCGCCCGCTGCTGAGCCTGTGGGTGCCGAAAACTCGATCGTCTCATTGACAGCGATTCTTGATCAGGGATTTCAGCCGCGAGAGCAACTGAATTGGGGAATGCCGTAGCCTCCGTCCGCCATGAAGCCGAGTTCGCGCCACCTCGTCATCTTGTCGCTCTGCTATTGGATTCTGCGTCGCCTTCTTGAGGTCGTCGTCCTTGCCCTGCGGTCC
>WHSQ01000203.1 GCA_009380005.1 Actinomycetota bacterium | reverse complement strand
GTAGCATGAACATGCTCCTCCACGGCATCGAGCACCCCGACGTCCGCTACAAGGACTCCCTGGCCGAGGAGCACGGCGGCGAGGAGGAGGCTTACTCGCTGATCTTGGCCAACCCCCCGTTCGCCGGGTCGCTCGACTACGAGAACGTCGCCAAGGATCTGCTCCAGGTCGTGAAGACCAAGAAGACGGAGCTGCTGTTCCTGGCGCTCTTCCTGCGGCTGCTCAAGCCTGGCGGGCGAGCAGCGGTGATCGTTCCCGACGGTGTGCTCTTCGGCTCGACCAAGGCCCACAAGCAGCTCCGCCGCATCCTCGTCGAGAGTCAGAAACTCGACGGCGTCGTCTCCCTGCCCAGTGGGGTGTTCAGGCCGTACGCCGGCGTGTCGACGGCAATCCTGCTGTTCACCAAGACCAACTCCGGCGGCACCGACCACGTCTGGTTCTACGACCTCCAAGCCGATGGCCGCAGCCTCGATGACAAGCGCACCGACCTGCTCCCCGCCGACAAGCTCGGTGCCACGCCCGCCGAGCCGCTCAGCGAGAACGAGCACGCGAAGAACAACCTCCCCGACGCGCTCGCTCGGTGGCAGGAGCGCAACGAGACAGAGTTGGAGCGGGCCCGCACGGAGCAGAGCTTCTGCGTCCCCAAAGCCGACATCGTCGCCAACGGTTATGACCTCAGCCTCAACCGGTACAAGGAGGTCACCCACGAGGAGGTCGAGCACCGCGACCCGCGGGAGATCCTGAAGGAACTCGTCGCCAGCGAAGACGAGATCCGTCAGGGCATCGCCGACCTCGAGGCAATGCTGTGACAAACGTGGCCTTGCGCGAGCTAATGGCCGCCGATAAGCGCTCCGTGGATCCTCGCAAGTTTTCGGACGAGCGCTTCGAGCTCTACAGCATCCCGGCCTTCGATACAGGTGTGCCGGAACTGTTGTATGGACGGGAGATCGGATCCAACAAGCAGATCGTTCAGCCTGGAGACGTCCTTTTATCTAAGATTGTTCCACACATCAGGAGGACATGGATTGTCCTCGGTGGGTCAGGCCATCAGGCGATCGCGTCGAGTGAGTGGATCATCTTCCGCAATCCCGCATTTGATCCTGCGTACCTCCGACAGGCACTCACAAGCGACCGCTTCCACCGCGAGTTCATGCGAACAGTCGCTGGGGTTGGGGGGTCACTCCTGCGCGCGCGGCCAGCTCAGGTAGCGGACATCGAGGTCCCTCTGCCGCCGATCGAGGAGCAGCGGCGGATCGCGACCGTGCTGGACCAGGCCGACAAGCTGCGAGCCAAGCGCCGCGCCACGCTCGCCCTCCTCGACTCCCTCACCGAGTCGATCTTCCTCGACATGCTCGGAAGCAAACCCTGGCCCCTTGTGGCGATCGAGTCGTTGGCCGCAGATCGGCCACATGCCATCAGGACGGGTCCGTTCGGTAGCCAGTTGCTCCACTCGGAGTTCGTGGACGAGGGCATCGCCGTGCTTGGGATCGATAACGCTGTCCAAGATCGCTTCGCGTGGGGCCGCCCCCGCTTCATCACGGAACAGAAGTTTGAGCAACTGCGTCGCTACCAGGTCCACCCCGGGGACGTGCTGGTGACGATCATGGGTACGTGTGGCCGCTGCGCCGTCGTACCAGATGACGTACCGACGGCCATCAGCACGAAGCACCTGTGTTGCATCACCCTGGACCAGCAGCGCTGCACACCCACCTTCCTATGGGCGACGCTCAAGTACCACAGCGGCGTTCGACGACAGCTTGGCGCCAGCGCTCGGGGCGCTGTCATGCCTGGCCTTAACCTCGATGTTTCGTGTGACTGCTTGGGCGCCGGGGGGTGGTTGCATAGGAA
>WHSQ01000202.1:800-1855 GCA_009380005.1 Actinomycetota bacterium | reverse complement strand
GTGCGCCGCCTGAACATCTCGGAGAAACCCGTCCACAACTCTTGACAATAACTCCAAAACCTGGAGAACCGTGCTTGAGGTGAACGTGACCGGCGCCTTCCTCTGTGCTCAACAAGCCTTCCTTCGCATGCAGCGCCAAGGGGGTGGTCGTATCATCAACATCGGCAGCATCTCAGCGCTGCGTCCCCGCGTGAATCTCGCTGCATACACCACTTCGAAGCATGCGGTTACGGGCTTGACCCATGCGCTCGCTCTGGAAGGCAGGGACCACGGGATTGCCGTGAGTTGCATCCATCCCGGCACCACCGATATCCCCCGCGTCATCAACAATGTCGGTGGCCGCGAAGCCGCGTCCAGCATCCCGCTGATGCCGGTGGAGGATGTGGCTCGCACGGCCCTGCTTGCCGCAACGGTAAGTTGTGGAACCACGGTGTTCGAGACCATCGTTATGCCGGTGACGCAGCGATACGTCGGTCGGGGATGACCCGGTCAGAAGACCTGCGACCGGCATCGCACCGCGTCATGAATCTCCCCGCGCTTTCTGGAGACTGTGCTGCGCACCGTCGACCGCAGCATCGACGAAGCCATCGACCGCGCTCGTATGAAAGTCGCCGCATGGAGCAAACTTGCCTCAAGTGCAAAGACGCAGAGCCCCAAGAGTCTCTACGCCGGTTCCGGGACTTCGCCCGGAACCGGTGGCCCCTTCGGGGCAGCGGAACATGGCGATCCGACGCCCTCGGCCGACCGCTCATGGCCACCGAGCCGTGCGTGTCGTTCCGGCCGCGCCCTTTGGTCTCGGTTCGAGACGAGGCTCTCCGCCGCCGTCGTGACCGGCTTGCCGAATTCGCGCTGGTCAGCGCCGGTCGTGCGCGCCCTATGGTCCACATCTGGACGAGGCGTCTGCGCCCACGCCCGACACCGCGCCCAGTCTCCCAAATCTCCGCGACATCGACAACGTTTTGTCGATCGCGGTTCCGCAAGCGCCTAGGAGCGCGGGTCGGTAACGGCCAGGAGCTGTGACGCGATGGCGAGAGGCGGCGTTGTTCTGGTCGGGT
>WHSQ01000202.1:0-790 GCA_009380005.1 Actinomycetota bacterium | reverse complement strand
GCCCGTGAAGCGTCCACTCGGCCTCGGCGGCGTCGCTGCCGCGCAACAGCAGCTGGCCGGCGCCGTGGCGGGTGTCCATCTGCCCGAACACCGGCTCGACGATCGCCTTGCGTCTGGCGTAGGCGGCCCTGCCCTTCTTCGTGCGCAGCTTGCGGGCCATGCGCTGCTTGACGGTCGCGTCTTTGGGGATCGGCCCGCGGGGCGCGGGCGGTTGCGGCTCGTTGTGCTTGAACCGACCCGTGGCGAGCAGCGCGTCGACGCTGCGGGCGGCGCAGGCTTCGACGTTGTCGGCGGAGAAGTAGCCGGCGTCGGCCAGCAGCAGGCGGGGCACCGCGCCGAGGTTGGCCTCCACCTCGTCGAGCAGGTCGGGCAGGTGCGGCGCGTCGCCCGCCCGGTTCGACAGCTTCATCGCGATGATGATCTGCGCGGCCTCGTCCACCACGGCCTGGCCGTTGTAGCACTGGTGGAAGCTGCCGTCGGAGGTGCGCATGATCCGCGATTCGGGGTCGGTGAAGTTGCGCTGCGCCTTGGGCTTGGGCGCCGCAGCCGCGGCAGCGGCCAGCGCGGCTGCTTCCACTTCAGCATCCACAATCTCCTCGGCGGTGCGCTCGTCGTCGGCGGCGCCGTGGGCCGGGCGGGGCGGCCCGCGGCGGGGTCGTCGGTGCGGTCGCTGTCGTTGGCGTGCGTCGACTCGGCCTTGCGGCGCGCCTTGGCGCGGACCCGCTGCGCGGCGGCCTCGGCCGCCTCGGCCTCCAAGTCGGCCTTGGCCTTGCGGATCGTCGCCAGCCGG
>WHSQ01000201.1 GCA_009380005.1 Actinomycetota bacterium | reverse complement strand
TGCATCGCCGACAGTGCCTCGTCTAACCAGATGAACGCAACGAGACCGGCGAGGGCGGGCTCGAGGGTCGCGGCGATCGCAGCTCGCTCCGGCACTACGTGTCCGATCGCCCACACGTACAGCAGGAACGGGACGAGGGTGCCCGCCAGGCCTACGAACAGGATCGGCACCAGGTTGCGGCCGGCGAACAACTCGGCGGGCCATCCGTTGAAGGATTGGTAGATGAGCCAGAACGCGGCGGCGACGGCGAACGCTCGCAGCATGCCTCCGATCGATCCATAGGCAGCGCCCACCCGTTCGCTGAGCAAGGTGTAGGTCGCGAAGAGAACCCCGCTCGCCAGCCCGAACAGGATGCCGATCACGTCGAGGTTCCCCAGGTCCCCGGCCGGAACCTCCGAGGCGACGACCACCCCGACCAGGGCGAGGGCCAGGGCTGCCGCGATCTGTCCCTCCGGCATCCGGCGCACCCGCAGGGCGGTGTAGGTAACAACGAAGGCGGGGGCCGTGTACTGGAGCACGATCGCCACGGCGACATCGAGATGATCGATCGCCAGGTAGTAGGCGGCGTTGACGAGCGCGATCGAAAGACCGAGGGCGATGAGGTGAGGCGCCGGGACCCGGGCCCCCCTGCGGGGCTCCCGCCGGAGGAGACCGAGGACCCCGAAGCCCACGACGGCGATGACCGATCTCGCCTCGGCCAGCTCGAGCGGCTTGACGCCCCGGTCGAACAGGTCGCTGGCCACCACGGCGGCCACCGCCCAGAGCGTCGCCGCCGCCCCGATGGCGGCGAGGCCCAGGACAGAGGGCTTGAGGGAAGTGGAGTCCGCGGGGCGGGTCATGGGGGGACGATAGCGGGGAAGGTTTGCGCCCTGGGTCTGGTTCACGACATTAGGCCCGCCTAACCAGCCCGCGATAGGATTCGTGAAACGGTTCACAAGGCCTTCGAGAGACGTATTTGATCCACGGATGCGCCCGTCTGGGCCGGCGTCCGATCCACGACCACGGGAAGTGATCTGCAGAAGATGACGGAAAAGCTCACGCGAGAGGCGGTCACACGCCTGTCCGACGGATCCGGGGAGCCCTCGTGGCTCGCCGAACGGAGGCTGGAGGCCTTCGACCTGTTCGAGAAGCTCGAATTGCCGGACCCCAAGGGCGATGAATGGCGCTACACCGACGTTCGGGGGTTCGATTTCGGCGCCTTCGACGCCCCCGTCGCGGCTACCGACGTGCCCACGCTGCCGGCCGAGATCGCCGGCAAGGGGGTCGTCTTCACCGACTTCAAGACGGCTGTCGTTGAGCATCCCGAGATCCTCAAACAGCATTTCTTCACCGAAGTTCCGGTCGACGAGCACAAATTCACTGCGCTGCACGCGGCCTTTCACTCCGACGACACGCTCGTCTACGTTCCCAAAGGCGTTGAGGTCGAGTTGCCCCTTGAGGTGATGCGGCAGGTGAGTGGCGGCGGTTCGACCTTTCCTCATACGACGATCGTGGTCGAAGAGATGGGGAGTCTCACGTTCGTCGACCGTTTCTCCTCCGAGGACGATGCGGCCGCCGCGCTGTGTTCGAGTGTGGTCGAGGTCGAAGCCGGTCGGGGAGCAACCGTCAACTACATCTCGCTCCAGACCTGGGGCCGGAACGTGCATCACTTCCAGACGCAACGATTCACCGGTAAGCGCGACTCCACGGTGAGGAGCCTCGCCGTGAACCTCGGTTCCGTCTTTGCCCGGACCCAGGTTGAGTCGGTGCTGAATGGAGAAGGTTCTTTCTCCGAGATGCTCGGCCTCTACTTCGCCGACGCTGAACAGCATTTCGCTCAGCGAACCCTCCAACACCACAACGCCGAGCACACGACCTCCAACCTCCTCTATAAGGGAGCGCTCAAGGAGCGGAGCA
>WHSQ01000200.1 GCA_009380005.1 Actinomycetota bacterium | reverse complement strand
GTGGACTTTCGCAGTTCTGTAGGTCGGCGCGCTGTTCAGACCGCGTGACGCGGTGAGCGTTCATGGGCTGGTTGTGCGCAGTTGCCAGGCGCGGTCAGGCCGCCTGAGCGAGCACTTCGAGCAGGCTGTCGGCGAAGTCGCCGGTGGTTTTCGCGTGAACGGGCGCAGGGGATGACAGCGTTGTAATTCGTTGGGCCCACAGGCATCGTCGGAGGGCTGCGAGCGCGTCGAGGAACGACGGGGTGGTCTTGCGGGCGTACCAGGGGGTGGGCGTCCAGGTGCGGGTGGTGCCGTGGGTGGGGATGTACCACAGCCACACCGCGGCGGACAGCCACAGCGACAGGGCGGTGGCGCGTTCGGGGCCGTGGTGGCGCCAGCTTTGGGGGTCTTCGCCGCCGAGGAACTGCTTGGTGTTGCGGAAGGTGTCTTCGATGGACCAGCGTCCGGCGTAGTGGCTGGCGATCCAGGCGGGGTCGGCGCGGGTGTCGGTGGTGAAGAAGAAGTCGTCGTCCTCGTGGCCGTCGGGGTCGCGGACGATGACCGCCAGCACGGGTTGCTTGCCGCACACGCCGTACCACAGCAGCGTGCGGGACCAGAGCAGGCGGGTGCGGGTGCGCCCGCGGACGTCGATCTCGACGCGGGTCCAGTCGGTGACGGCGGCGGCGAGGTCAGGCGGGACGGGCAGGCGGTCGCCTTTGGTGCGCGGACGTCCGCGTTTGCCGGTGGGCGGTGGGGCGAGGTCATAGATGGCGGCGTTGCGGCGCATCCGGGAGGTCACCTGAGTGCGCGGCAGGGCGCGGCGGGCCAGGGGGGCGTAGGCGCCGTCGCAGGCGAGGGCGAAGCTGCGGTCGGGCAGCCAACCGGCGAGCTCGGCGACCATCTCGGCGGCGAGGTCGTTGAGGGTCCGGTCGGGCTGTTTGCGGTACAGCCGGGCGTTGACCGGCAGGCCCAGCGGTTCCCCGCCCCACGGAGGGGCCACCCGGACGGTGACCACGCAGACGTTCAACCCCGTCGCGTAGACGACACTTGAGCGGGTCGAGCGCAGCGCGTCGCGGAAGGTCCCCGCGCCGTTGATGCACCGGCCGGTCTTGTGGAACAGCGTGTCGTCGATATCGATCGTGATCGGCTGCCCGGCCGGGCACAGCACCTCCACGATGCGCACCGCCAACGGTCGCTACACCGCCGCCAGGCTCCACCGACCCGCGCGCAGGAACCGATGGTAGGCGTCGTGGGCTCGCCGGTGGTCGGGGTCGATCACGGTGATGATCCGGGTGATGGTGCGCCGTCCGGGGGTCAGCACCCAGCCGGTGAGCAGGTCGATGAAGATCGCAAAGCTCGGACGGGTGAACGCGCGCACGGCCACCGACAGGATGCCGGTCCACGCCGCCGCGTCCGCGGCGGCGCTGCTCACCCTCGCCGGTCCTGCTGCCGTCGGAAGGCCACCCAGCCGCGCAATGCCTCGATGCCCGCGGCGGCGTCGGCCTCCAGCCGGTCGCGGGCGGTCTGGTAGCGGTCCAGCGCGGCCTGGACCGCGGGCACGTCGTCGGGTCGCAACGCCACGATGCGGGTGCGTCCAGCGTCACTGAAGGTCAACGCGGGGTTCTCGTGGACCTGCTGTCCGTCGGCGCAGCGGCAGGCCGCCTTGCCGCACTTGCGGCGCAGCGTGACCAGCGAGCCGCGCACCACCCGTGGGGGTCGCGGCGATCGACTGGAGGCGGTCTTCCTGGCGATGGTCGGCATCGTAACTCTCCTATTCTGCATGCGGATGAACATGCAGAGTTTGACGCGTCCCGACGCCGATCCTTGGGACGTTCGACCGCGTTACGTCACTCCCGACAGGCCCCGCTCAGCCCGCCCCGCCAATCGCCTGCGAGCCGCCGAAAATGCGAAAGTCCAC
>WHSQ01000001.1 GCA_009380005.1 Actinomycetota bacterium | reverse complement strand
ATGTCGGCCCGGCCCCCAAAGGCGCCGACCGGCGTGCCGCCCCCGATGGCCTTGGCGAGGCAGACGAGATCGGGCCGCACGCCGAAGTACTCGGTGGCGCCGCCGGGTGCGATCGTGACGCCGGTCTTCACCTCGTCGAAGATCAACACGACACCGTGCTTGTCGCACAGCTCTCGGACCCCTTGTAGGTAACCCTCCTGCGGCATGACGATCCCGATATTCATCATCACCGGCTCCATGATCATCGTGCCGATGCCGGGGTTCTCGGACAGGATCGTAGCCAGCGCATCGACGTCGTTGAAGGGCACGATCTTGGTGTGCTTGGCCGTGTCTTCAGGGATACCCCGCGAGAACGGTACGGTCCACGGTCGCTCCTCCGGACCACCGGAGTCCATCGTCGGGACGACCGAGTACATGACCGCATCGTGATGACCGTGGTAGGAGCCCTCGACCTTGAGGAGCGTCTCGCGACCCGTCGCCGCCCGGGCGAGCCGGATCGCATCCATCGTCGCCTCCGTGCCGGAGTTGGTGAAGCGGACCTTATCGATGCCGAAGCGGCGCTTGATCTCTTCGGCCGATTCCACGCCCGTCTGCGTGGTCGCGGCGAAGTGGGTGCCGGAACGGGCGGCCTTCTCGATCGCCTCGGCGACCTTGGGATGCGCGTGCCCGACGACCATCGTCCCGAAGCCGTTGTGATAATCGATGTACGTGTTGCCGTCCACGTCCCTGACCTCACTGCCCTTCCCCGACGCTAGGTAGATCGGGTACGGGTCCCCGGCCTGGAAGCTGGAGCTGACGCCGAACGGCATAGAGCCTTCGGCCCTGTCGTAAAGAGCGCGCGACCTAGGCGTGCGCTTCTCGTAGCGTTCGACCTCCTGCCGCTGCACCTCTTGTGCGCGTTCGATCATCGGATCGGCCTGCGTGGCCATCTCGTACCCCTCCGTTTCGTTTCACCTGCCCGCGTGATGCCTGCCGGGCAACCGGAAACGCCAGGTTAGATGCCGGATCGGGCCCCGGGAATGGACGTATCGTCCAATCATGCTGCTAGCGGTCTGCCACTCCAAAGACGCCGGCTGGGAGCAGGTCGACGATGTGTCGACGGTTTCCGATCTGCGTGCGAAGCAGGGCAATCTGGTCTGGGCCGAGGCGGACGTCAAGGACCTGAGCGCCGATGACGTCCGGGTCATCGCCGAAGAGTTCGACCTGCACCCTTTGGCCGTGGAGGACGCCGTCCACCTCCGCCAGCGCCCCAAGGTGGAGGCCTACGAGAACCACCTCTTTCTCGTGTTCCACGAGCTCGACGAGGTGGACGGCCAGCTCGAAGCCGTCCAGCTATCGTGCTTCATCGGCGGGCGCTACGTCCTCACGATCCACGGTGGAGCCGGCCGGTTGCTGAACGAGGCCAAGGAACGGTGGCAGGAGCTCGAGGACGAAGCGGACCACCCGGGACATCTACTTCACACCTTGTTGGACGTCGTGGTCGACGATTACGGCGCCATCGCCGATCGGCTCGAGGAAGAGGTAGAGCTCATCGAAGAAGCCGTCCTCGATCAGCCGGACGTCGCCGTGCAGAAGCACATCTACTCCCTGAAGCAGCGAACCTCGCGCCTCCGGAGGTACACGCTGCCCTTGAGCCGGGTACTGGACTGGGCCACGGAGGACGGGCGGCGCCATCTGCCCGAGACAACGCACGATCTCTTCCGGGACGTCAACGACCACGTGCTCAGGATGGTCGACCAGATCCACAGCATCGATGACCTCTCACAGGCGGTCCTAGACCTGACGCAGGGCGCCCAGGCGCGGACGCTGAACGAGATCAACAAGAAGCTCTCGGCCTGGGCGGCGATCTTCGCAGCCAGCACGGTGATCGCCGGGATCTATGGGATGAACTTCGTCCTCGTGCCTCGGGACCAGACCCTGTTCGGGTTCTGGTTCGCAATCGCATTGATGGGGGTATTGAGCCTGGGTCTCTACGTTTTCTTCAAACGCAAGGACTGGCTCTGAAGACACTCGCCCTCGGCCTTCTGCTGGCGGCTACTTCGATCGGGTGCGACCGGATCCCGATGGATCCAGAAGGAACACTTGAACGCGTACGCGGCCACACGATGCGCGTCGGCATCTCCTTGAACGATCCCTGGACCAGGGAGGAGGGCGGCGCTTTCGGTGGGGTCGAAGTGGAGCTCATCGACGGATTCGGCGCCGAGATGGACGCCGAGGTCGAGTACTTCGAAGGATCCGAGGAGGAGCTGTTCGCGGCGCTCCTCCATCATGAGCTCGATGTCGTCATCGGCGGGATCACCAGTCAGAACTCCCACGCGGCGGAGGCGGGGATGACACACCCCTACTTCACCACGGCGCTCGTCGTCGGCTGGCCGGAGGATGAAGAGGTGCCCACCGACATCGCGGGCCAGGAGGTCGCGGCCGAGCGAGGCACCGAAGCCCTGGGGCTGCTACGCAAGACGGACGCGGTCGTGGTCGAGGTAGATCGCATCGAGGAGGCCCCCGGCGCCGCCGCGGTGGACGATTTCCTGTTGGACGACCTCTCCCTACGCGATACCGGGATCCGACTGAGCGAGACCGACCATGTCATGGCGGTTGCAACCGGTGAGAACGACTTCATGACGGAGCTCGAGAGGTTCCTCCTGGTACGACACGACGAGATCGAGACGCTGCTCGACCGGGACGCGGCCGGTGCCTAGGGTCGCCGATCTGGAGCTTCCACCCGACAAGGTGAAGACGCACGCCTCCGCGGTCAAGCTCGAATGGGTCACGCTCGTCTATCTGGTCAGCGCGGTGTTCTTCATCTACATCACGCTGGGCGCGTCGCAGGCGATGAAGGCGGCCTGGCTCGAGGATCTGTTGAGCCTGGTCCCGCCGCTGTCGTTCCTGATCGGCAGTCGGATCCGCACGTGGCCGCCCAGCGACCGCTTCCCCTACGGCTATCACCGCGCCGTAACCCTCGGGTACTTCGTCGCGTCCATCGCACTGCTCGCCATGGGGCTGTTCATCGCCTACGACTCCCTTCTCAAGTTGATCGCCTTCGAGCACACCCCCATCGGGACGGTGCAACCCTGGGGTGAACCCATCTGGCTCGGGTGGTTCATGTTGGCGGCGCTCGTCTGGAGCGCGATCCCCGCTCTCATCCTGGGCCGCATGAAGCTTCCACTCGCCCGGGAACTCCACGACAAGGTCCTCTTCGCGGATGCCGAGATGAACAAGGCGGACTGGATGACCGCGGGCGCCGCGATGATCGGCGTAATCGGGATCGGCTTCGGACTCTGGTGGCTCGACCCGATCGCCGCGATCTTCATCGCTCTCGACATCACGCACGACGGGTGGAAGAACATCAAGCACGCGACCTCGGATCTCGTCGATAAGAAACCGACGCTCGTCGACAAGGAGCAAGAGGATCCGTTACCGGCCCGCATCCAGACCGAGCTGGAGAAGCTCGGATGGGTGGAGGAAGCACGCGTGCGGCTCCGGGAGGAGGGCCACGTCTACTTCGGCGAGGCCTTCGTGATACCGCGCGACGAGAGCGACCTCACGGCGCGCATCGAAGACGCCACCAACCAGATGGAACGGCTCGATTGGCGGCTCCACGACCTGGTGATCGCTCCCGTCCGGCACTTCGCGCACGAACATCCCGGCGAGGGAGCCGACGAGGGCGAGGCAGGTGGCGGGGAGGGGGGCTGATAACCTCCGGCCATGGCTGAGAAGCAGAAGAAGGTCATCCAGACCATCCATCTCGACGTCTACCTGACATCGCCCGGGGGGAAGCCCCGGAACGCCTACGCAGGGGAGATCAGGCGCCTGCAGAAGCTCGGGTTCCGAGAGACGGACCGCAAGGTGAGCGACCGCCAGGACCAGGTGAAGGTCACGCTCGAGCGTGAGGTGGAGCGTTACCCGGGCGTGCCGACGCCTGCGGTCGCCCCCTACATCCGGTAACCACCGCCCCGCTCCGTCCTTATACCTCCGACAGGTGTAGTACTTATCCCGGCGCCTACCGAAGGAGGGGTCCATGCCCACGAAGATCGGACTGCTGGCGATCCTCTCGGCAGCCGTCTTGGGGCTGACGGGTTGCGGCGAGGGGACGGCCGAAGGGGGCGACGACGACCAGCCGGAAGGGGGCGGCGCCGAGCTTTTCGTCGAGGCCCACGACTTCCGCTTCGAGATTGAAGGGGCCACGCTGCCGGAGTCGGGTCAAGACGTCACCGTGCGGATGGTCAACGAGGGCGATGCGCCCCACACCTTCAGCTCCGAAGAGGTCGGCCTCGATATCGAGGCGGATCCCGGCGGCGAGGGCGAGGGCACTTTCACCGTCCCCGACGACGGGACCTCAGATTTCCAGTGCAACATCCATCCCGACCAGATGAAACTGACGCTGACGACCGGCGAGCCCGCATCGTCGGATACGGGTTCGGGGGAGTCGGAGTCCGAGTCCGAAGATGATCCGGGCGGCGACGACCTCGACTACTAGGCTTACCCGTCAACGTCGAGCTGGGAGATTGCCGTGAAGGTCTCGCACATCGTGGTCGTGATCCTGTTGGGAGGAGCCCCGCTGGCCGGCTGCGACGGCGATGGGAACGGTGGCGCGGAGAACGACCCTCGCGGCGCGCCCGAGGATCTCGAACTGACCGTCACCGCCGACGACCTGCGGTTCCAGCCGGCGAGCTTCCGGGCCGAGCGCGATCAGGAGGTGGACCTCACCTTCACCAACGACGACACCACTACGCATGCGTTCACGGCCGAGGAGGTGTCGGTCGACATCGAGGCCGCGGCGGGAACCTCGAACACGGCTGCGTTCAACGTCCCCGATGAGGACGTGGTGATCGAGTGGACCTGTCGCTTCCACCCGGGGATGAGAGGTCAGATCTTCGTCGGCGACCCGCAGGAAGCCGTCGAGAACGAGGCCCAGCACCTGGCTCAGCGCTCCGGCGATCGCAGCCGGGCTCCTTCGCCGACGAAGGGGTTGTAGGCCTTCTCGCGTTCGATCGTGGTCGGCGGTCCGTGTCCGGGATAGACCGGGACGTCGTCTCCGAGGGGGAAGAGCTTCGCCCTGACCGCCTCGATCAGGCGTTGCGTATCGCCCCCGGGAAGGTCGGTGCGACCGACCGAACCAGCGAAGAGGGTGTCGCCCGAGAACAGGGCGCCCGCGGTGACGAGGCTGATCGAACCCGGCGAGTGGCCCGGCGTGTGGAGGATCTCGAACTCGATCTCGCCGGCTGCGAACTTCTCACCTTCCGGCGCGTCCGAATCCACCTCCGGAGGTTCCCGGCCGGGGATGCCCAGTAACGTCTCCATGCTCGGGCCGACCCACTCCAGCAAGGGACGGTCCTCTCGATGCAGGTGGAACGGAGCGCCGGTCACCTCCCGGAGCCTCTCGGCCGCCAGGATGTGATCGAAGTGCGCGTGCGTCGCGACGATTGCCGTGATCGTGAGGCCCTGGGCGACGATCTCCATGGCCAGCTCGTCGGCTTCCCCTCCCGGATCGATCACGATCGCTCGTCGCGTCGCGTCGTCGCCGACGACGTAGCAGTTGCACGCCAGTGGCCCGACCTCACGGTGCAGGAACAGCTCCAGCGCCATCAGGCGCCCCCGCGACCGCGCTCATCGACGGTGTGCGGGCGTTGCGATCCGGCCAGCTTCCACCCCACCCATCCGGCCGCGGCCGCCCACAACAGCGCAAGGAAGGTCACCGCGACCGCATCCGGCTCCACCAGGGCGAAGCCCCTCTGGCGGACGAGTCCGGCGCCGAGCCGAGCGCGAGCAAGCACGGCGAGCGATCCCAGCACGACCGCGAACGTCGATGCGGCGCTGCCGAGTACCTCGAACGTCGCGCTCGTCGCTGCGGTGCTACGTCGGGCCGAGAACCCGCCGAGCGCACACGACACGAGAGGGATGAGCAGCAGGAGCAGGGCGAACCACGCAGCTCCGGAATCACCCCACTGGAATACCGAGAACTCTTGTAGCGCGCCTATGGATCCACCCCGTACCGTGACCTGGGCGCCGGCCTGGATCGGGGCACCCATGGACAGGGCGGCGATCGTCACGAGCAGGTTCGGGATGAACGCCGCCAGATAGATGATCCCCGCGAAAGCGTCCCCGATCGTGAAGCCCGGCCCCGGTGCGCCACGAGCCAGGGAGATGATGATCCACAACAGGAGTGCGATCGCGCACAGGACCGTCATCGTTCCCAGCATGACGATCGCACCCAGGATGCCCTCGTAGATGGAGATAGACCGCGACCTGATCCGGCCCATCGAGTAACCGACCGAGGTTCGGAGCGACTCCTGGGTCTGAAGGCCCCCCAGAGCTCCGAAGACCGCGCCCCACAGGGCACCGAGCAACAGGGCCGAGGCGGCGCCGACCGAAACCACGGTCTCGCCGAGGTCGTGCCGGAACAGCACCGCGGCGAGCCAGCACACGAACCCGAAGGGCAAGCCGATCTTCGCCGCCTCCGCCGCACGGCGGCCACGGGTGTAGGCATCGCGGCCTCGAAGCGAGTTGCGTGCGGCCCAGATGATGAAGAGACCCGCAGCCAGCAACGCACCGAGCGGGAACGCGGAGGCCGTCACGTCACCAAGGTTCAGCGGCGCTCCGAGCACAGTGAGACCGATCATCACCACCCACGTCAGTACCTTCAGTGGGTTGGCTCCCGCCCCTAGGTCCGGGAACTCCATCTTGGCGCCGAGCAAGAGGACGAGACCGACCAGGAGGAGGCCGGCGAAGGCGATCAGCGCGGCGACCGTCGCCTCGCCCCATCCGCCCGTGCGGAGGGACCGCGCCACCGATCCCAACAGATCCCGCACGGGGAAGGCCGCGTGCTGGAGGAGCGCAGGAGCGGAGTTGCCCGGATCGCCCTTCGCCGACTCCGATGCCTCGTCGGTGGCCGCTGCGGGCCGCCGGTCGCTCGCGCCTTCCCGGCCGGCCGCGAGATCCGAGGTGCTCCCGAGCTCGGTGGTTCGCGAGTCGTCGCTCTCGATCGATCCCGTAACGGCGCCTTGGGGATCGGCGAGCGGGTGCCCACAACGTGCACAGAAGACGGCTTGCTCATCACGGACCTCGGCGCCACATTCTGGACATCGCATCCGCAGCATCCTAGGGGCGGCCCGGCCTCCCGGGGATCAGGCGCGATACCTGCGTAGACTCGTCGTCGTGCCGACCCGCCCAGAGATCTTCCACCTGATCGAGACCGCGGACAACTTCATCAAGTACGCGCCACCGGGCCGCGAGAGAGCAGCCGAGTCTCGGGCGCGCAAGCGTTACGAGGAAGCATGCGCCGCGGCTACCGAGGCCGGCGACGAAGAGATGGCCCGTCTCGCGGGACTGCGGCTCGCGGACCTCGATCGCAAGAGCCTCGAACGATACGACCCGAACGACGACGACGACGGGACCAAGTTCGTCTCCGAGATCCCGGAGCACGCCGCGGAACGGGTGCCACCCGGACAGCGCGTGACGAGACGATGGCCGGTTCTGCACGAGGGCCGGGTTCCACGGTTCGATAGCGAAACGTGGCGGTTCGAGGTGCGGGGCTCGGTCGAGGAGCCGATCGAGCTCACTTACGACGAGCTGCGATCGCTGCCCGCCGGCGAGGTCCGCTCCGACTTCCACTGCGTCACCGGCTGGAGCAAGCTGGACAACGTTTGGACCGGCGTGCCGACCAAGAGTTTGTTGGGACGTGCCAGACCGCTCGGCACCGCCGCTCACGTATCGGTCGTGGGTGAACGCAACTACACCGCCAACGTGCCTCTCGAAGTGCTATCGGAAGACGACGCGATCCTGGCGTGGGGCCACAACGGCGAGGACCTCGCCCCGAAGCACGGCCATCCCCTTCGTCTCGTCGTCCCCAACCTCTACGGGTGGAAGAGCGTGAAGTGGGCGAGACGCCTCGACGTCATGGACCGGGACAAGCGCGGGTACTGGGAGGTGCGCGGCTACCACAACCGCGCCGACCCGTGGCGGGAAGAGCGTTACTCGTACCAGGAGTTGTCATGACCGCCGATCTCCTGCCCGGCTTCCGGGTCGGTCACTGGACCCACGACCGGCGCGAGACCGGCTGTACGGTGGTGATCCCTCCCCTGCCGAACGTGACGTCTTGCGACATCCGAGGTAGTGCGCCGAGCACGCGAGAGGTCGAGCATCTCCATCCCGACCGGCGCCTCACCGAGGTGCATGCGATCTTGCTGACGGGCGGCAGCGCCTTCGGCCTGGCGGCGGCCGACGGAGTCGTGGAGTGGCTGGAAGAGCGTGGAGTCGGATACGCGTCGCGCGTGCCCGTCCCCATCGTCCCCGCCGCGGTCATCAACGATCTCGGATCGGGAGATCCCAAGGTGAGACCGGGCCCCAAGGAAGGGCGCAGCGCATGCGATGCGGCGTCCGACACCGGGATCGAGACGGGCCTCGTCGGGGCGGCGGCGGCCGCCAGCGTCGGCAAGTGGGCCGGATTGGAACACCGCGTCGCGGGTGGCTTCGGGATAGGACGTGCCGAGCACGAGGGGGCCGAAGTGGCGGCCGTGGCGGTCGTGAATGCGGTCGGAGACGTGCTCGGCCCGGAGGGAAACGTGATCGCCGGGACGCAAGCGGACGATCGGCGCTTCATCCGGCCCGGACCCCCGCGGGCGGAGATGCCGTCGAACACGGTGCTGGCGGTGGTGGTCATGCGCGCGAGCCTCGACAAGAGAGACGTGCGGTGGCTCTCTTCGCGCGGCGCCGATGGCGTGACGATCGCGGTCCGGCCGGCGCACACCCGGTACGACGGGGACGTCTGCTTCGCGGTGGCGGCGGAAGCCACCGAAGAGACGCCCACGATGAGCATCGACGTGCTGGGTCAACTGGCGACGATCGCAGTGGCGGAAGCGGTCCGCGACGCCGTCAGCGACTCGTAGAGGAAGGGAGCGCCGAACCCTGGATACCCGGAGCGGCTCGCTCACGATCGGAGATCGGACGCTCGGGTTCGTGGAGGGCGGCGACCCGGACGGGTTCCCCGTCTTCTACCACCACGGCACCCCGTCCTCGGGGAGGCTCTACCGGACATGGCTGGAGGACGCCTCCGAGAAAGACCTCCGCCTGATCGCCCATTCTCGTCCCGGCTACGGCGATTCCACCAGGCAACCGGGACGGTCCGTCGCCGACGTGGCTGAGGACGTCGCCGCGATCGCGGATCACCTCGGCGTCGAACGGTTCACGACATGGGGGCTGTCCGGAGGCGGTCCGCACAGCCTGGCGTGCGCCGCGCTCCTCCCCGAACGCGTCGTCGCCGCCGCCAGCGTGGCATCGATCGCCCCGTGGGACGCAGAGGGCCTGGACATCACCGCCGGTATGGGCGAGGACAACGTGGAGGAATTCGTCGCTGCGGCCCGGGGCGAGGACGCGCTGCTACCGATGCTGGAGGAGTACCGGCCGATGGTTCTCAAGGGGACGCCGGAGGGACTGCTGGAGATGATGAACACGGTCCTGAGCCCGGTCGACCGCGCGCTCATGTCGGGAGAGATCGCCACGTTCATGGTGGAGCAATCCGCGTTCGCATTACGGTCGGGCGTCAACGGGTGGCTGGACGACGACCTCGCCTTCACCAAGCCGTGGGGGTTCGACCTCGCCGATATCTCGATCCCCGTGCTTCTCACCCAGGGGCGCCACGACTTGATGGTGCCCGTTTCGCACGGCGAATGGCTGGCGGCGGCCATCCCCGGCGTGGACGCGCGGCTGTCGGATGAAGACGGGCATCTGACGGTGGCGTTCGAGCGGACATCCGAGATCCACGACTGGCTCCTCCAGCACGCCGGCGTCTGATCGACATTCGTCGAACGGCGCTGCTGAGGACGTAGTTAGCCGATCGGCGGGTCAGATCGTTAGGACGATCTTGCCGAAGTGGTCGCCGGCCTTCAGCTCTCGCAGGGCGGCGAGCGCGTCGTCGAGCCCGTACGTCCGGTGGACGATCGGACGTATCTCGATGCCGGCGACCATCCGCAGCATGTTCGAGACGTCACGCACCGAGCCCATCGTGGAGCCGATCACCTCGAGCTGGTTCCAGAACAGACGGCGGACGTCCAGTGACGCCGGACTGCCGGCGGTCGCACCGGCGGTGACGAGACGACCACCCTTTCGAAGGGCCCGCAACGAGCCGCCGAGCGAATCTCCCGCGGCGGAGTCCACGACCAAGTCGACGCCGCGCTTCGACGTGGAGGCCCGGATCGCCTTGCCCACGTCCTCGTTCTCGTAGTTGACGGCGCCGTCCGCCCCCAGCTCCATCGCACGCTGCAGCTTCTCGTCCGAGGAAGAGGTGACGAAGATCTTCCCGGCCACCGGCTTCGCCAGCTGGAAGAGCGACAGCGCCAGGCCCCCGCCGATGCCGGTGATCAACACCCACTCGCCCGGTTGCAGCCGGCCGCGCGTGAACAGCATGCGATAGGCCGTGATGAAAGTTGTTCCCAGCGCCGCCCCTTCCTCGTAGGAGAGGTGCGCGGGCAGTGGATGGAGGTTGCGAGCCGGTACCGCCGCACGCTCGGCGAACAGCCCATCCGAGTGCTCGCCCATCATCCGGAACGTGGTGCACAGCGACTGCTCACCGGCCCGGCAGAACTCGCACGCTCCACAGGACAGGGCGGGATCGATCAGCACCCGGGATCGAAGAGGCAATCCCCGCACCTCCGATCCGACCGCTTCGACCTCGCCTGTGCCGTCCGCCCCCAGGATGTGAGGGAAGTCGTGTTCGAGGCCGAGGGCGTCCTCCAGGGTCCACAGGTCGAGATGGTTGAGCGCCCCGGCACGCAGCCGCACCACGACGTCGTGCGGGCCCGGCTCGGGCTCGGGAAGCTCGCGAACGGCCACGTTCTCGAAGCCGTACCCGTCGATGGTCACGGCCCTCATGTCCGGCGTTATATCAGGGTCCCGGACGCGCAGAAGCGGAGGCGAGCCCCTCGCTCACCCCCGCCTCGGATCAGGTGTCGTTACTGGCTCCGGCGCTGGACCGCTTCCGCCTCCGCAGCCTTCTGCTGCGATTCGGCGGCCTTCTCCTGCGCGTCGGCCTTCGCTTGCTGAGCGCGGCCCTCGTTCTTCTTCGACTTGTCGCCGAACAACGAGCCTGCCGCTTCCTTCACCCTGCCCTTGACGTCCTCTAGATCTGCCACGGGTCCTCCTCTCGTGACGCCGAACGCTCGGTGAGCGCAGCCGTCATCGCTATCGCCCAGTGTCTGCCATACGTACCCGCGGCCCTCCGAGGGGAAACGGCCGATCCTTGTCGCACCCCCCACCTAACCTCGCATCCACGCACTCCAGGAGGCCGGATGGGAGGAGACATGCCCACCCGCAAGACCTCGGACGATCAACCCAAGCGATCGTTCTTCTGCAACGCGTGCGGCAAGAAGGTCCGCATGCCCCGAGGCTGGTCGACCGGCTCGGCCAGCCGCCGGCACTACTGGGCCAAGCACCCCGAGATCATGAGGGGCAAGGGGGCCGAGGGTCGATGATGCGTATGCCGAACGAGACTCCCGACCTCGGCGACCTCATCATCGTTCTGCTCGCGGGGACGCTGGTCGGACTCCGAGATCGACTCGAACGTGACGGTTACGCGGCGGCGGCGGACGTCGTCGGCGAGCTGGCGGAACTGGCCGACGACTACGTGATGGGCGTCGCCGGCACCAACTGAGCTCTGGAAGTCATCCCGCCACGCGGAAGCGATCGAAGGGCTCGCCGGTCGGTGGGATCGCCCGTACCCGCATGCGTTCCGACGTGACGGTCACGTAGAGGAAGTGCCGGCGCTCGCGGCAGACGTCGACGAACCACTTGTCGCGGCAGGGATACGTAGGCGCTCCGCCCCCTCCCGTCACGACGTAGCGGATGCCGCGGAGCGACTTCGTGACCGAATACAGATGGTCGTGTCCCGCGAGCACGAGGTCGACACCCGCGGCGCGGAACAACCGCGGGAGATCGGGACGGAACCCCGGCGTCGAACCGTGCGTTCCCGGCGAGAACACCGGATGATGCATCGCGACGACCGTATAGATATCGCCATCCTGTGGTTCGAGCGCCTTCGCCAGCCAGCCGAGACGCAAGCGGTTCGAATTCACCATCACGAAGCGAACGCCACCACGCCGGAACACGTAGTTGCGCCGGGGCATCCCGAAAGCCGGTTCGTCGATCTCTGGGCTGCCGTTATCGGTCATCACGTCGTGATTGCCGAGCGTCGCTCGGAACCGCGCCCCGTGGCCCAGGAGACATGAGTACGGGTCGAAGAACCTGGGTCCGAAGTAAGACCGGCGGCCGTCGGGATAGATGTTGTCTCCGGTAGTTACGACGAGGTCATAAGGGTTCGACGCGCGCCAGCGGCACATGCGCCTTGCCACCCGGCGTTGGGCGCGCTCGCCCGTGCCGAAGTCGCCGATCACGGCGAAGGTCAGCATCGGACCGCCGGAACCCGCCGCGAACGACATCCCCTCCAGGTCCCGCATCGCGTCGGGGAGGACCTTCGTGGGGCCGACCTCGCGTCCGTCGCCGTGCTCGACGGGAGCCGAGCACGCGACCAGGACCAGGGCGATCGCGTATGTGATCGCGGTCGCGCGCCGAGGGCCGGACAGAGCGACGAGCCGGCTCAACCGGTTCCCTTGACGAGGGGCACGAACCGAGCCGGCGTCACGAGATGGCCCCGTTGAACGGTTCCATCGCGTTTGACGAAGGTCATCACAGCGTCCCCGAAGGATCCGGCGAGGGGGATCACCATCCTTCCATCCTCGTTGAGCTGGTCGCCAAGATCGTCTGGGAAATCACTGGCCGATGCGGAGACGATGATCACGTCGAACGGAGCGTGCTCGGGCACGCCCTTCCATCCATCCCCCACGACGACCTCGACCCCCTCGATGCCGGCCCGCTCCAGGTTAGCCCGCGCCCCTTGGACCAGCTCCTCGTGGCGATCGATGGAGAAGACGCGGTCCACGAGGCGAGCGAGCAACGCGGTCTGGAAACCGAATCCGGTGCCCACCTCCAGCGCTCGATCCGAGGACTTCGGTTCGACCGCGTCGATCATGCGGGCGATGAGGCTCGGCTGACTCGTGGTCTGTTCCTTGGGCAAACGGACCGGACGGTCCTCGTACGCTATCGAGCGTTGATCGTCGGGAACGAACCCCTGGCGGTCCACCTCTCGGAACGCAGCGACGATCCGATCCGACACCCCCTCGCGGGAGACCAGCCGAGCCAAGGCTTCCTGCGTGCGTGGCATCGGACCCAGCGTATCGCCGCCCGTTACGATGCGACGATGGGGCGATACGAACGCTTGACGGTCCTCGACGAGCTGTTCCTGCACCTGGAGGGACCGGACTCGCATATGCACGTGGGCGGGACCGCCATCTTCGAGGGACCTCCGCCGGACTACGAGGGCTTCCTCGACAACGTCCGGCGGCGTCTCCAGATGGTGCCTCGCTTCCGGCAGAAACTGATGACCGTGCCTCTCGGGGTGGGGCGTCCCGTGTGGGTGGACGACACGCACTTCAACATCGAGTACCACGTCCGGCACACCGCCCTGCCGGCTCCGGGGGACCGCACGAAGCTGAACCGCCTAACCGCGCGGATCATGTCGCAGCAACTCGATCGCGACAAACCGCTGTGGGAGATCTGGTTCGCCGAGGGCCTCGCGGACGATCGCTTCGCTCTCATCTCCAAGACCCATCACTGTCTGGTCGACGGCGTGTCCGGCGCCGACATCATGTCGGTCCTCCTCGATCTCACGCCGGAGCCGCAAGAGATCGAGTTCAAGCACTGGATGCCGGAGCCCGAGCCCACTGCGGATCAGCTGCTGCTCGACGCACTGCGCGAACGTCTGACATCACCCGCCGAAGCTCTCCGCACGATGCAGTCCATGCTGATGGACCCGGCGAAAGCGCCCAATCGCTTGATCGAGGCCTTGAAGGCGCTCGGGGAGTTCGTTGGAGGCTCGCTGGACTTCGCTCCGCCGTCGTCGTTGAACCAGGCGATCGGTCCGCACCGCCGGTTCGAGACGATCATCGCCGGGCTCGAGGACTTCAAGCGCGTGAAGAACCACTTCGGCGGGACGGTGAACGACGTCGTGCTGGCCGCGTGCACGGGTGGCCTGCGCCGGCTACTGATCGGACGAGGCGAGCGCGTCGAGGGCTTGGACATCCGTGCGATGGTCCCGGTATCGGTCCGCACCGACGAGAGACGGGGTTCGCTGGGCAATCAGGTTGCGTCGATGTGGGCCCCCCTACCGGTGTGGGAAACCGATCCCATCCGCCGGCTCGAGGTCATCACCGAGCGCATGGACGGCCTGAAGAGCTCGGGACAGGCGGTGGGCGCACAGGTTCTCACCTCACTCGGGGAATGGGCACCGCCGACGATCGTCGCTCAGGCATCCCGTCTGGTCGCACGTCAGCGAGCGTTCAACCTCGTCATCACGAACGTGCCGGGCCCTCAGTTCCCGCTGTACACCATGGGTCGAGAGATGGAAGAGGTGTATCCCGTCGTACCGCTCGCGGAGAACACCACCGTTGGGATCGCGCTCCTGTCCTACAACGGACAGATCGGCTTCGGTATCCATGGCGACTACGACACGGCGCCGGACGTCGCGGTGCTGGCCGAGGGCATAGAGAAGTCGGTGGCCGAGCTGGTCTCGCTGGTGCCCTAGCCCTGGTCCTCTCGCTCCGTCAGGTAGGCGTCCAGCCGGCGATGCACCTCGATCGAGCGACGTTCGAACTCCTCGTAGTTCCCATCGGACGCTAGATCCGCGTTGAATACCGCGTTCGCGAAACCGACGAGCTCGGCCCCCACATCGAGGTAACCGAGGTAGTTCTCTGCGGTCAGACCACCCGTGCACAGGATGGGAGTGCCGTCGAGGGGGCCGAGGATCTGTTCGATGTAGCTCGGTCCACCGAGGCTCTCGGCCGGGAACACTTTCACCCAGTCGGCGCCGGCGTTGCGGGCGGCGAATATCTCCGTCGGGGTCGATGCTCCGAGGGCGACGGGTAGCGACAGCTCGTGGGCAGCTTCGACGATCTCGGGCACTACGACCGGCGTCACTATGAACTCGGCCCCCGCGTCGTACGCCTCCTTGACCATCTCGGGCCCGAGGATCGTCCCTGCTCCCACGATGGCATCCACCCGGCCGGCGACTTCGGCGAGCGCATCGGTCGCGTCGGGAGTGTTCATCGTGATCTCCACGGCCTCGAAACCTCCCCGCACCGCGGCGGAGATGCCTTCGACGGCGTGCTCGGGGTTATCCATCCGGAAGATGGCCACCACGGTTGCGTCCCCCAGGCGGTCGCGCCGAGATCCAAACAGCTTCTGGTTCATGGAACGAGCGTACCCGAGCCGCATCCCATACAGCGGCGCCGGCCGCTTCGGGGACCTACGCCGCGTTGGGACGACCGGCTTCTTCGAGCCGGGTCAGACGATCGCCCGGCTCGGCGAGGTTCGCGGCGGCCCACCGCCAGACCTCGTCCTCCTGGGTGAACAGGATGATCTGGTGCCGGGCCGAGAGCCGATGCAGCATCGCAAGCACGGCTTCCTTGCGGCGAGAATCGAACTGCACCGTTACGTCATCGAGGATCAGCGGCGCGATCTCGCCGGGCTTCGTCAGGTGCTCGGCCAGTCCCACCCGGAGCAACAGGTAGATCTGCTCCTTGGTCCCGTGCGAGAGCAGGATCGCGTCCCGCCACACACCCCTACGGTCGAGCACCTCGACGTAGAGGTTCTCCGGATCGACGCGGACGTCGGTATAGCGCCCCTCCGTGATCGCCGGCAGCCACTCGCGCACGGACGCGGCGAGCTGCGGAGCGATGTCGCGGTGCACGCTGTCCTGCGCCTCTTCGAGGAACTCACGCGTCGCCTCCAGTATCGCCAGCAGGCGCCGCACGCGCTCGAGCTCGGTCCGGGCCGCCGCCACCTCTTCTTCGGCTTCGGCCACGCTCGGAAGGCTCTTGCGCGCCTGGTCGGCCTCACCACGTGCGGTGTCCCCACGCCGGCGGTGATCCGCGGCCGTCGCGCGCAGCAACGCGATCTGATCCTTAACGTCGGACCGAAGCTCGACCGTCCCGAGCTCGTAAGGGTCGAGGCCGGCCGCGAGCTCTGCCGCGGCGCGCGAGCGATCCCCGACCTGTTGCTCCAGCTCCTCCAGGGTCATCCCGTCCAGCAGGCGCCGGAGGTGGCCGAATTCCTCCCAGGCAGCGGCCCGAGCTGTCAGCGCGTCGGCTCGATCCACCTCCCACCGGCGCAGCCGCGCTACGAGCTCATCCGGCTCCGCCGTTCCGCCGCCGATCCCGCAGCGCGCGGCCACGGCGGTGAGCTTCGCGAGCGCATCCGCGCGCCGCTGTGCGTCGGCGCGCACCGCGAGCTCCGCCCGGCGCTGAACCTCGAGCTGACGGACGAGCGGCTCGCGCTGACGCGCCTCGGCCGCCTGGGCTGATCGCTTCCGACATGCGATCTCGTACCTCCCAACGGTCGCGACGATGTCGGCGCCGACCTCGACGTCCTTATCGCCGAGCGACGACTCGGCCGCGGCCCGCAGACGCACTTCCTCGGCGCGCAGCCGCGCCATCTCCGTCTCCCAGAAGCTCCGCGCACGGCGGGCCCGTTCGATCCGGTCGCGCTCTTCGGCCGGGGTACGGATGGAGGCGGGGCCGAAGGTCCGCCACAGGCCCAGCCCGAGCGCGACCGCGCCGAGGGCCAGGAGGACGCTGCCCACTGCGATCGCCCCGGCGCTCAGGGCGATCCCGCCGGTGCCGATCAGAAGGGCGGCGGACACCATCGGGGCGGCGACGCGGGATCGGGTCCGAGCCGATGGAAGCGGCGGAGACCCCGCCTCCGGCGCGGCGGGCTCCTGCGCCGCGACCCGTTCGATCTCCCGTCCCGCCAGGACCACCTCGTCGCGGGCCCGAACCACGCGCGGATCGGGCTCGAGGTCGCCATCCGGCATCTCCGGCAGGGCGTCGATCTGGGCCTGGAGCTCGGCCGGGCTCGGTCCGATGAGCTCCCCGCCGTCCGGCGCCGACTCCCACGCTTCGAGCGCGCCGGCGACCTCGCGAGCGAGCGAATCGTCCTCGACCGGACTGGGGGGCGCCGTCGGGTACAGGGATGCGAGCTGGCGCGCCTTGTCGAGACGCTTCTCCCACCGGCGCGCCTTCTCCAGCGCCCACGCGGCTTCGACCACCCGCAGCAGGTTCGCCGCCTCCGTCGCGCTGCGGTCGAGCGCTTCGGCGCGCGCCAGCAGCTCGATGTAAGCCTCGTGCTCGTACGTTGCCTCGTCGAGTCCGTTCTCGGCGGCGCGGAGGCGTTCGATCGCGCGCCGGAGTGGCTTGGTCGAATTGGCGCGGTCGAGGCCCACGTGATCGCGCAGGTACGCCTCTATGGTCGAGAGGGCCTTGGCCGCCGTCGAATCCGTGCCGCCCGTCGCCGCGGCCCGCTGGAGGTGCTCCTGCAACAGATCGGGATCCTCCACCACGCTCAGGAGCTCGGCCTGGCGCACGCAGGCCGTGACCGGGAAAGAGCGCCGGTTGAGCCCCAACCACACGGATCCGTCGGGCGATCCCTCGAACATGATCTCGTTCGCGTAGTCGCGCCCCAGCGTCACGTCCTTCGCGGTGCAGTCGACGCTTCCGTCGAGGTCGTGGCGCAGCTCGACGATGCGACCATCGGCGAGCTCGATCTCGGCCCCCACCACCCAACCATCGCGGTCCCACGGCTTGTGCGCGTCGGTGAACCAGCGCTTCTCGTTGCGGCGCGCCGCGCCGCGCTGCAGCCCGCAGATGCCGGTGAACAAGGCCGCGTGCCACGACGACTTGCCGGCCTCGTTGGGCCCGTGCAGGACGTTCATGCCGGGCGCAAGCTCCAGCGAGGCGTCCACCAGGGGGCCGAACGCGGGGGCGATCACCCTCCGTATCCGCATCAGGCGACCTCCAGGTCCTTGCGTCCGTCGAGGGCCCGCAGCCCCGCGATCAGGATCCGGCGGCGTTCGTCCTCGTCCAGATCGGCGTCCAGCACATCGCGCACGAAGCGTCCACGGACGGTGGTCTGCTCGTCCGCGATCGATCCGAAGTCGTACGCGACCCGCGCGCCATCGGTCCGAACCAACAAGCCCCCGATCTCGATCTCCGAGCGGATGTCCTCGACCCGCAGGTCGATCTCGCTCTGGAGCTCGCCGACGAGGTCGACCCGGGCCAACCCGTCGATCCCGTGGAGCTCGCGCTGAACCGCGGCCACCACGTCGTTGCGGCTCGCGCAACCGGTCACGTCGACCTCGATCTCGTGGAGCTCGGTCACTGCCACGGATTCAACGACGCGGGTGATGGAGCCATCATCGCCGACGTCCGCTATCACCGCGCCGCGGTCCCCCGTCTCGCCGAACGCCAGCGGGTTGGGATTGCCGGGGTAGGTGTGCCGCGCCGCCATGCGAGGCGTGTGCAGGTGACCCACGAACGCATGGTCGAGGCCCGACGCCTCTATCTCTGCCGCCCTGAACGGCGCATGCGGGACCTTCGAGCCGTCCTCGTTGTGTAGCCACGACAGCTCGGAACCGTGGAACAGCGCGAGGTTCACGCCGTCCCGGTCGACCCGGAGGTCCTTCACGAACCCGCCGGCGTTGGCGGGCCCGAGGTGGGCGCTCCCCCACAGGGTCAGGCCTTCCGTCAACTCGACGGGCTCGAGGTCGGGAGAGCCGAACACGTGGACGTTGTGGCTCCAGTCGACGGTCTCGTACAGGCTCTGGGGACCGAACCAATCGTGGTTGCCCGGCGCCAGGAAGACTTGGAGCGGCGCAACTTCGGCGAAGGTCTTGGCGAGGAAAGCCTGGGTGTCGGGCGTGAAGCGGTCGTGTTCGTAGAGGTCCCCCGCGCACAGCAGGGCATCGGCCCGGCGATCGACGGCGAGCTCCACGATATTCGACAAGGCCCGGCGCAGGTCCGACCGCCACCTGCGGGCGCCCCCGCGGTCGGCCCCGGCCCAGGCGAAGCTGGCGTCCAGGTGGACGTCGGCGAACACCACCAACCTCACGAAAGGCGCCTTCCAGGGCTCACGGGCTCACCCTAAGAAGCGGGTGCGACAGAAACGCGTCTTTCGCCTACCGGCCGAGCGCTTCCCGGACGCCGGCGAGGACCCGGTCGACCATCTCCTCGGTGGCGGTGTGGCCCATCAGGCCGACCCGGATCGCCTTGCCGAGCGTCGGCGTCAGACCCCCGGAGACCATGATCCCGGATCGCGCCAGCAGATGCTTCTGGATCGCAGCCGGATCGTCGGCCCACGCCGCGACGACGAGATTCGCCTCCGCGCCCGCCTGCGGCACCGGTTCCAGTCCCAACTCGCGCAGGCCCTCGCGGCACTTCTTCGCCAGCTCGGCCCGGCGTGCGACCCAGGTCTCGAGCCCCACCTCCATGATCCGGCGCAAGCTGGAGCTCAGCGCCAGCACGAGATTCGTCGGCATGGTCACGGGGTGCGGGTGCCACGAGCCCCACTCGGTTCGGTACCAGTCCCACACCTTGAGATCGAGGTACCAGGAGTCCGGGCGTTCGGAGCGAGCCTCGACGCGCTCGCGCGCGCGTTCGCTCAGACCGAGGATCCCCAGTCCCGGTGGCGCCTCGAGGCCCTTCTGCGAGCCGGTCACGACGGCGTCGATCCCCGTGCGGTCGATATCGAGCAGCTCTCCTCCGACGGAAGCGATCCCGTCGACCAACACGACCGCGTCGACCTCGTGCGCGGCCTGGGCTATCTCTTCGATCGGATGGCGGACGCCGGTCGCGGTCTCGACGTGGACCGTGAGGATCGCGTCTGCCTTCACGCTCTTCGCGGCATCCCGCAGCGCGGCGGGGTCGGCCGGAGCTCCGATCTCGACCGGCACCTCGGTGATCTCCAGGCGGTGTTGCTTCGCCAGCTGGGTAAGGCGCGTGCCGAAGAAGCCGGTGGCGGCCACCACGACCTTCTGACCTTCCTCGAAGAGGTTGAACATCGCCGCGTCCAAACAGGTCGTGCCGCTGCCGGGGAGGATGTACGGCTTGTCGGCGCAACCGAGGAAGCCGCCGAGGAGATCGACGGTCTCATTGTGGAGCTGCGTCCAGACGTCGCCGTAATGGGCGATCACCTGGCGGCCGAGGATGTCGAGGTCCTCTTCGTGCAACTCGCCGGGCCCGGCGATCATCAGCTCCGGCATGTCGTCGGGAAGCTTGCGGGGGTCCAGGGACAACGTCGTCCTCCTGACCTAGCTGGGTGCGGTTGGTTCCCGATTCTGCCACGCCGGTGAGGCTGGAAGCGGCAAAGCGGATGACGCCGGAAGGTACCTCTCTGCGTGCAAACATGTGCCGATGCGACTCGTGGACGCGGTGCGATTGCTGGGCCTTGGCGCGATCTGGGGGTCGTCCTACGTCCTGATCAAGTACGGGCTCGAGGCTTATTCCCCCATGCAGATGATCGCCGCCCGCATCATCGTGGCGGCCGCCGTCCTGATGGTGATGGTCTACGCCGGCGGACGGCGTCTGCCGGCCGGCCGGAGCCTGTGGCGGGCGCTCCTGGTGATGGCGATCGTCGCCAACATCATCCCGTTCTTCCTCATAACCTGGGGCGAGCAATACATCTCGGCGTCGGTTACCTCGATCCTGAACTCGACCACCCCCCTGTTCACGGCGATCATCGCGGCCATCGCGCTGCGCGGATCGGAGCCGTTCCCTCCCCTGCGCATCGCAGGCATATTGCTGGGGTTCGCCGGCGTCGCGGTGTTGACGGGCCACGTTTCCGCGGGGGGCCTTCTCGGCGCTCTCGCGGTCGTCGTCGCGTCGGCCTCGTACGGACTCGGTTTCGTCTACGCCAAGCTGCACGTGACCGGATCGGGAACTCCGCTGCAGACATCCGCAGCCCAGTTCATCATCTCGTCCGCCATCTGCTTCCCGCTCGTGGCCGTCGACGGTGCCGTCAGCGGCGCGCCCGACGTATCGAATATGCAGGCGATGATCGTCGTCCTGACGTTGGGCGTGGTCAACACCGGTCTCGCATACCTCTTGTATTACCGGTTGATCGCCGACGTCGGTTCGACGACGGCCAGCTTCGTCACCTACCTGATCCCGGTCTTCGGCGTGTTCCTGGGCTGGATGCTGCTGGGCGAGCGCCTGGAGTGGAACGCCTTCGTGGGCGCGGGCATGGTCTTCGCCGGCATCGCGGTGTCGGAGCTCGCGGTGCGCCGGCTGCCGTCTCAGATCGAACCGGGACCTCCGGCCGAGGCCGCGGCCGCCCGCGACCGGACCTGATGGCGGACGCCTGAACGAAGACCTCAAGCCGTTCGACCTGTGGATACAGGGTTCGCTCATCGCAACGGCACAGACGACCTCTCGAGCCTGCAGGCGCTCCTGGACACGCTGACGGAACTCTTGGGCGACACTTTGACGCTCCTGGTGACCAACCTTTATCCCCTGGTCACGAGTCTGCTGGATCAGCTCACGACGATCCTGTCGGCGCAGGACCTGACGGGCCAGCTCTCGAGCGCGACCGGTACCGGGCTCCTCACGACCAGCCTGCTCGACCCCGTGAGCGTTTCGGCCCAACAGCTCGCTCCGACCACGAGCTTCGCCTCGCTCGGTTTCTGAGCGTCGCGAAAGACGACGGCGCAGGGGCTCCACGCCCGGGATCCGCTCGCGCGGGCATACCGGGAGAAATGGCGCCCCACCTGTTTCTTCCAGCGCGAGGCCGGGGATAGGGCTAGAGATGGAACCGGGCGACGTGATCCAGGAGCGCTACGAGCTCGAAGAGACCCTGGGAGACGGCGGCATGGCCGCCGTCTGGCGCGCCCGAGACCGTCGCCTCGGCCGTGACGTAGCCGTCAAAGTCTTGGACGACCGCTTGGCCCACGACCCCGAGTACATGGTCCGGTTCTTCTCCGAAGCGCAGTCCGTAGCGCGCATCTCCCACCCGCACGTGGTGGGGATCCTCGATTTCGGTCAGCACGACGAGCACCCCTACCTCGTGATGGAGTGCGTGGAAGGGGGTTCGGCCGCAGACCTCATCGGCGAGCCCATCCTGCCGGAGAGGGCGATCGAGATCGTGCAGGAGGCCGCTTCCGCCGCGGGCGCCGCACACGCGCACGGGATCGTGCATCGCGACATCAAGCCCGGCAACATCCTCCTCACCCGGGACGGGCGCGTCCGGCTCGCGGACTTCGGGATCGCGACCAGCCGGGGAGCCGAACCGATGACCGCCACCGGCCAGGCGATCGGCTCGCCCCATTACATCTCTCCGGAGCAGGTCTCGGGCTCGTCGGCCTCGCCGGCATCCGACGTCTACTCCCTGGGGGTCGTCTTGTACGAGCTTCTCACGGGACGGAAACCCTTCGACGGGACCTCGATCACGCAGATCGCGATCTCGCACGTGGAGAGCCAACCGGAGGCACCGAGCGCCTACGTCTCGGATCTCGATCCCGGTCTCGAGCGGTTGGTGATGAGGTGCCTGTCCAAGGATCCGCAGGATCGGTTCGCCGACGGGCAGGAGGTCGCGGACGCGCTGGCGGCCTTCGCCGAAGGAACCACCTATAGGGACGAGGAAGATGTCGGCGGCGGGATGGCCGTGTGGCGACGGCCCGGAGCGATCGGCGCCGCCGCGGCGGCCCTCGCCGTGCTGGTCGCCGCCGGGGTACTCGCGTTCGGGGGCCTGGAGCGTACGACGCCCCCCGCCCAGGGCGAGACGACAACGGGGACGGAGGACCAGCGGAGGAAAGCTAAGCCCAAGCCGGCCCCCTCCGCCGCCGTCGACACCTCGGATACCGAATCGCCGTCGCCAAGTCCGAGCCCGAGCGCGACCGACAACGACACGGATGGCGACTCTCGCTCATCATTGCCGGTCGACTCCGATGGATCGAACGCTGAGGCACCCGTCGAAACCTACCCCGAGCCCGAGCCCACGCCCGAGCCGACGGCTTCGCCCACCGACGACGGCGCAACGACGGACGAGACAACGAGCACGCTCAGCTCGTCTACGGATTAGCTCCGTCAACAACGTCTGGGCGTTTACTTCTGGCCGTCGAGCGGGATCTCGTAGACGTCGCGGGCGCCGGCTCCGATCGCGGTACGGATCAACCTCCGTGCCGGACCGTCGTCGACATCGATCCCCGCCTCACGTTCCCAGCGTGCGATCAACCTGCCCAGCCGTTCGTGGCGGATACCGTTCTCCCACGACACGGACACTTCGCCGAACCATGCCCGCAGGCGGCCTTCGGCCGAATCGATGATGCCGCCGGTGCGGCCGGTGGCGTACGTCGCCCGAGCAGTATCGAACACGTGCGGGTCCCAACCAAGTTCGGCCCCGGTCACCACATCGCGGAATCCATCCGTAGAGAAGACGATCTCACGGGTGAGCAGATCGTCACGGCGATCTTCGAGCGCATCTACGAGCTCGGGGAAGCTGAGGCCGCCCACGTCGTAGCCCGCGACCGTCACGCCGCGATGTACCTTCCCCGCGTAGAGGCCCAGATCCACGATCACGAGGTATGCGGCGAAGGCCAGAGCGGCCAGCAGGCCTGCGACCAGGCGAGCTCGAGACGAGAGCTGCATGATCGAAGCCTAGGTGGGTTCGAGGATCTGAACTAGCATCTACCCCCTACCTTCCGTAGGGCACCCGTGCTTCAGTCGGATCATGGATCCAAGCGTGGCGGCCCCTCCCTCGCCCGTTGACATCGCTCGGACGCGCCGACGGCTCACCCGCACCGTATTCCTTGGGGTGGGCGCGGGCACGTCTGCCCTCTACGCGACGTTCACCGCGGCGCCGCTCGTCGCCGTGGCAGCCACGGGATCGCGTGCCCTCGCCGGCCTCCCCGGCGCGGCTTCGATCCTGGGAGCCGCGCTCGGGGCGGCCGTGCTCTCGAGCGTCATGTCCAGCCGCGGGCGCGCACCCGGGCTCATGCTCGGTTGGGGGCTGGGAGCTCTGGGCGCCCTCACCGGCGTAGTTGCCGCGGTAGTAGATTCCTTCGCGCTCCTGCTGGCCGGCATGCTCCTCATCGGCACCGGTCATGGAGCGAACCAGCTCTCGCGCTTCGTCGCGGCCGACATGCAGCCCCCGGAGCGTCGCGGTTTCGTGTTGAGCTGGGTGGTGTGGGCGGGAACCATCGGCGCTGCGCTTGGCCCGATCGTGCTGCGCGCGGGGGGCCCGGTGGGACGGGTCCTCGGGATCTCGACCCTCGGAGGTGTATTCGTGTTCGGCGCCGGCTTCTACGCGCTCGCAGTTGCCGCGGCCATGACGATGCGACCCGATCCAAGCCTCCTCGCGGACAAGGTGATCGGTCAGGCCGGCGCGCAAAGCGATGGAGGGCTTGCGACCGTGTGGCGCTCGGCCGGTGTCCGCACCACGCTGATAGCCATGCTGTTCGCTCAGGTCACGATGATCCTGATCATGACGATCACGCCCGTCCACATGGGAGACGCTCGCCACACCCTCGGCACCATCGGTTTCGTGATGAGCGGTCACTTCGTGGGGATGTTCGCCCTCGCTCCGCTGGCAGGCAAGTTGAGCGACCGTCTCGGGCCGAAACGGGTGATCATTGCCGGTCTCGGGCTCGTGATCGCGGCCGGCATACTCGCGGCGCTGGCGCCGGACCACTCCAGCGGGATGCTGTCGGTGGCATTGCTGGTGCTCGGACTGGGATGGTGCTTCACCTTCGTAGCCGGAAGCGCGTCCCTGACGGTCGGGATGAGCTACGTCCAGCGCGTCAGATTGCAGGGAAACGTCGACGTCCTGTTGTGGTCGTCTTCGGCCGCGGCGAGCCTCGGATCCGGTCTGCTGCTCGCAAGCCTCGGCTACTCGGCCCTCGCCCTGATTGGTGCCGCACTCGTCATCTTGCCGGTGCTCTTCGTCGTGCGTTGGGCCTCTCCGGCCACCTGATGCGGGAACCTCTCTTGGATCAGGGGCGGGTCTTGGAGCCCGACATCCCCTCCGCAACGCCGATCAGAAGCACGGCCGCGATCACGGCGACGATGAACCCGAGGGCGTTGAGCTCCATGATGTCTCCCGTGCCCAACAGGTTCGCCACCAGCCCGCCGATCACGGACCCGGCGAGACCCAGCAGAAGGGTCATGAGGAGGCTCAGGTTCTGGCGACCCGGCTTGACGAGCCTGGCCAGCGCCCCGATCACGAGCCCCGCCACGATGAATCCGATCATCGGCGTCCCTCCTCGATCGCCGCGCCCGGAATGGCGCCTCTCTCCCCTCTTCTACCACCGCCCGTCACGCGTACCCAGCATCCGGCCCCCGATAGCCCGATCACCGCCCTCGATGCTGGCCGCCTTGCTCGAGCCTTGCAGGCATGCGAGGACCACAGCCCTCGATCGTTCCCTCTTGCCTCCCAATGAAGTTGCGCAAAGAGATCCGCATGGCGCACGTTCGTCAAGTATCGCTAAATATAGTCGTGGATTCGCCGGCAGGCCCAGTCTCCGCTACATGGTCTCCAAGTGACAGCGAAGCCCCGGCGCTTGGGCGATGCGGCGGTCACCGGTAACGAAGGTGCATCCCAGAGCCTCAGCAAGTGCGACGTAAGCCGCATCGTAGGAACTGAGGTTAGACCTGAGTTCCCAGATCCGAGGCAGAAGTGGGAAATGCGGATACCTCGTGAGAGGCAATCTCGAAAGCTCCTGCAGCGCTTGATCGGCTTCGCTTCCCCCGATGTCCCCCTGACGAGCGCGACGTCTGAGGACCGATGCGACCTCGAGGTCCACAAGGTGAGGAGCATGGAGATCGTTCTCCGCTATCAGCCGATCGCGTACACGGTCGCCGTCCTCGCCCCGTACCGAAACGGCGGTCGCGACCACCGATGCGTCGACAACGATCACCTCGAATCCCGTTCGCTTCTGAGGTCAGCGACGGCATCCCGCAAGCGAAATGTTGCCCCACTACGCTTCGCTACGCGCTTCAGAACCTCCTCCACGGTGGGGCGCGCAGCGCTTTCGTTGACGATCCCGAGCAGGTACTCCTGTAAGGACATACCGGCGTCGGAGGCCCGCCTCCGCAGGATGGAATGGGTCTTCTCCGGGACGTTCCTGATCTGGATGTTCTTCATGCATGCATAATACATGCACGGATGTCATCTCTTCAATCCTCGCCATTGCAAGTGTCCGCCGACCACAGACCTCGGTTGCCAACTCTGGCGTCGTGCTCCAGCTGCACAAACAACTGGGAGTGGCGGACGTTGGGCGGGTAGGTGTAGGCGTGCGCGTATCCGTTGGCGACGAGGCGGGCGTTCGCGAGCTCGTCGCCTATATAGACGTATCGCAGCAAGCGCTCGAAGCCGTCCACTTCCTCGACGTCCTTCACGAGGCGTACCTGCTGGCCTCCCAGGAGGGCCTCGGCGGCGGCCGATGCCTCCTTGCCGAAACACTCGACCGGAGAAGCCGGCTTCACCGTCTCCGGCGTGTCGATGCCGATGAGGCGGACCCGATGCTCTTCGCCGACCTCGCCGAAGCCGGCGCCCGGGCCCGGCGTGACCGCCTCGATCCGTACCTCGACCGTGTCACCGTCGATGACCCGGATCACGGTGACGTCCTCGTAACCGCCGGGTTCGGACGAGAAGGTCGCCGGTGCTTGCACCGTGAGCTGCACCTGGTGCGCAGAGCAGGAAGCGAGCAACAGGAGGAGACCGACCAGGCGACGAGCCATTCAGGGAGATTAGGTCCGGGTCGCGACGATTTCGGTGACGTCCCGCACCGAACTGACCTGACGGTCAAGTTACCCGTGGCTACCGTGAGCGGCGCACGAGACGACGAACGTCCCGGCGGGAGGTGAAAGATGGCTGAGATCCTGGAGGAACTGAGGCAGGCAGGTCTGCTCGAAACCTCCGACGCCCCACAGCTCTCGCCGAGGGGCAGGTTGTGGCTCCGGCAGCTCGAGGACATCGAGACCCAAGAGGTTCACGACGCCGGTGAAGCGGCCGCCGACCTGATCCTGTCGACGAGCGGCCTCATCCGCTAGGAACGACCCAGAGCCGAGAGATCGAGGCCCGGCGCCGGGTGGGCCGGGCCTTTTGGCGTGGTGCCTCTAGCGTTTCACGGAGAGGCTGGATCCTCTGCGCGACCCGGCAGCCATGGGACCATCAGGTACTTCGGGCTCTAGAACCAGGCGGAGCGGGCCCAATCGATGGTCCTGGCGAGACCGTTCTCCAGCGCGACCTGCGGCTCCCAGCCCAATTTGTTCTGGGCGAGTGAGATGTCGGGGCAGCGGACCTCGGGATCGTCGATGGGGCGCTCGCCGAAGACGACCTCGGAGTCGCTGTTGGCGATCCGCGCCACCATCTCCGCCAGCTCCCTGACGGAGATCTCCCGGGGATTCCCGATGTTCACCGGGCCGGTGAGGTCGGAATTGACGAAGCGCCATATCCCTTCGATCAGATCATCGACGTAACACAGCGAACGCGTCTGGGAGCCATCACCGTGCACCGTAAGGGGCAGGCCGCCGAGTGCCTGATCCATGAAGGTGGGCACCGCCCGTCCATCCTGCCGGCGCATGCGAGGCCCGTACGTGTTGAAGATCCGAACGAGCTTGACGCGTACGCCATGTTGACGCTGGTACGCCATCGAAAGCGCCTCCGCGTAGCGCTTGGCCTCGTCGTAGACCCCCCGCGGACCAACCGGGTTCACGTGGCCCCAGTAGGACTCCGGCTGCGGATGGACCTGGGGGTCGCCGTACACCTCGGACGTGGAGGCCAGCACGAACCCTGCCCCCTTGTCCTTGGCGACGCCCAGCGCCCGCCACGTCCCCAGCGACCCCACCTTCATGGTCTGGATCGGGAACTGCAGGTAATCGATCGGCGACGCCGGCGAGGCCCAGTGGAGGACCCAATCGACATCCCCATCCACGTTGATGTACTCGGTGACGTCGTGACGGACGAACGAGAACCTCTCCTGCCTCTCGAGGTGGACGAGGTTGTCCATGTCGCCCGTCAGCAGGTTGTCGTAGCCCACCACGTCCCAGCCGTTCGAGACGAGCTTGGTGCACAGATGGGAGCCGAGGAACCCCGCGGCCCCCGTGACAATCGCTCTAGGCACGGCGAGCGGCGGGGTCGGTGCGGCCCATGGAGTAGTAGGTGAAGCCGCGTCTCCTCATGTCTTCCGGATCGAATACGTTCCGTCCGTCGACGAAGATCGGATAGCGCATAACGCTCTTCAGCTTGTCCAGATCCAGATCCTCGAACTCGGGCCATTCGGTGCACAGCACGACCACGTGGGCATCGGCTGCCGCGCCGTATGGATCCTTCGCGTACTCGATCTCCGGCTCCTCCCGGCGGGCCTCGTCGATGGCGGCGGGGTCGTAAGCGCTCACCCGAGCGCCCGCGCCGATCAATCTCTCCGCCAGCGCGAGGGCCGGAGCGAAGCGGACGTCGTCGGTATCCGGCTTGAAGGCGAGCCCCAGCAGACAGACACGCTTATCGTCCAGGTTCCACAGCGCGTCGCGCACCTTCAGGAACGCGGCCTCTACGGCTTCGTCGTTGATGCGCGCGATCTCGCGCAGGAGCGGGAAGCTGTAACCGAGTGAATCAGCTACGCGTTCGAAAGCGTCGACGTCCTTCGGGAAACAGAATCCCCCGTAGCCGATGCCGGCGTTCAGGAAGGAAGCGCCGATCCGGCTATCGGTCCCCATGACCTCCGCAACCGAGGCGATGTCCGCCCCGGCACGCTCGCACATGCGAGCGACCGCGTTGATGAACGAGATCTTCATGGAGAGGAACGCGTTGCATGCGTGCTTGGCGATCTCGGCGGTAGCGATGTCGGTCTCGATCAGAGGCACGCCCTTGGCCGTCAAGGGTTGGTAGATCCGCCTTAGGGCCTCGAACGCCGCGTCGTCGTCGGCGCCGACCAGGATCCTCTCGGGCTCCAGGGTGTCGACGACCGCCCGTCCCTCCCGCAGGAACTCGGGGTTGGACGCCACCCGGATCCGGTCGGCGAGCTCGGGGCGTTCGTGGGCGATGGTTCGTTTCACACGGTCGTGGGTCCCGGCCGGGACGGTGGACTTCTCTACGATGACGATCGGACCGTCGACGAGGCCGGCGATGTCGCGGGTCGCCTTCTCAACCGCAACCAGACTCGCCTCTCCACTCTCACGGGGAGGAGTGCCCACACAGATGAACGCGACGTCGGCCCCGGGGATGCCTTCGGCGTAGTCGGTCGTGAACCGGAGCCGTCCGTTGGCGATCCCCTCGTCCAGCAGCCCTTGGACGCCGGGCTCGAAGAACGGGCTCCGGCCTGCTCTCAGCGACTCGACCTTGGCCCGGTCCGCGTCGATCCCCACGACGTCGTGGCCCATGTGGGCGAAGGTCACGCACGAGACGAGTCCCACGTGGCCCGTCCCGACAACGGTTATCCGCAAGGCGTCACCTCCCTGGTCGGCTTAGGCGCACAAGGTTCTCATGGAAGCCGAGCGGAGGTGAACCTGATGGCGCGCTTCGTCGGAATCTGGTCGACTTCCGCTCAGCCTCGCGCCCGCACGAACTCAACCTTGGCGCGAGGCGGCCGGTCCCCTTCCACCGCAAGCATCACCCTGATGTGCCCTGCGGACGTGTGGAGCTCGACATGGGCTCGCGCGAGCCGGTCGCGACCGTCCGCGTCACCATTCCCATCGGGTGCGGGCGGCGGGGATCGGCGACGATCGAGACGCGTGCCGTCTCCCTCCTCGGAAGACTCTAGGCCCGCCACTTCCATGGTGCCGTCTCCCTCCTCGGAAGACTCGAGGCCGGCCGCTTCCACAGTGCCGTCGGACGGAACGACTCGGCCGGCCCTGCGGTCCGTCCGGGGCTCGACGACGACGGATCTCGGGGGCGCCGGAGTCTCTCGATCGATCGCCGGCCCGGCCAGGCTTCGCTCGGTTCCTTCGGACGGCCCATCCACCGGCCGCAACCCGGCAAGCTGGAGCGGCCCCGCCACGGTCATCGCTACGACCAACCCGGCGGACGAGACCGTCGTGCCCATCCCCCGCCCCACGCGCTGGAAGAAACCGCGATAAGACAATTGAGACACCAACGGGATCTGCGCGAGGAGCGCGCCGATACCGACGACCCACTTGAGCTTCCCGACGGAGACACCAAGGAAGGTTCGAACGACGCTGGGATCGAAATGCTTACCCGCTGTCCGGACGAGCTCCTCGCGCGCGGCTGCCACCGTCAGTGGCTTCTTGTAGGCACGCGCCGCGGTCATCACCTCGAAGCTGTCCGCGACGGCGACGATCCGGCCCCCGAGCGCTATCTCCCTCCCGGCGAGTCCCAGTGGGTAGCCGGTCCCGTCGAAGCGTTCGTGATGTTGCTCGACCGCGGAGGTCCACTCCCCCAACCAGGCCCGTAACGAACCCATGACGCGAACTCCGAAGACCGGGTGCCGGCGCAACACCTCCCACTCTGCCGCGTCCGGACGACCGGGCTTGTTGAGGATCTCGCCCGGTACGGACAGCTTGCCGACATCGTGAAGGAGCGCGGCCCAACGTAGCTTCTCCTTGTCCGCGTCCGGCAGCTTCATCTCGTCGGCGATCAGATCCGTGAGCACGCGCACGCGCTCGGAATGGCCCCTCGTCGCTCGATCGTGATCTCCCACGGCGGCGACGAGAGCCAGCACACGTGACGCGGCGTCGATCCTCACGTCGGCCGGGGCATCGGCGCGACGGGCCGCGACCTCTCGCTGCAGGTCCCTGGTTCGGTGAGCGCGTTTCGCCACCTGGAAGCGCGATGGAGCCTTATCCGGGAACAGCAAGCCGATGCGCAGCAACATCGACAGCGGCATCAGCCTGCGAGCCACGTAGATGAATGGCGGCAGAGGGGCGATGCCCGCTATGACGATCAAGATCCACCAGAGGATGCGCTCGGAGGGCGTGGTGGGCGGCGGCAGCAGGGCGTTCATCGCGATCACCGCGGCCAGGGAAGCCAGGACGGGGAGGAGGAAGGCCACGACGGCCACCGCGCGTCCCGCGACGGGGCGCGCTCTCCACCGCCGTCGACCGAACATGACCGCCTCCTCACCGATCGGATCGGTTGGGGATGTTTTCGCGAACTATCACTAGCGATCCGATTCGGTTGGATCATTCTTCGCGAACTACATTAAGCGACGATCGGTAAACACCTTCCGCCGGGCCCACTGAGGGTGGTTGCAGGCGTCGGCAGCGCTATGGTGAATACCGGGCTAGTCGCTCGCGTAACCGTTGGGGTTGGCCGACTGCCACGCCCAGCCGTCGGCACAGATCTCGGCAAGGCCCCTCTCGGCCTTCCACCCCAGTAGCTCCGCGGCGAGGCTCGGATCGGCATACAGCTCGGGGACGTCGCCCGGACGCCGGTCGGCGAACTCGTAGGCGATCCGTCTGCCCGATGCCTCGGCGAAGCCGTTGATCACGTCCAGCACGGAGTTGCCGCTTCCGGTGCCGAGATTCACGGCACGGGCACCCTCGAAGCGGTCGATGTTCTCCATCGCGGCCAGGTGACCCTTGGCGAGATCGACGACGTGAAGATAGTCGCGCACCCCCGTCCCGTCGCTCGTCGGGTAGTCGTTGCCGAACACGTCGACATGAGGACGCCGGCCGACCGCGACCTGCAACACGTAGGGCACGAGGTTGTTGGGGATCCCCTTCGGGTCCTCGCCGATCCGTCCGCTGAGATGGGCCCCGACCGGATTGAAGTAGCGCAGCAACGCGATCCGCCACCCGGCCCCCGTGGCGGCGACGTCGTAGCAGATCTCCTCGATCATGTGTTTGGTTCGGCCGTACGGGCTCGTCGTCCCGCCGGTGGGGTGGGTCTCGATCAGCGGCAGGGCCTGGGGTGCCCCGTACACGGTCGCGCTCGAGGAGAAGATCAGGTCCCGGCACCCGGCCCGGTCCATCTCGGTCAACAGGTTCAGCGTGCCGATCAGGTTGGTCCGGAAGTAGCGCAGGGGCTGCTCGACCGACTCCCCCACGGCCTTGAGGCCGGCGAAGTGCAGCACGCAGTCGTAGGGGCCGTCGTCGAAGACGCTCGCCAGGACGTCGTTGTCGACCAGGTCGACCCGGCGGAACTCGGGGCGCCGCCCGGTCAGACCGGCCACGCGGTCCAGGGCGACCTCGGAGCTATTGGACAGGTCGTCGACGACGACCACGTCGTGGCCCCCCTCGAGCAGCTCGACCACCGTGTGGCTGCCTATGTAACCCGCGCCGCCGGTCACGAGTAGCCGCATGGGGCAAACCCTAACCGTCGTGCGCGAGTCCCCCATGGGGACTAGTCAGGGCCTCGGGCCCGCGCCGACAAATCGGACACCTGTTCACACGCTTTTCATCCGACTGCTCTATCTAGCGGGCGGCAGGTCGCGACGATGTCTTGGCTATAAGGGAAACACACGGGGAGCGCTCCCCCTTCGATATGCAAGACGACCGAGGCGGTGCCGTAGCACCGCCGATCCGAAGGGGGTCCTGGAATGAGCTTCAGAACGACGACATTGGTTGCCATCTGCCTCGCGGCGGCCGCCCTGGCACCGACCGCGGTGCGAGCCAGCGACACGACCATGGTCGAGGTCGGGCCCACTTCCGAGATCCGCCAGGAGCCCGGCAGAGTGTGGATCGACACCTACGTGCCGGAGCTCGCCGGCACCGACCTGCAGGTGAGCCTCAAGGCTCCCCGCCGGAACGGGCAGCGGTTCGTGTGGCAGAAGTGTGAGTTCGACTACACGGGCGCCGGCCGCTACTCGTGCGGGTTCCGCACCGGCCCTGATCAGGATGCCTCTCGCTACTCCGGCACGTGGGCTGCAGTCGCTCGCATCGACGGCGAGCGCATCACCTCCGAGACCTTCCGGGTCGAGCAGGCGGCCTAAGCTCAGCCGCAGTTCGGTCTGGGCGTCGTCGCCGTGGCCTCATTCGAGCTCGGGCTGCGCCATAGGTTCCGTTTCGCCTGGACGACGTAGAAGTAGGACTTGTTGAAGGCAGCCGTCGTGTCGACGAACGTGGTGGTGTTGGGACCGTTGACGGTTCCAAGCGAAGTGTAGGGCCCACCGGTCGTCGTTGAGCGGAAGACCTCGTAGCCGTCGGCGAAGTTGCTGGAGGTCGCGGTCCATGCCAGATCGACCGGCGACGACGTACGGGCGACGCACACCCCGTTGGCGGCCGTCAGTCCGGTCGGAGCCGCCAGGGTGGCCATGGTCACCGTCTGGCTCTTGGTCATCGATGCGGTCCAACCGGCAAGCGCCGGCGCCGCCAGCACGACGACCATCACGACGGACGGGATGAGCGTGGCGGCGACGCGGCCGAGAGGATCACGCGAGCGCGACCGCATCCCCGACCACCTCCTCATCGAAATCTTTCTCCCGCCAGATGGACTGGACCGTGACGAACAAGAAGACGATCGCCGCCAACCCGATCGCCAGGAGCCGAACGTTCGGTCGCTTGGCGAGGACGGCCAGGTGGCCGATCTTCGGCACCACCCGCTTGACCTGCCAGGCAACGTCGCCCTGGAGCTCGGCCGTCCACGGATCGATCACATCGTTGTCGTCGCCTTTGGTCCGGATCGTGGGGCCGAGATCGCCCTCGGTGAGGTCTACGACGCGATGGACGATCAGGCGCTCATCGCCCGGCGGGTGGTAGACCAACACATCGCCCACCCTCACCTGGTCGAGTGGCTTCGCGGTCGCGACGGCCATGTCGCCCGCCCCGATCATCGGCTCCATGCTTCCCGTCAGTACGGGCAGGACCCGGAACCGCTGGGTCACGAGGCCGAACGCCAACGTCGAGAGGACCAGGCAGGTCACCACGAGCAGCGCGGTGGTGGCTGCCTGGCCGATCTGCCCGGTCCTCATCGACTGCATCTTCGTAAGCGTTCGTTAGCCCTGGGCTACTTCTGGGTCCCGGTACGCGACAGGCCCGTGAACGTGTAGTCGATGGTGACGGACTGGCCTTCCATCGTGTCCGGAGCCGTCGTCGGCAGCGTGAGCTCGAAGAGCAGGTAGTCGGTGCCGCCCGCGGTGGCCGAGGCGAGATCGGCCGCTTCCTCGCTGGCCGGCGAGATGCTGGCCGGGCCGCTGTACACCGGCGTGGCCGTGCCGGCGCAGGTGTAAGGAGCCGACGCACCGGTCCACGCCTGGTCACAGCTGGTCAAGCCGAGCTGCAGACCGTCCGTGGTGTCGGTGAAGATCGTCGGGGGCGAGGCGCCGGCACCCGAGCCGAGGGTCACCGAGCCCAGATCGACCGAACCCGAGTTCACGAGGTCGAGCTGGCGCTGGATCGTATCGCCGGGCGCTACGCCCGTGGCGGCGACGGTCAGCTGGTTCGTGCCCGGCGCCGTCAGGTCGACGTTGCCGGCGGTGACCGTCTGTGACTTCGAGACCGATGTGGACCACTCAGCGTAGGCCCCGACGCCGATCAGAGCGACTGCGAACGCGGCCGCTGCGATCGACAGCGCTACCTTGCGGATCTTGTCGGCCCCGTCGGTCTTGCCGGTGGTGCTGATGGTGGTGGTCATTTCCCTTACGCCCTTTCGTCCGGGCCCTCCTTCATGAGAAGCCCTCTAATGGGAACGTCGGGGCCGGCGGCCGGCCCCTGGATACGTAACGAGGGCAGAAGCCCTACGCAAGGGCACGTACGAGTGTCCGATTCGCCCCATCTTGCCCCAGGAGCGGACTGGATCCGAAGGCCGGCCACGCCGCGACGAAAGGGACATGATGACTAGACACGAAGTGTCAGACCTATCCGGTTCCCCCTCGCGGATCCGACCCGGTCCTCCCGGCCGGGAGTCGCCCCTGCCCGGCCTGCTTGATGGCGCGGCTCGCGACCGGCTCGTGCACGACATGCGCCGGTCGCGGCGGCCGAGCCACACAGACAGGCGGGTTTAGGCTCTCCGGCGTCCACCCAACCCGGCCGAAAGGGACCCGAACATGCCCGAAGCAGTGATCGTCTCCGCCGTGCGCACCCCGATCGGCCGGGCCAAGAAGGGCTCTCTGGCCGACGTCCGGCCGGACGACCTCGCCGCCTTCGCCGTTCGGGAGGCGGTCGGCACGGCGGGCGTGGACCCGGGCGAGATCGTGGACGTGATGGTCGGCTGCGGCTTCCCAGAGGCCCGGCAAGGCATGAACCTCGGCCGCCGGGTCGCCCTGCTGGCGGGACTCCCGGAGCACGTACCGGGCACGACGGTGAACCGTTTCTGCGCCTCGAGCCTGCAGACGATCCGGATGGCCTTCCACGCGATCAAGGCGGGCGAAGGCGACGTGTTCGTGGCGGGCGGCGTCGAGTCGATCAGCCAGGTCGACGGGTACCCCAAGGACATGGACGAACTCCATCCCAAGCTCTTCGGCGACGACGCCGAGATCGCCAACGTCTACATCCCGATGGGGCTGACGGCCGAGAACGTCGCCCAGCAGTACGACGTGTCGCGTGAGGACATGGACCGGTTCGCCCAGCAAAGCCAGGAGCGGGCGGTCGCGGCTCAGGGTTCCGGGTTCTTCGGGCGCGAGATAACCCCGTATAGCAAAGACGATGGCACCGAGGTCGGGCAGGACGATGGGCCGCGGCCGAGCTCGACCCTCGAGAAGCTCGAGGGGTTGGAGCCCGCGTTCAAGCCCGACGGCAGGGTGACGGCGGGAAACTCGTGCCCGCTCAACGACGGAGCCGCCGCGGCCGTGGTGATGAGCGACGAACGGGCGAAGCAGCTCGGCATCACCCCCCGGGCTCGCATCGTTGCCTCATCGGTGTCGGGTGTCGCTCCCGAGATCATGGGGGTCGGCCCGATAGAGGCCGTGCGGAGGGTGCTCAAGCAGGCGAACATGTCCATGGACGACATCGAGACGATCGAGCTGAACGAAGCCTTCGCGGCGCAGGTGATAGCCGTCGTTCGGGAGCTCGGGGTAGATCCGTTCGGCGACAAGCTCAACCCGCACGGCGGAGCGATCGCGCTCGGGCACCCCTACGGCATGACCGGCGCTCGCATCATGGCAACGCTGCTCAACGATCTCACCGAGCGCGACCAGACGATCGGGCTCGAGACCATGTGCGTCGGCGGGGGCCAGGGCATGGCGATGATCGTGGAGCGCCTCACGTAGACCGGCCCGCTTAGTCGGGATCTAGCTTCACGCGATCCGGCGCCGGAGCCCGGTCGCGGTGCTCCCGCTCCCGCCGAGGGATCGACCTTACGCGACGGTCAGCTCGCGCACGAGGTCCATCAGGCGCTCGATGTCGTTCTTCACGAGGAACTCATCGGCCCACTCGGGTCTCGGTCAGCACCGCGGAGAAGCCCACGATCTTGCACTGGGGACAGTTCTCCCGGATGAACTCGGCGGCCTTCTCGCCGTCCCAGCGCGGCATGAAGAAGTCGAGGATCACGACGTCGGGCCGCACGTCGGCCGCGAGCATCGCCCCCTCGAAACCGTCGGCCGCGACCCCGCCGATCCGCAGGCCGCCGTCGAGCGAGATGATGGTTTCCAGCAGCTCGCGCATGGACGAGTCGTCGTCGACGATCAGAACCACGGGCCGGTGTGCCATCTCCGACCATTATGGATCGCAGAGCGAGCTAGGGAAGGGTCTGACGCGTCTCATCATGGCGAGAGTGCGAACGAATCCGGCTATTCGGATAGCTCGCGGCCCGAGGACCAGTTGCCTCCGTAGGTCCTGTCGTGGTTGTCGTCCCCCGGCACATCGTCGCGTCCGTTCAAGTACCGGGTCATAGTGACCACCGTGCCGCTTCGCGACGGCTCGACTACCACGCGGTCCATCAACTTGTTCATCAGGAAGAGCCCGCGACCGCCGGGGGCCAGGGGGTCCGGCGCTTGCTCGACCCGAGCCTGCTCGTAGTCGAACCCTGGACCGTCGTCGACGACCTGTACCACGAACTCGGCCGGCAAGTACTTACAACGGATCTCGATGATCCCGTCTCCCGGGGGCCGGCCGCTATGACGTACCGCGTTGCTGATCGCCTCTTCCACGGCCACGAGGGCCTCGAAGACGTCGTCATCACTCGCCTCTATATCCATCAGGAAACCGCGCACGAATCGGCGCGCGTCGGCCGCCCTGGCGGGGTCGTTCGTGATAGCGAGACTGATCATCTTTTCCGTCCGGCCCATCGGGCATCACCGAAGGTCTAAGTCGGGGACTAGAACGCGGTTCAGCCCTACCCCCGCGCCCCCCTCGTAAACGCCGGCAATCACCCGCCCCTTGGGCCGGTGCGGGCGGGGCCGACTAGATGAAGCGCTCTATCAGGCGGAAGAGCTCGCCGGCGTCGAACGGTTTAGCGACGTAAGCGTCGGCACCCTCACCGAGCAGGCGGTCCCTGGTCGCCTGGTCGGCGTGTCCGCTGATGACGATCACCGGTACATCATGGTCCTGCTTGAGCTTCCTCAGCACCTCGTCCCCACTCATTCCGGGAAGGCCGAGATCGAGGAGAACGAGCTGGGGAGCCTCCGCCCGGGCGTACTCGAGTGCGGCCTGACCCGAGGCAGCAGAGATGATGACGTCTTGAGGCCGGCGGCGGGCGAAGAGCTTGCTTATCAGCTGCCGGTTGGACTCTTCGTCGTCAACGCAGAGGACGACGGCGGAGCCGTGTGCGCGATCCATAGCCTCAGCTCCGGTCGCCACGGCTAGGGAGACGATCCCTCGAGCTTGGCCTTCATCCTCAGGACCTCGTCCATCCGGTCGAAGAACAGATCCAGGATCTCGGCATCAAAGTGAGCGCCGCCCCCCTCTCGCATGACGTCGAGCGCCTCCGTCAGCGGGAACGCCCGGCGGTAGATCCTGTTCGTAGTCAGGGCATCGAAGACATCGGCGACGGCCGCTATCCTCCCTTCGAGGGGGATGTCGTCTCGCGTGAGCCCTCTCGGATAGCCGCTGCCGTCGACCTTCTCGTGATGGGTCCAGGCGATCGTCGCGGCCGTCCTCGCCAGTTCAGAAGAAGCTCCCCGAAGGATCTCGTAGCCAATCTGGGCATGTTCCTTCATCACTAGGTACTCCTCGTCGGTCAACTTGCCGGGCTTGAGAAGGATCGAGTCCGAAACCCCGATCTTGCCAACGTCGTGCATCTTGGACGCGAGGCGGACCGTGTCGCAACGTTCGTTGTCGAAGTCCATGCCCGCGGCGATGATCGAGCAGTAGCGACTCATCCGTTCGATGTGCTGTGAGGTCTCATCATCTCGGAACTCCGCGGCCAGGGAAAGGCTATGGATCGTCTCTTCCTGGGCCACGCGCAGGTCGTCGCGAGCGGTCTCGAGATCCCCGACCGTCTCCCACAGCGCGGCGGTTCGTTCTTGCACCTTCTCTTCGAGCAGTTCATTATGGCGTCGAAGCTCGAGGTGGTAGTTGCGCGTCTCCAATAGGTTGCCAACCCGAGCTACGACCTCGGAGGGGTCGAAGGGCTTGGTCAGGAAATCTTTCGCTCCGCTTACCAGCGCCTTCTGTTTACTGTCCTGGGTCACGTCCGCCGTCAGGACCAGGATCGGAACGAACTCGCCCGGCCGGATCAGTTGCGACAGCTGCTCCATGACCCCGAAGCCATCGAGCTTCGGCATGTGGAGATCCAGCATGATGAGATCGGGCTGCAGGGCGCGATACATCGACTCGACCTCGGTCGGGTCGGTCGTCGACTCCACATGCGTATAGCCGGATCTCGCCAACAGTCGCCGGATCAACTCGACGTTGGCGGGCTCGTCGTCCACAACCAGGATCCTGTTTGGACGATCGTGACTGGAACTCATCGGGGTGCCTTCTCCGCGAGCAGCCGGTCGAGCATCGCAAGGAACTCGGGTACGTCGATCGGTTTCGTCAGGTAGTCCTGGGCCCCCGCCGCCATGAAACGTCTGATCTGGCCCGGCGTGGCGTCGGCGCTGAGGATCACGACCGGGACCTCCTTGGTTCGGGGGTCCTTGCGGAGGCGTGCCAGCACCTCCGCACCTTCGAGATCCGGTAGGTGCACATCTAACAGCACGAGGTCGGGGCCATGCTCACGCGCCAGGTCCAGTCCGAGGTTGCCGGTCATCGCCGCGATCAGCGATACGCCGGGGCGGTGAGCGAGCACCTGTTCGATCAGCCGCCGGTTGGACAGGTTGTCCTCGATGTACAGGAGCGTGTGCGTCCCCTCGGCTCGACCCGCGGCGTCGAGCACGGCCGGAACGGCCGTCTGGGCGGCGGGGGGGCCGGACGCAGGGAGCTCGACCCAGAAGACGGACCCCGATCCGTCCCCGCTATCGACCTCGAGCCGGCCGGCCATCGCCTCGACGAGGCTCTTGGAGAGCGCAAGGCCGAGACCGGTGCCCTCGATACCGGCCTGGTCGGCCCCCAAGCGTTCGAAGGGCGCGAAGAGCCGCGGCTTATCCTCGTCGGCGATGCCAGGGCCGGTATCGCGAACGCCGATGCGGACCACGTCGTCGCCGGGATCGAGGAGGTGAACCGACACCCTTCCGCCCTCGACGTTGTACTTGACCCCGTTGGAAAGCAGGTTCAGCAGAACCTGTTCCAGCCGCTGACGGTCGGCGATCACGTGAGTCTCCCCATCCGCGGGGATGTCGATGACGAGCTCGATGGATCGCTGATCGGCGAGAGGACGGATCAGGTCTACGGTCGACCGCACCGCTTCCCGGACCGGAACCGCTTCCAGCGACATGGTCAGTTGCCCGGTCTCGACCTTGGCGATATCCAGAACTTCGTTGATCAACTCCAGGAGGCGTCGACCACCCTTGACGATCTGTGCGGTGCTATCGCGCTGGCCGGGATCGAGGTCGTCCATCTCCAGCAGTTGGGCGAAGCCGAGGATCGCGTTCAAGGGCGTACGTAGTTCGTGGCTCATGCGCGAGAGGAATTCGGTCTTCGAGGTATTCGCTCGCTCGGCTTCTTCCCGAGCGGCCTCCAAAGTCCTGGCCTGATCGTGAAGCTCGGCCCGCAGGCGAACCTCCTCGGTGACGTCGCGAGCGATCACCGATGCACCGACAACTTTGCCGGAGCCGTCTCGCAGGGGAGAACCCGATAGCGATACGTCGATCACCTGACCCTGCTTCGTGCGCCGCTTCGTCTCGTAGTGATCTATGACCTCGCCCGCTCCGACCTTGGCCAGGATGGCAGTCACGTCGTCCGAGTCGCCGGGCGGCAGCAGCAGCCTCACGGACTCACCGACGATCTCCTGCGCGCCGTAACCGTAGATCCGTTCCGCGCCGCGGTTCCAGGCGGTGATCGTTCCATCGAGAGTCTTGGCGATGATCGCGTCGTTGGACGATTCCACGATTGCAGCCAAGAGGCGCTGGTCCTCCAGGAGACTCTGCCGGGAGAGAGCGACGTCGGCCAGAGCCGCCAGGTGCTCCAATCTTTCGATCTCCTCGGAACCGAAGAAGGGCATGAACGGGCTCGCAGCGACCACGAGCCGGTGAGATCGCATGGGGATGGCGATCACGGATCCGCGGTCGCCGTCGGCGCGCGTGGTCCCATTCGACCCCGACTCGTCGATCGAACCCGGAGACCGGCGGGGATCACGGGCGACGACGTTGCCTTCTCGATCCTCGAGCCACGCCCAAGGCGCTGCGAGGAGGGTGCGGGCTTGAGACAGCAAGGTCCCGGCGAGCTCGGTCTCGGACGTGGTCTCGGTGAGGGAATGTTCCGCTCTGGTCAGGGACGCGTCCTCGTTCCTACGCCACCAGGCACGGAGGGCGTACGGAGGCGTGAACCCGGTCAGCATCAGGGGGCCCGCGGACAGTGCCAGCAGCTGGACGACGAGCGCCGCTACACCGCCGTCGGACAGCTCGCCGGCCACCACGAGGGCCAGCGCCAGGCCTGCGGCCCCGAGGCTCATGGTGCGCATCCTGTGACGCGCCACGGCCGGATGGCCTCGGCCTGCCCGCCACAGCCGCGCCGCGACCAGGCTGGATAGCCCCGCCCACTGGACCAAGAGGACGGCGATGTAGATCTCGAACCACAGCGGACGCGGATCGCCCTCCTGAGGGAAGCTCGGCAACAGGAACGCCGCCACCGCGAGCCCCAGCGTGAGCACGGCCGCAACGACCTTGATCCAGGTGATCTGACCGATCATGGATCCCATGAACCGGTACAGGCTGTAGGGGAAGAAGACGAGGAGGGCGATCATCGCCTTGCCCACCCAGACGACCGCGGGGTCCGTGGACGCCTGGGGCGATAGCGCGCCGGCCACGACGACCACCCCGAGGATGACGAAGGCGGTGCACAACCACGCCGCGGGGCGCCCCGGATGCCGGCGCCACTGGATGACGGCGAGCAGCATCAGGAGGCCGTAGAAGTACGGCTGGAGAAGCTCCATTGCTTCGAGCCATGTTGCTGTCATGTGCGTATCCGTCGATTATCCCCCCGGCCGCCGGATTTACCAAGAACTGGAATCGACCCGCGGGGATGCACGCCTATCGTGTGCTCTGCAGGCTTATTGTAGCTCTGCACTATTAGGGGACGGATGAGAAAACAGTCGCAATCAGCGCCGGATGGCCACGTATAGGCCCCGGCCCATGAGGCCGGTCGGATCGTGCTCGACCTCAAACCCGGCCCTCTCGAAGGCCGCCAACATCTCGTTTCGCTCGAACAGGGTCAGGCTCTCGCTCGACTCCCAGGTCTTCGTCTCGTCCGGACTGACGAGGGCGTAGACGAAATCCAGGCGGGATGCTCGGCCGTCTCTGTGCGACGTGTTGAGCCGCGCCAGCTTGAAATCGGGTTGGTCGGCGAGGAGGGCTCCGAGATGACCTTCGGCGAAGTCGTCGGGCTCGAGCCACGGTTCGACGATCAGCAGCCCTCCCGGATCGAGATGCGCGGCCATGCGCGCGACCGCACGGTCGAGCGATGCCACGTCCGGCGCGTAGCCGATCCCGCTGAACAGACAGGTGATGATATCGAAGCGGGAGCCGAGATCGAAGTCGAGCATGTCACCTCGGTGCAGAGTGACGCCCGGGAGCCTCTCACGTGCGACCTCGAGCATCGCGTCGTTGAGGTCCAGCCCGGTGACCGCGAAGCGATCGCGCAGCATGAGCATGTGCATCCCCGTGCCACATCCGACGTCCAGCAAGGTCTTCGCCTGGGGAACGCGACCGTCCACGATCTCCTCTATCCGCCGCGCCTCACCCTCGTAATCCTTCCAGTAGTAGAGCGCGTCGTAGTAGCGGGCTTCGTCGTCGTAGAGGCCCACGGATCAGGCGAAGTACGGGTTGATCTTCTCGGGATCGATCTCGTAGCGGTGGATCGCTTCGGCCACGGCTTCCGGCTTGAAGTCGCCGAACTCCGCCAGTGCCGCCAGCGTAGCAACGACAACGTGCGCGGCATCGATCTCGAAATGCTTGCGGAGCGCCTCGCGGTGGTCGGCGCGGCCGAACCCATCGGTGCCCAAGGGAATGAATGGTTGCGGCACCCACCGTGCGATCTGGTCGGGAACCGCCTTCATCGAGTCCGACACGGCGATCACCGGCCCCGTGCGGTTGTCGAGGCACCACGTCACGTACGGCGTACGGCCCGGCTCCTCGGGATGCAGACGGTTCCAACGTTCTGCGTCGAGTGCCTCCACGCGCAACTGCTGGTACGAGGTGGCGCTCCAGATGTCGGCAGCGACATCATGATCCTCGGCGAGCATCCGCTGCGCCTCGAGCGCGATCGGCAACGCGATCCCCGAGCCCAGGATCTGCGTTCGATGTCTCTTCTCCTCGGCCGCTTCTTTGTAGAGGTAGAGGCCCTTGAGGATGCCTTCTTCGACGCCCTCGGGCATCGCGGGCTGGCGATAGGGCTCGTTGTAGAGGGCCAGGTAATACATGACGTCCTCGCCCTCGTTCACCATCCGGCGGATGCCGTCCTTGACGATATGAGCGATCTCGTACGCGAAAGCGGGGTCGTAGCTGAGCGTGGCCGGGTTGGTCGAGCCGACCAGCAGCGAATGGCCATCCTGATGCTGCAATCCCTCGCCCTGCAGCGTGGTGCGACCGTAGGTCGCCCCCAGCAGGAAGCCGCGCGCCCTCTGGTCTCCGGCGCTCCAGATCAGGTCGCCGATGCGCTGGAAGCCGAACATCGAATAGAAGATGAAGAACGGGAGCATGTGCTCGCCATGCGTGGCGTAAGCGGAGCCGGCGGCGGTGAATGAGCCCATCGAGCCGGCCTCGGTGATGCCCTCCTCGAGGATCTGGCCCTGCTGCGACTCCCGGTACGCCAACAGGTGCTCGGCATCCACGGGTTCGTACAGCTGGCCGTGCGGCGCGTAGATCTTGAACTCGGGAAAGAGAGCCTCCATACCGAACGTCCGAGCCTCGTCGGGGATGATCGGCACGACCCGTTTTCCGAGCGTCTTGTCGCGTAAGAGCTTGCGGAGCAGTCGAACGAATGCCATCGTCGTGGCGACCGGCTGATTGCCCGATCCCTTGTCGAACTCTCCGTACAGTTCGGTCTTCGGAAGCTCGAGCGCCTGGACCGCCACCCTCCGCTCCGGGAGCAAGCCGCCGAGGCTCTTGCGCCGGTCCAGCATGTACTGGACCTCGTCGGAGTTGGGGCCGGGGTGGTAGTACGGCGGGGCCCCTTCTTTGATGTCCTTATCGGGGATCGGAAGCTCGAGCGTGTCGCGGAACTTGGCGAGCTCCTCCTCGGACAGCTTCTTCGCCTGGTGGGTCACGTTGCGTCCCTCGACCGCGGAACCGAGCGTCCAACCCTTCACGGTCTTGGCGAGGATGACGACGGGCGCATCCTTCAGGGCCATCGCGCTGGCATAAGCAGCGTGCACCTTGCGGTAATCGTGGCCCCCGCGGCGGAGCCGCTTCAGGTCGTCGTCGGACAGATGCTCGACGAGGTTCTTGAGCCGCGGGTCAGGTCCGAAGAAGTCTTCGCGGATGTAAGCGCCCGACTCCACGACGTACTTCTGGAACTGCCCGTCGAGTGTCGTATTCATCTGGTTGACCAGAACGCCGTCCGCGTCGCGGGCAAGGAGCTCGTCCCATTCCCTGCCCCACACGACCTTGATCACGTGCCAGCCGGCGCCCCGATAGAGGGACTCGAGCTCCTGGATGATCTTGCCGTTCCCACGCACCGGCCCGTCCAAGCGCTGGAGATTGCAGTTCACGACGAAGGTCAGGTTGTCGAGGCCCTCGCGCGCCGCGATCGAAAGCGCCGCCATCGACTCGGGCTCGTCCATCTCACCGTCCCCGATGAATGCCCACACGCGCTGGCGGGACGTGTCCTTGATCCCGCGGTTGTGCAGGTAACGGTTGAAGCGGGCCTGGTAGATGGCGTTCAGGGGGCCCAACCCCATCGACACGGTGGGGAACTCCCAGTAGTCCGGCATGCCCCGCGGATGAGGATACGAGCTGAGCCCACCCGCGGTCTCGCGCCGGAACCGCTCCAGCTTGTCCTCGTCGAAGCGGCCCTCCAGGAAGCTGCGCGCGTAGATGCCGGGGGTCGCGTGACCCTGGAAGAAGATCTGGTCGCCGCCGCCGGTATCGTCCTTGCCGCGGAAGAAATGGTTGAAGCCGACCTCGATCAGCGATGCGAGGCTGGCGTACGTGGCGAGATGGCCGCCGATGCCGTTCCAGTTCTTGTTGGCGCGCAACACCATCGCGGCCGCGTTCCACCTGATGATCTGACGGATGCGCTTCTCTACGGCCTCGTCGCCCGGGAAGTAAGGCTCTTCCTCGGGGGCGATCGTGTTGATGTAGTCGGTGGAGACCATCGACGGCAGCCCGATCTGGCGGGAACGGGCGTGATGGAGTATGCGGTGAAGCAAGAACCGCGCCCGTCCGGGAGAGGCCTCGATGATGGAATCGAGTGCCTCGATCCATTCCTGCGTCTCTTCCGGGTCGATGTCCGGAAGCTGGTTCTTGAACGCGTCGTACACGGGTCACCCCCTAGCGATCGCGGCGTGATGACCAGCGTATTCGCGTTCGGGCCGTGGGGACTACGGGCCGGAGGCCGCGGAGGGGGGCTCCGAGCCGTCGCGGCTCGCCCGCAGAGCGAGCTCGACCAGATCGACGATCCCCACCAGACATCCGTCGTCGACCACCGGGAGACGAAGGATGTGGTGCCGTGCCATCAGCCGCTGAACCTCGACCACGTCGGCGTCCACGGTGGCGTAGACGGGACTCCCGCGTTCGAGCTGGTCGGCGGTCGCCTCGGTGATGTCGATGCCTTCGTCACGCATAAGCCGGCCGAGCCACTGGAGGGACTCGCCGGAGGGGCCGGACCATCTCTTGAGAGCGACGACCTCGCCCAGACGTCTCCTGGTTTGCATCGTTGCGGAGCCCTACCTACCCGCCTTCCGGTCCTGGAAACTGATGTCCAACCGACCCTAATCCTGGTCCGCGAGTTATGCGCGTCGGGATCCGGTTTTCCACCCGAGCCGGTCATCGGATCCGGCCGCAGGGCGGCGAAACCCAGGGAAGGCCTTGGCTTGCCGGGCCCCGGATGTCAGGCTGGGCGCCCGACGAACGGGAAGGGGCCACGGGTGCGGAGGAACGTCAGGATGTCGATCGGACTGCTGTTGGTCCTCGCCCCGGCGGCGGCCGTCCCCTCCCTGTGGAAAGCGATCTCGGATGAGCCGCCCGCCACCGCATCGCAAGGCTCGGCGGAGCCGGTCGCGGCTGCGGGGAGCGAACCCGAGCGATTCACCGTCCTGGCCTCCGGGGACATCCTGATCCACCGCGCCGTCTACGAGCGGGCCCGTGAGTACGGGCGGGCCAGCGGCAAAGCGTTCGACTTCCGTCCGATGTTCAAGCCGATCCGTCCGATCGTGTCCAAGGCAGACCTCGCGATATGCCACCTCGAGGTTCCCTTGGGCGCTCCCGGCCCCCTGTCGTCGTACCCGGTGTTCAACGCACCGCGCCAGGTCGCCAGGGGCATCCGCTACGCCGGGTTCGACAAATGCTCGACCGCATCGAACCATTCCTACGACCAGGGCACTCCCGGCATCTACTCGACGATAGACAGCCTCCACGACCGCAGAGTGGGTCACGAGGGCACGGCGCGGACGCGCAAGTCGGGTCGCCGCGCGGCGATGTACAACGTCGGTGGCGTAAAGGTCGGACACGTCAGCTTCACCTACGGCTTGAACGGTTTCAAACTGCCGGAGGGCAAGTCCTGGCTGGCCAACGTGATCAACGCCGAAGAGATCATCCGACAGGCGCGCGGAGCCCGGCGGCGGGGAGCGGAGTTCGTGATCGCCAGCCTCCACTGGGGCAATGAGTACCAGCGTGCCCCGTCCGGCTTCCAGCGCGATCTCGCCCGTCGCCTGATGAAGTCTCGTGCCATCAACGTGATCCTCGGACACCACGCGCACGTCGTGCAGGGCATCACAACGGTCCGCCGACGATTCGTCGTCTACGGGATGGGCAACTTCATCTCGGCGCAGTACTCGCCGGTCGATACGCAAGACGGACTGATAGTCAAGCTCGTGGTCGAGAAGGTCTACGGCCGCTGGAAGGTGGTTCGCATCCGCTTCACGCCGACGTGGGTCGCAAGGAACAGCTACCGGATCCTCCCCGTGGCCCGCACCTATAACCGACCGGGCACGTCGGACCATCTCAAGTCGATCTTGAAGGCGTCGTGGTCGAGGACCGTCTCCGCCGTGCATTCACTGGGCCGCGACGAGCGAGTGAAACCCAGCAGCAGGCCGAAGTTCTAGCGCCCGGCTGCCGCCTCGTGGCGGTCAATCGCCGACGGACGTGCGCCTCTCGAAGGAGACCCCGTAGGCGAGTGAACGCATGGCCAGGATCGGGTCGTCCGACCGCTCGATCCCATCGACGATCCGACCTGGATCGAAGATCATGGGCTCGCAATCCTTGTCCGCGAATTCGGTCAAGGTCATCCGACCAACCGTGACCCAGGTCCTCTCTTCGGGCCATGCCACGGTGGGATCGTTGGGATCGTCGTCTTCTTCTCCGATCTGCACTCGCAGTTCGTAGTCGATGCTTCCCGTCCCCAGCTTGCGTTCCAGATCCTCGTGAAGGTAGTTCTTACCGAGCGCGCGGGTCTCGGGATCGGTGAGGGTCGCCGCCTCCTCGTCTGGAACCCATCGGTATCTCACCCAGCGCGCCTCGTCGTCGGGACCCGTCCAACGGAATGCATGGATACCGTTGAAAGTGCATCCGGCGAAACTCGCCGGAGCCATCGTCATCATTACGAAGCCCACCGCCAATCGCGTCTCGGGATGCGCGTCCACGAACGCTCCGATCCTCTCCAGATCGGGCTTGCCGGTCTCGGGATCCGGGCGTTGGGACTCGAGGAAGGCGAGGAAGTCCTCGGGAGTGCGAACGAAGAACACCGGAAGCGTCAACGACACGATATCCGTGGTCGAACCGCCGGGTAGGTGGAACTTGACGGCGAGACCACGCTCATCGTGCGCGCCGTCGGCGCGAGTCGGCTTGCCCGAGCCTCCGGAGAATCGAACGGTCACCGGAATCTCGTCTCCTTGCAGGTGCGGAGCCACGCACAGCTCTGCGGCGGCCGGAGACGCGACGAACGTCCCCCGTGCACACGAACCTTTGGCATGCACGGCTCGGTGACCGGGATGCACGCCGTGGATCGCATTCATCGCATCCACCAACCGTTCCGCGAGTTCGGACATGCTCTCAGCCCTTGATCAGGCCCGAGCCCGAACCACGCATCCAGCTGCGGGCTCTGATCTCACGCGATCGCACAACGGCCGAAGCCACCAAGAGCACGGCGAAGAGAGCCAAGACGTACGGGTCTGTCGCGCGGCCCCCTTCACCGCGGTCGATCAAGTGGGAGAGAACGTGGGCGACGGCAGCGCCCGCCGCCCCCGTCAGGGCGACCAACAGGGCATCCCGGAACCGGAGCGCGGCCAGCAGCGTCATGCCGATGCCGAAGTTGAACGCTCCGATGTCGCGCAGGAGGTGGGGGTTGTACGGCGGGTAGGTGGCGAGCGACTCGTAGAAGCCGCGCGGGGAGAAGAAGGCCCATATCCCGACGCCCAGCGAACCTGCCAGGGCCAGCGTCCACGCGACGCGAACCAGTGACGAACGACCCATGCGCTCCTCCTCATCGCCCCGGCGCCCGGTCCGTTCCCGGGCGATCCGTTCCCGCCGGTGCCAGGTTGCCCCTCATCGACCCTTTCAGCAAATCAACTGCCCGGATGGGCGCCAGGCGGTAACTTGGCCGTTCGGCGAGACAAGGAGGGGTGGGGCGATGGTCGTGCAGTCTCCGTATCCGGACGTCGAGATCCCCGAGGTCTCGCTGGCAGATCTCGTGCTCGAGAGCGCACGAGTGCGGGGTGACAAGCCGGCGCTCATCGATGGGCCCTCGGGTCGGACCATCACGTACCACGAGTTCACCTTGGGCGTGGGATCGATGGCGGCGGGTCTCGCCGCCCGGGGGTTCGGCAAGGGGGACGTGTTCGCGATCTACTCCCCGAACGTCCCGGAATACGCCGTCGCGTTCCACGGGGTAGCCAAGGCCGGTGGCGCCGTCACCACCATCAATCCTCTGTACACGGTCGAGGAGCTGACCTTTCAGCTGAACGACTCCCAGGCCCGGTACTTGCTCACGATCCCGTTGTTCCTGGAGCAAGCGAATGAGGCCGCGGCCGCCTCGAAGGTGGAGGAGGTCTTCGTGCTCGGCGACGCCGAAGGTGCGACGCCGATCATGGCGCTGCTGGGGACAGGCGGGGAGGTGCCGCAGGTGGACATCGATCCGAAGGAAGATCTCGTGGTCCTCCCCTATTCGAGCGGGACGACCGGTTTGCCCAAGGGCGTGATGCTGACCCACCACAACCTCGTTTCGAACATCATGCAGTGCGAGCCGCCGCACGCGACCGGCGAGAACGACGTGATCATCGGCGTGCTTCCCTTCTTCCACATCTACGGGATGACGGTGATCATGAACATCGCGCTTCGACGCGGCGCGACGGTCGTGACGATGCCGCGCTTCGACCTGGGTGATTTCCTGCGCATCCTGCAGGACTACAAGGTCTCGCGTGCATACCTCGTCCCACCGATCATCCTGGCGCTCGCGAAGCAGCCCGTCGTTGAGCAGTTCGATCTGTCGTCGCTCGACATCATCATGTCGGGAGCCGCTCCGTTGAGTGGCGACCTTGCTGCGGAGGCCGGCAAGCGCCTCGGAGCATTAGTCATGCAGGGTTACGGACTGACGGAGACGAGCCCGGTCACCCACATGATCCCCGATGAGCCGGGACGCGATCGCGCGGGTTCGATCGGTTTCCCGATCCCGAACACGGAATGCAAGATCGTGGATCCCGTGGGTGGCCAGGAGGTCGGCGCCGACGAGATGGGCGAGCTCTGGATCCGCGGTCCTCAGGTGATGAAGGGTTATCTGAATAACGACGACGCGACCAAGATCACGCTCGATGACGAAGGGTGGCTGCACACGGGCGACATGGCGAAGGTGGACGAGGACGGCTACTTCTTCATCGTCGATCGACTCAAGGAGCTCATCAAGTACAAGGGCTACCAGGTCCCCCCGGCCGAGCTCGAAGCGGTCCTCCTCTCGCACCCGAAGATCGCGGACGCCGCGGTCATCCCGGTGGCGGACGAAGAGGCGGGCGAGATCCCCAAGGCTTACGTCGTCGCCCAAGGCGTCGACGGGGGCGAGATCATGAACTACGTTGCCGAGCGCGTTGCTCCGTACAAGAAGATCCGCAAGGTGGAGTTCGTCGACGAGATACCGAAGTCCGCCTCCGGGAAGATCCTCCGCCGGGTACTCATCGACAGGGAACGCGCCTAATCCTAGCCCCGCCCGTTCTCCTCCCCTTCACCAGCCGAGCTCGTGCAGACGATCGTCGTCGATGCCGAAGTGGTGCGCGATCTCGTGGATCACGGTACGACGGACCTGCTCCTTGATGCGAGAGGGCGTTCGGAAGGTCCTGGTTATGGGTCCGCGGTAGATCGAGATCTTGTCCGGCATCGATTGGTAGCGGATGCCACGATCGGTCTTGGGCACCCCGTGGTAGAGGCCGAAAAGCGTGTGGCCCCGAGGGACGAGCTCGGCGACCACGTCGGGCGGCGGTTCCTCCTCGACGACGATCTCGACGTTGTCCATCTCACCTCGGAACTCGTCGGGGATGGAATCGAGCGCCTCGGCCACGAGGTCTTCGAACTCCGCGCGCCCCAGGCTCTCCATGAACCCAAGATAGGGGCAGGCGGTTCTTCCATCCCTTCCCGGATTGCTTGCCTTGCTCCGGCACGAGCGCGGCATAATCCCCGTCAGTGACGACGACCGCGATCGACGAAGTGGTGCTCGCGCGCGCCCGCTCGGGCGAGCCGGAGGCCTGGGCACTGATCTACGACTCCCTGTCCCCCGCGGTGCTCGGCTACCTGAGGATGCGCGGTGCAGCCGATCCCGAGGATCTGCTGAGCGAATGCTTCCTCCAGCTGGTGCGAGATATCCGCTCGTTCGAGGGGGACGCCGGTGACTTCAGGTCGTGGACCTTCACCGTCGCTCACAACCGGCTCCTCGACGACGTCCGCAGGCGCGCCCGGCGACCGCTGGAGACCGTCCCGCTCGAAACGCTGGATGAAGCGATGCCCGCCGGCGACACCGAGCGGGAAGCGCTGTTGTCGATGAGCGTCGCCCACATCGAAAGAGCCATCCGGCGCTTGACTCCCGACCAGGGCGAGGTTCTGGCCCTGCGCCTGTTCGGCCAGCTGACCGTGGGGGAGACGGCGCGGGTCGTAGGGAAGCGAGCGGGTGCGGTGAAGGCCCTCCAGCGGCGGGGCCTGGCGGCCCTCCAGAAGGAGATATCGAAGGAGGGCGTAACCCTTTGAGCGATCTCGACGCTTACGACGATGAGATGGCGCGTATCTGGCGACCGAGCGAGGAGGACGTCGAGCGAGTGCTCGCGGGCGGTTCCGCGCGAGACGAGAACCTCGACGGACTCCCGGCGCTGCTGCGAGATGCGCAGGCGCACTTCGGTCGCCCGGCGGCCGCGAGCAAGCGAGCCCAGGACCTCGCGATCCTGGCGTTGGAGGCGTCCCATCTCCGAGACGGTGCTCAGGCCCCGTCGGATGTCCGTACGCCGAGGAGTTGGAGGGAGATCTTGGACAGAACTCGCTCGATGGCACTGAGGGGCGCGGCGGTGGTGGTCGCCGCATCGCTTTCGATGATCGGTCTCGCCTACGCGGGCGTGGACCTTCCCGGTCAAGCGGCGGAGGCGGCGCTCGAGAAAGTGACGGGACTCGAGCTTCCGAACCAGGCCGGCGGTGAGGTCGAGGTAACCCAGGGTGACAAGTCGGTGGCCGACGACGTCAAGGCAGTGATCGAGAGCACCGACGAGCGCGGCTGCGAGTTCGGCCAGGCGGTCGCCGAGGTCGCCAGCCAGAACGCGCAGGGCGACACCGGACCCGAAGAGGATCCGTGCGCCAGGGCCGGCTCTGCCGAAGGCGACGAGGCGACCGGCGAAGACGAGTCTGCTGCGGGCCGGACGACGGCCGCGGAAGTCTCCGCCGGAGGCGGGACCACCGGCAAGGAGAAGGCCGCCGAGGCTCGATCGAACGGTGCAGCCCCCGCCGACACGTCGGACGACGATGGAGATGATGGCGCCGGCACGGCATCGGATTCCTCGGGCGGCACGTCCGATGAAGGGACCGGCCGCAAGCCGTAAGGCAGACCCAGCGATCAGGCGGATGCGCGCACAGGCCCTGGTCACCCCAGGGCCTGTTGCGTTGTGCGGCCGCGAATCGACGCCCGGGAGAATTCTCGAGCGATCCCCGGCAGACTCGCCCGAGATCAGCCCGACAGAACTATCGAACCGTCCTCGTTGATGGTCCAGCCGGGGTTGTGGGCGACCTCCCAAGGGTGGCCATCGGGATCGATGAAGACCCCGGAGTAACCGCCCCAGAACGTCTCGGCCCCCGCACGACCGATCGTCGCGCCCGCGGCTTCCGCCTCTGCCAGCACCGCATCCACTTCCTGCGGCGAGCGCACGTTGTGAGCCAGCGTGACGCCACCCCAACCCCCGCCATCGGGCATGGTCGAGTCCTTCGCGAGCTCTTGCCGGCTCCACAGGGCCAGCACCATGCCTCCGGCTTGGAAGAAAACCACGTCGGCGTCGTCGCCCGTACGGCGCCAGCCGAGACCTTCATAGAAGGCTCGCGCTCGGTCCAGATCGGAGACGCCGAGGGTCACGAGGCTCAGACGCTGTTCCATGACCTCAGCTTGCCATCCCGGGTTCGGTCACGTCACCTCGACGCCGGGCCTGCTCGAGCGTACCCAACCCAATGTTCTCGAGTACAAGCTCTACGCGGGGGGCGTGGGCCGGGCCTCCGGATACAGCGTTCGTCTAGAGGTAAGGACGGTCCTTGGGTCTGGGCGTGTCCTGCACGTCGCTGGTGTCCGTCGACGCGACCTCGTGCGTCTTCTGTCGAGCGGACGAGGCGACGGCTTGCCCTTCCTGGCGGGCCGTTTCGGTCACGTTCTCGGCCTGCTCCTGGGCTGCCTGCTGCGCCGTCTCCTTCGTCAGTTGAACCACCTGCTTGGCAGCATCGGTCGCCTGGTCCATCACCGCCTTGCCGCGCTCGGAGGCTTCCTGTCCCGTCTCGCGGGCCTTCTCCTTGACCTCCGTGGCGATCGGGCCGAGGCGCTCGCGCTCGGCGCGCGTCGTCGGGATCATCAGCCCCGCGAGGAAGCCGACCGCAACGGCGCCGACTGCGAGTCCGGCCGGGTTCCCCTGAGCGAGGCCGGCCGTGCGCCGAACACCCCGACGCAGTTCGTCCGCGCTCGGGGTCGCCTCGTTGATGCGATCACCTACGTTGCCCATCGACTCTCCCATCGACTGTTTGGTACCGACTATCGACCCCACGACGCGCTCCCGCGCGCCGCGAACCTTGCCGCTCACTTTGTTCTTTGCGTTCCGTGCGGACTCGCGCGCTCGGGCGGGCACGTCGGCCTTGTAGCCGATGGCCTCCACGGTTTCGGTCATGCGACCTCTCGTCGCTTCTATCTCCCTGCGGATCTCGTCGGGTTCTTGGCCCATCGGATGTCCTCCTTCACGGTTTCGGTTGTGGCTGGTGCCGGTGGCATGGCTTCTTTGACCTTGTCGCGCCCTCGCATGGCGAGTAGTGCGGCGATGACCCCGTACACGACCGCGACGATCAGAGCCGCGAGCCATGCGGGGGTCACTTCGTTGATCAGGAGGACGAGGAAGGCGGTGAACGCGGCGGCCGCGAGGTACCCGACCGCAGCTCCCCCGCCGACGAGTCCGGCACCGATGCCTGCGCGCTTACCGGTGGTGCGCAGCTCGGCCTTGGCCAGCTCCATCTCCTGCTTGATCAGAGTGCTCAGTTCGCTCGAGAGCTCCTTGAGGAGCTCCCCCATCGACCGATCACGCAGATCCTGATCGCCGACCCGGTTGTACACGGCTACCGCCCTTCGACAACGGGCGCATGGCCACGGGCGGAGGAGTCTCGGGTCTCGACGACGATCTCCCCTGAGGTGCCGAGCTCGTCGCGGACCTCGGAACGCTTGCGCACCGAGACTGCATCGGCGTCGGTGAACTTCGAGCCTCTTTGCGAGGGATACATGTAGGCCCGCCCCGACTGGTCCCAGTCTGCTGCGGACTTCAGGAACCGTGACGCTATGAAACCGATCGCTACCCCGCCGGCGATGACCGCCCAAGGGTTGCGACGGGCGAGATTCTCGGCATCGCGCATCATCTGCTCGCCGTCGGTCGTGCGTAGGTACCCGGCGACCTGCTCGCCCTTCTCCGCGACCTGCTCGGCGAGCCGAGCCGGAGCATCTTGACCGTCGTTGCGCAGTTGTTCGCTCACCTTGCGCAGACTCTGAGCGCTCGAGTGGACCCGTTGGCCGGCCTGGGAGGAGCGCTCGTCGACCATCTCCCGCAGCTTGCTACGACCCCGCTCGCGCATCTGCTGGGTCCCCTGGCGAGCTTGGTCGGCGACCTCTCCGACCTTCTCTTTCGCCTGCTCGGTCACGTTCCCGCCGCCCGTCTGGCTACCGGGAGCGGGCGCGTTCGTACCCACCGTGTCGGTCATGGAGACCCCCTCTGTTTCGACTGGACCGGGTGCGTTATCTACCCACTACGCTCCGTGACTAACGACGGAGAGCACTTTTCCCCGACGGAGCGCATCGAGCGATCGGTCCCTCTCCGATCGGCCGTCGGGCCCTGGACCAGTGAGACCGGTAGTCGTCCCCTCGCGGTATCAGCCCTCAGATCACCCGGGGACGCGTGGAATGATGCAGCGATCGGGATGGGGGCCTAGGTATGCCTGTGAAACGACTCTGGTCTAACGCCGGTTTCCGACAGCTCTACATCGGTCGGGCCGCGTCGATGGCCGGCGACATGATCGTGCCGGTCGCGCTGGCGTTCGGGGTCCTCCGACTGAGTGACTCCCCCGCTGCGCTCGGCATCGTCCTTGCAGCGGGCGTAGTTCCCCGCGTCCTTTTCATCCTGGTCGGAGGCGCGGTGGCCGATCGCCTACGACCGCACCGAGCGATGATCTGGTCGGACATCGTGCGAGCCGCCAGCCAAGGCGCCGTCGCCCTCCTGCTGATCACCGACATCGCCGAGGTCTGGCACCTCGTCGTCCTCGAGGCCGTGTATGGAACCGCCGCCGCCTTCTTCAACCCGGCATCGACCGCCGTGGTCAGGTTCGTCGTGCGCGACGAGGACCTGCAGGATGCCAACGCTGCGATGGGCCTGACCCGGAGCATCGCCGGCGTAGCTGGCCCTGCGATCGCAGGTGTGCTCGTCGCCGCCGCGGGACCAGGAGTGGCCCTTGGGCTAGACGCGTTGACGTTCGTGGTGAGCGCGCTGTTCCTGATGAGACTTCCCATCCCGAGGACCGAGCAGCGACTGAAGCTGCAGGACATCCGCAAGGACATCGCGGAGGGATGGCGCGAGTTCACCGGCCGGACGTGGCTCTGGATGACGGTCGCCTACTTCAGCCTGTTCCACATCTTCTATCTGTCCGGAAACCACGTGCTCGGTCCCGTCATCGCTGAGAGGCACCTCGGGGGACCAAAGGCGTGGGGATTCATCCTGGCGATGGCCGGCGTCGGCGGGGTGCTCGGCGGGGTGCTCGGGTTCCGCCTGCAGCCGAAGAGACGATTGCTGGCGCTCGTCGGTTGCGGGTTCGTGTGGTTGCCCGAGTTGATCCTGCTGGCCGTCGTCGGTCCGGTATGGGCCATCGGCCTGGCGTCGTTGGCGGGCGGCGTGACGATGACCTACGCGAACGTGCTCTGGGAGACGGTCCTCCAACATCACGTCCCGCCCGAATCGCTGGCACGAGTGAGCGCGTACGACTGGCTGGGCTCGCAGCTGTTCTACCCGCTGGGGCTCGCGCTGGTGGGTCCGGTGGCGGAGGTCTTCGGCACGCGCTCGACGCTGATGATGCTGGCAACGGGATTGCTGATCTCGACCCTGGTGATCATCTCGGTACCCCAGATACGACGCCTTCGGGAAAAAGCCACTACGAAGACTGCGGTCCAACTCCGCGGATAGAGGGCGTCGACCACACTCTAGCGAGCGCGTTCGTGAGCGCTGGCGGCGAATGCCTCCAGGTGTTCCAGGGGGACATCGGTGACTCCGCCGTAGTAAGTGATCTCGTACGTCCGTGTGCCTCGTGCGAAGAGCACCATCCGAGCCAGTGTGTTGTCCTGGATCGAGGTGAACATGAGCGATCCGGGGATCTCATGGAGCATCGTTACCGAGTCCGAACCGTTGCACATGTTCGTGGAGGTCGACCGCAGCCGGGCAAGAGCGGACTTTACGGTTCGATGTTGAGCAACATGCTCTGTCAGCGACGCATTGCCTTCGACGTCCCATTCTCGTTCGTAGCCCCGCGTCACACGAGGCCCCGCGACGAGCCTGTCCTTCCGTTGCATCCGTAGATCGAATCCAAGCGGGGCGTCCGACACGATCACCTCCGAGAGATCCGCGATCGGATCTCGCGATGCGGACCGGGCGAAGGCGGCCATCTCGGCGAACGCGCCCGGCAGAACGCGACAGAGGTTGCCGGGCCGCGTCGCGTTGTCATACGCCTGGCGCGCCAGGTGGAAGAGCTGTTGGCGGTCGGGCTCGCCTCCGGGCTCCCCAAGCACCAAGACGAAGCGGCGCTTGTCGACGACGAATGACACCTGATCTGAGACACGATCTGGACCGCTCTCTTCGAACACGAAGCGCATTCCGACGGCCCCCGGGATCCCCGGTACGGTGAATAGGTCCTGGGAGCTCCCGCATGTGGCCTCGGTCAGCGAACGCTGAAAGTCCCTCGCTCCCTCGGCCGTCGAGAATTCAAAGACCTGCTCCATCAGGCTGTCGTGGGTGAATTGGGGGTCGCCTAGGGACCATTCTCGCTTCCATCCCCCCACGAACCCGTGGCCGGCGAGCGCGCTTTCCCAAGCCTGTTCCGAACCTCCCCCATGGTTCTGCGCCGCGAGCGTGAGATCCTGGGCGAAATCGCCGGTCTGGTGCCATGGGCTGATCCCACGCAGCAGTGAGTCTTCAAGCTGCCGCGGAGTGGCCGACGCATGAGCGACGTGGGCGGGGGCCTCGTCAAGGATGGCTCGTGCTCCTGGACAATGAACGTCCACTAGCGGAAGCAGGGGCTTTGGCACGGGGAGGTCGCCGCGCCCGACGAATTGCCAAGCAATGAGCACAAGCATGACCACCGGCGAAAGCCACGAGATCCGGCTCGGCCCAATCAGCCTCGTGCGAGGCGGCGACACTTGCCTTGGCGGTTGAGGTGGATGCCCACTGGATCCACCGGATGAGCTCGAAGGTAGAGGGGGTGGCGGCTGCCATTCGGATGGTTCCCATCGCTTGCTGACCTCGTTCCAACGCAGCCAGCCGGCAGAGCCATGGAGCCACCATGAACCTGCGCTCCACACGGGCCGGTTGGTGTGCCCGGCGCCTTCGTCCCGTCCCATCCGTCGATTGACCCAGTACCACGGTGACGCGTGAATACGCAGTCAAGGAAAGGAGAGCAAGCAGTCGTAAGACACCCCTCGGGGGATGACGATCAGGTCGCGCCGCCGCCCAGACCGTCGATCAGGACCCGCTTCCCCGATGACACGAGCTTGATGCGTACCCTGCCCGATCGTCGCGAACCGTCATCGCTCGGTTGGCAATGACCGGTGGTCGCGGAAACGCCGGTCGCTTGTCGGTTAGCTCGGGTGGCGCTCCAGATGCGCATCTAGCCGCGACCCCAGAGAGTCGATACGTCCGCTCAGCGCGTCGATGCGCCCCGTCAGCGCGTCGATCCGACCGTGCAGCCGAGCTCCCAAGGCGTCGATCCTGGCACCCAGATAGAAGATCGACCCGAACACCGACGCTGCCAAAAGGCCGATAGCGGTCCAGGCCGCCTGTTCCATACTCATGCTCCATTCAATCTACGCCCGCCGGGCGCGCAGCCAAGCCCATTGAGCGGCACGGTAGCGACGAGGCGAGACAGGAACGACGCGACCCGTTACTGGGTGGCCACACGGACGTGCCGGATCGCTTCCTCGGCGAAGTCAAGCACCTGGGCATGGTCATCGGGCAGCTCGCCGTGGATCCACACCTGGTGGCGGCTGCGCCCCTCGACCCAGGTGATCTGATCCCGGGCCTCGCCGGTGCCATACCGGACCCGCATCGCGACCACGGTCCGACGGTCGATGCTCGGCCGTTCGGTCACTGGATCCCATGCCTCCTCCGCGAACTGACAGGCGTACCCGGTCGTTATGCGCATGAACGACTCCGCTTCCCGTTGCGAGCCGAACTCGTACACGGAGTGAGCGAGGGTGAGTCCCGATGGCGTGCGCCACGAGTTCTGGGCGAAGCCCGTGAAGGAGTGCTCTGAAAGCACCTTCCACGAGTTCGGGTTGTGTTGCGTCTTGGCGGCCTCGGCCAGGCTGGCCAGTTGGGTGGTTAGGAACTGCCCCCCGAATGGCTGGCTGTCAGGCTCGAGGAGCTGAGTTTGCAGCCGACTCGCGGTCGGGTGACTCCAGAAGGACGGATGGTCGATCGCGGGAGGGGTTCGAGGGTCCGGGGTGCTGGCTAGGTCGGCCGCCAGTTCCATCGCAGTAGGACACGCGTTGACCTTCACGACCGTCAATGCGAAGCGAATCACTCCCCATGCCGCCAAGGGGAGGAGAGCGAGCCCGGCCACGGCGATGATCAGCGCAGGCCGGGGTCGACCTTGCGAGGACCTCGGCGCGGAGGGCGGCGGTGGAGGCGGCCATGACGGCGGAGGAGGATAGGAGGACATCCCCTAAACCTAGAGAAGCCCGAGCGCCGAGGGCATTCGCAGAAAGCTTGGTTCGCTAGGGCGTGCCTCAGGCCTGCCTCCCCAACGAACCCGACCGAATCGCGATCGATGCTTCTTGAAGCACGCTTACGAATGGGTCTGGCTCGTGGCGGCGGACACGTAACCCGCTCGTGGCCCACGGGGCGTTCAGTCGCTATCGTCGCCGTCATGACGGCAACGCAGGCTTTCCTGACGGTAGGCATCATGAGTCTTCCCGCACTGGCGTTCCTTCGCAGCTTCACCTTCGAGTACAGGCTGGCATCACTCCTCGTCGCAGCGTCGATGATCTTGCTCGTATGGACCGTGAAAGGTCCGGCTAGGAACGGTCAGGGGGTTGGCGAGAATCGCTACGACTCCTACACCTGGCGGCTGGCTCTCGCATGCCTGGGGTTCCTAATGGGTGCCGTGGCCGCTATCTATACAGCCCTGAACCTGCAGGAAGTCATTCAACTACCGCCCCGCAGTCAGTCCGTGATGCGGATCATGATGCTTGTTGGCGCAGCGCTCGGGTTGGGCCTGGCGGCCTTACCGGCCTGGGTCGCGGCGCGTCACGGCGGATGGAATCTAACCCAGCTCATCGAATGGGATGAGAACGGATTTCGCACGAACCTAGGGCGACCCTGGATCAGAGTGCCATGGTCTGCCGTGAAAGAGGTCTCGACGGAGAAACGCCAACGGAGGGAACACGTGATCGTCCATCTGGAACCACCGGTCGACGGCAAGGACCGTCTAGCCATGCCGACACAGGGCTTGTCGATACCGGCCGAGGTCCTCGCGGAACAGCTGAAAAAGCGAGCAGCGGATTAACCAATGAACCGCCGGCCCGGCTAGGCCGCGTAGGGCTGAGCTCGCCCTGGCCTCCCATCCTCACCACGAGGAGAAGCAACAGCGCAACGAGCAGTACCGATAAGGATCGACGCCATGACGGTCAGGATCGGTCCGCGCCGACAGGCTGAGGTCGACGAGGAAGTGCTCCGAGCTGCTGCATGAAGTCGAGGTGATCATGGATCCCCCAGTGCTCCACCATCCTCCCTTCCTCGAAGCGCAAGATGTGGATGTGCTGGTAAGCGAACTCCCGGGCCGTCGGCTCGATCCCCATGATGGGGCCCGTGTGCTGGCCGCTGTGCGTGAAATGGATAGCGACCGTGTCGCCTTCCTCGATCGTCCTGTGGATCTCGAACCGCTGGTTCGAGAAGGCGGCATCCAGGAAGCGCATGGTGTTGCGAACCCCTTCCACCCCATGGGGCTCTCCGGGACGAGCCGTGTGATCGACCGCGTCGGCGGAGACGATCTCGGCCACCGCCTCGAGATCCATCGCCGGGAAGATCTCTTCCCACAGTCGCCGGGCTCCCTCCGCGTTTCCTGCCATGGCCGCGCCTCCTCTAGCCTGCCGTGCTACCATTTCGATAGAACGGACATGACTTGGAGTAACTAATATTCCAATGAATAATGCAGATGTCAAGCCCCGCCGCTACGAATCCCGGCTGCGTAAGGCGCATGCCGCGGATACGCGTCGCCGGATAGTTGAGGCTGCCCTCGACGCCTTCATCGCGGACGGCTACCGGGGGGCGACGATGCAGAAGATCGCCCGCTCCGCCGGAGTCGTGGTCGAGACGATCTATCGATCCTTCGAGGGCAAGTCCGGGTTGTTCAAGGCCGCGGTGGAGGCAGCGGTGGCGGGCGGGATCGAACGTGCGGAGCGGCCCGTGGAGGCTCGCCCTGCCATACGGGCGGTCATGGAGGAGAAGGACCCGCGCCGGAAGCTGGAGCTCTACCTCAAGACCCAGCCCGGGATAAACGAGCGTCTGGCGCCGCTCTATCGCGCGCTCGGTCAAGCGGCCGCCGTGGATGCCCGCGCGGAGCAGGTACTCGAGGACGTGGAGGCTCAGCGCCTCGCGGGCATGCAGCGGTTCATCTCGGACCTCGCGGAAGTTGGGGGTTTGAGAGAAGGGATGACGTTGGAAGATGCACGCGACACCCTCTGGACCGTGACCTCCCACGACGTGTATCGGTTGCTCGTGATCAAGAGTGGCTGGGCGCTCAACGACTACGAGCGATGGCTGATCGAGGTCTTGACGCGTTCGTTCCTGCCGTGAGAGCCACCGACGGTGGTCGACGTCACGATACTCGCGAGGCACGTTCGCCATGGTTGTAGCCGATGCCGACCTTGGCGCATCGGATAGACAGTGCGGTGCTCAGGCGATCGAACGCCCCGCGCCAAGGCTCGGTTGCTAGGGTCACGTAAGGCTGACGAAAGGGGATGCGTCATGACCCAAGCTGGACCGCCTTCGGGACGGGAACGAGCCGAGGATGCTCTCGCCTATCCCCCGCCCCCCTCGCAGACCGCGGGCACCCAGATCTCACCGGCTCCCCCTCCGGGTACCCAAGGCTACGAGAGGGCCATCGCTGCGCCGTCCCCTCCCGGCGCACCGGGGAGTGCCTTGAGAGTTATCGGCAACATCCTGTGGTTGCTCTTGGGAGGGCTGTGGATGGCGATCAGTTACGCGGCGGCGGGCTTGATCATGCTCGTGACGATCATCGGCATCCCCTTCAGCATCCAAGCTTTCAAACTCGCCGGATTCAGCCTGTGGCCCTTCGGAAGGATGATGGTCACGAAACCAGGCGCGGGAGCCGGCTCGGTCCTCGGCAACGTGTTGTGGTTCATCTTCGGCGGCTGGTGGCTGGCGCTCAGCCATCTGGGCTCCGCTCTGCTTTTCGCTATCACGATCATCGGGATTCCATTCGCGATAGCGAGCGTGCGCCTGGCCGGAGCGGCGCTGCTTCCGTTTGGACGTGAGGTGGTGCCCCTCACCAACGGACGCAACTGAGCGACCTAGCCTGTGTCGTCCTTAAGGGGAACACTGCCGCCATCGTTCTCAGTTCGAGCGCCTGGTCTTCGACCCATTCACGAGCTCTTGGACCGATTCACAATTTCGTAGTACGATTCCGCCGTGGAGATCCTCCCGTCGAGCCGTCGGCAAGGGCATCGCCGAAGAGGACATCCAGCACTGCATCGAGAACGCGCGGGTGATCGAAGAGGTGGCGGAGGATCCAGTCGGTATCTCGTGCTCGGACCCGACCGAGCCGGGAATCTCCTGGAGTTGGTGGTCCTGGACAGACCACAAGGGGCCGCCGTGATCCACCCGATGAAGATGCGACCGAAATACCGAGGTCTGATGCCGGGGAGCGAGTGAGATGCCAAGAGATCACGGCAAGTTGAACGACGGGAGCGCCATCACGGACGAGATCGTCGAGAAGTTGGCAGACGAAGCCGAGCGAGGCTACGACGTCGATGACATCAAGCGCCGGCGGAGCGGACGGCCCGCTATGGGGTCAGGGCCCGCATCGGTCGAATCGGTTCGGCTTGACCCGGAGCTCAAGAAGAAACTACTCCTGCGGGCTTCAAGGGACGGCGTAAGCGTCTCCGAGGTCATCCGTGAAGCGCTCCGGAGCTACGTCCGAGCAAGCTGAACCGAAGGTGAGCCCTTCATAGTTAATCCAGTGCCTACGTAACACGGCGAGGTACGTTGCGTTTGTGCTCACCCCCGAGTCGATGCACGCCCGCATAGTCACGCTGATCAAAGATCTGACGATGGGGCTTTCGCATCCCGGTCAGCACCACAATCGCCGGTCCTTCCAAGCCTCGACGTTGAAGCTCCTTAGCGTCAGCGTTTTCGAGCAGACAGAACAGCCGGAATTGCTCACGGCCGGGACCCGTCGCTCGGACCTCGTAATAGCCCTTCATGTCGCCGTGCATCGCCTCCCACTTGCCTCCGCCTGAAAACTGCGGTGGTGGCGCCTCAGCTACGGCGTCCAAGACGGCTATCAGATGCGCCTCGACGGACATAGGGCAGTTCTCAAGGAAGCTCTCAGCCGGCACATTCCCCTGCTGATCCACGAAGTAGGCAATATCCCAATTCACCTGGCGCTCCTTGACTTGGGCGTAACACAGATGTTACGCTGGCTCTCATGAACGCTAGGGAAATGGGCGCTGAGGACAACCAGTACGCACGCACGCCCTTCGGGGGAGCGTGCTGCGCACGCCGCGCGAGCGTACTGGTTGTGTCAAGGAGTCAGTCCGGTGCCTAAGACGAGTACACATCGGGTGGGGAGTCGCCACAAGGAGCGTCGTGCACGCCGACTTGAAGACCCCGCCTTTCGGGCGGAGTATGAGCGGGCCCGGATTGAAATTCAGCAGGTAGATCAAATCATCAGAACTCTTGACCATCTCCGCGAGGAAGCCGGTTACACAAAGGCAGATCTTGCGCGCCTGATCGGGAAGGATCCGGCCAGCGTCCGTCGTCTCTTTACAGCTGCCGCCAATCCGGAGCTCAAGACCGTTGCCGCTCTTGCCAACGCACTGGGTGCGCGTATCGAGATTGTGGGAGAGGTCGGACCGAACTCCTAATTGGTCTTGGTCACGTCTGCGACTATCCAAGCGCCTCATAGGTAGTCCGACGCCGGCAAGCCTGCTGGCGATGGGTACACGCGACGTTCAAGCGTGGGGCAGCGTCTCGAATTCCACTCCGTCCCCGCGAGCCCACATCAGGACGGGGTCGCCTTGGGGATCGAGCGAGAGATGTCGAGTCTGCTGATCGTCAGGCTCCGACGGACCGCTCAACCGCTGGGGCTGTCCCACCCGGCCATCGGCCTCGACGGTCAGGTACCAATAGCCATCGACGGCCCCGCGTCCATAGGTCCCGGCAAAGATCAACAGATGAAGAGTGCCGTCGGGGTCGATCTCGAGCTCCCAGCTGACTTGACCCTTCTTCTCACCACCGTCCGTGCGGTCGGGAACCTGGAGACGGAACTCGACCTCCTGAAACCAGTCGTACTCTGCAGACCGAACTCCAAGAGGTATCACCTGGTCACCCCTGAAGTCTTCGAAAACGAACCAGCCGTTCAGGAAGGGCCGACCGGGGACCTCTGACGCGTTCCCTCGATCGGCGGGCGATAATGGCACGCCGATCGGCACCTCTTCTTCGACGAAATCTTCCTGTAAGAACGCGCTGAGGAATACGCGGTCGCCCGCGAGGCTGAAGTGGGTGCCTGTTTCCGCCCGCATACCGTTCAGCCTGACACCAACGGTGCTCGTGCCACCTGCACTCGGCTTGAGGATGAAGGCGGTGGAATAATCTCCGCGCTGCGCCAGTACTACGACGTCGCCGCGATCGCCGATCTGGACGTCGAAGGCGCGAGGCCCGAGGGAACCAAGATCCACCGCCCTGTCCAGTCCCGTCTGCGAATAGAGGGCCACGCGGCCTTTGGCGACATCGAGAACTCCCGGAGCTCCTGATGGACCGATGTCGAAGGCTGCCGGCTGAACCTGTGCGCTACACGGACAAGGAGGCTCGCAGTTCGATTCACAGGGAGCGGCGAACCCCAACTCGTCCGCGGGATCCCCATAGGGGATCCGATAGACGACCTTGGTTTCGACCGGTTCGGATCCGAAGTCCAGGGTTCGCACAGTGCTTCCGAGGTTTGTGGGTGAGGGTGCGGTTCGAGGTTGCGCCTGTTGACTTGCGACACGACCGTCCTGACTGCATGACGCGAGGACGAGGATGAGCATAGTGGCGGAAACGGCCACTTTGTGGACCCACATCCTGGCGAGGTCGCTGCTCACCGCTCCATCTTCGTCCCATCGATGAGGATGAGGGTGGAATGGACACTAGGAGCACTGGCTAGATAGGCAAGCCCCCTAGGCGGACTTGCGGCTGACCTTTGCGACCGCCTCGCGGATGCGAGCGCGGCTGATCGATCCTCGTTTTCCAGAGGTCTTAACGATGCGCTTGGGCGTCGACTTCGCCTTCGATGAGCGCTTCTGAGCCATGCCCTCAAGATACTCCTCTCCGCTAGCTGCTGGACTGCGATCCGGCCTAGGGAGGACCCGTGACAGGTATGACTTCCCGTAGGTCACTTCACACGAACTCCACGGCTGTGAACGCGTAGCTCGCGCCAGCAGTCAAAACTAGGCGGGCATCGGATGGGACGGCGCTCGAGGGCGCTTCGCCCCCCACGCGAGCAGCAAGACCACTCCGACCAACACGCTCCCTACTGGGAGCCGACCAAGCGGTGAGCTTGGAGCCTCGTTCGGTAAACCGATCTCTTTCAAGCTGTCGACAAGCCGAGGCGGGTAGTCGTACCAACCCGATTCGATCTGTACGGACTCGGATCCGTTGTCGCTGGAGATGGTCACTGACTGTCGGGAGGGCACGAAGGCCACCGGCCGGGGTTGAGCGTATGGATAGAACTCCACCTCAACGGTGGAGTCCTCCAGGTAGTAGACCAACCGATATTTCGGCCCCAGCGCGTCATTGTTTACGGAAGGATCGTGCAAGCGCCCTGTCGCCATCTCATCCAACTCGGCGTTCAGAAGATACGGCGGCCGGGTGTCTTGAACTACCAAGGCCCCCGTGAGACCGGGGCCGGTGAGTTTCGCGTAGTCGTATGCAAGACCCGTCTTCGCCTGACTCGGACCGGCGGAAATGAGGAGTCCTAGGGCCAGCAGGACCAGCCATCCGCCGCGAACCATGTCGCCACCTCTCCCGAGTACTTCAGACAATCCTACGTCGCGAGACCAAGTCCGGTTCCGAAAAACGGCCACTTCATACGTAGTCCGGTGCGAAAGCGGTAGGAACTTCAGCTGCGCTCCGCGGATCAGGACCCACGGAGCGTTGAGCAGTGCGTTCAGCCCAGAGCCTCCTCAAGCCGACTTCGTTCCGCTTGGTCCACCTCACTTTCGTATCGGCGACGCTGGAGAAGGGCGTTCAAGATCGCTGTGATCCGAGGATCTTCATTGGGCTCTACGAGCCGAGCGCCGAACTCGTCCTCGTAGCGCGTCACGAACCAGCGTTGTACATCTGGCCAGCGCCACAAACGATTCCGTGTACGAACATGTGAGGCGGGTGCGGGGAAGTCGCCGGGTCCCCTTTCTCCTGAGATCAAGAGCCGGACACTCTCTCGAGTTCGGTCTACTCGCTCAGCGATCTCCGAGATGGTGACCAACTCGTCCGGCTCGACATGAAGTACACGGGCGCCCTTGATGGCACTTTCGATCGCAGCGATCGCGCTCGTCAGCGCCTGGCCGTAGGAGCCTGCTTCCCGATCGAACTCCGCGTACTGGATCCCGTCGACGGCACCGAAAGTCGCGTCATCACACCCCGCCCCGAACAAGGCGTCCTGAGCATCTTCGGCCTGGAGGTCGGCTCCCTCGACGATCAATGTGAAGTTGTAGCTACTCATCAAACGCCTCCTGATGAGGGCACCGATCAACGGCCCGGCGCAGGGCAGCAGCGTGGTTGCCTGTGTTGCGCGGCGTAGACCAGATCGAGACCTGACACCCTTCTCGACTGTGCTCGCTACAGCGCATGACACCCCAGCGATGGCCCGCGCTCGTCGGCTTCACGCTCCAACCCTTCTCCTCGGCATATGCCAGTGCTCCTTCGATCTCCCCCCTCGGATGCCTCCTACGGGGCATGTTGACATCCTCCAACAGGCTGTTGGTAGTTGTCAACGGCAGGGCCGGGCTCGCTCTCCAGTAGGCGCATCCGTCGGCTACTCGGCGGCGGAGGCGGGATCACGTCCCGCACTCAAGAAGGCGTACGTCAAGGTCGCGGACGTCGGAGCGAGGCCGATAGCGTCCAGAGCCTCTCGGTAAAGAGTGAGTTGGTCGGCTTCTTCGGTGGGCGTGAAGCGTTTGCCGGTTTTGAAGTCGACTATCTCTAGGCCCCCGTCTTCGGTCTCGTACACGCCGTCTATCCGGCCGCGGATGATCTTGCCGTCCTTCTTCAGCGTGAAGGGCAGCTCCAGCATCGGCTCGCCGCTCGGGAGCGTTGCGATCGTGCGCTCGCCGTACTCCTCTTTCCACTTGGCGAGCATCTGAGCCATGCGGCTCCGGCTCGGCTCCGAGACCTCGCTCGGCTCGTCGAGCTCCGTCTCCTCGGGGAATGTCGACATGCCGCGGCTGCGCTCCTCGATGATGCGATGCACCTCGGTACCGAGCCTCGCCGCGCTCGTCGGACGGCGCGGCAGGGGACGTGAGAGGTCCCACGCTGACATCTCGCCTTTGAGCACCTGCACGTAGCTCGTCGCGCTCAGGATCTCGGGGATCTTCGGCTGGGTCGGCTCCTCGTGGCCCATCGCCGCGGCGATCACGCCGAGGTCGTCGTCGTGCTGCGCGATCGCGGCCTGGGCATCGGCGCGTTCCTCGTCGGTCAGCTCAGCCAGCAACGAGTCGATCGTCGCCTCACCGCCGACGACCGCGTCGGCGGCACTCCCCCACCCGTCGACGAACAGCTCGTCGTCAATGCCGGCCCTCGCCACGGGCGGCCACGCGCGACGACCCTCCATCGCGCCGAACATCGGGTTGACCTCCGGAGCCTCGTCGTTACGAACGATCTCGACCAGGCCGTCGTCGACCATCCCCGCGAGCTCGAGCCAGAACGGCGACGGTCCCTTCGCGGTGTCGTCGCGTCCGTACCAGTGGGCCGCGGTGACGGCGAGGCGCTGCTTCGCACGGGTCAGCGCGACGTAGAACAGCCGGCGCTCGTCCTCGATCACGCGCTCTTTCACGGCCTTCGTGAACGCCGGCAGCTTGCCCTCGAACTTCGGCAGGTCGCCGGCGACCTCACGCACCTCGTAGGGCAGCTCGGCGTAGCTGGTCAGCGGGTTCGACACCCGGGTGTTCGGGAAGATCGAGTAGATCGGCTCGCCGCTGCGCTCGCTGATACCCGACGCCACCGACGGCACGAACACGCACTCGAACTCCAGGCCCTTGGCCGAGTGCACCGTCATCAGCTTGACCGAGTCCTGGTCGGCGGGCTGCGTCGCCTCGAGCGTCTCCTCCGCGACCTCGGCCGCATCGAGATAGGCGATGAAGCTGCGCAGCGACGCCTCGCCCTCCAGGGGAGCGAAGTAGGCGACCTGGTCGAGGAAGTTGGAGATGTTCTGGCGGGCCGCGGGCGCGGCCCGGTTCGACGACGACTCCAGCGCGCTCATGATCCCGGCCTCGCGGATCACAGTCTGCACCAGCTCCAGCAGCGGGCCGCCGGAGCGCTTGCGGATCGACGCCAGCCGTTCGGAGAACGCCTCCAGGCGCGTCTTGGCCTCGGCCCCCAGGTGCTCGATCTCGTCGAGGTGGTTCAGAGCCTCAGCCAGCGAGTAATCCACCTCATCGGGCTGGATCTCCAACGCTGCCTCTTTATCCCCGCCGGCTCGCAACACTCGAAAGTCATGAGTCTGCTTGCTGGCCCAGTGGGCCAGCAGCGACATGTCCCGGTAGTGGATGCGCCAGCGGGGACCCATCAGGATGCGGCCGAGCCACCGGTTCGCGCCCGGCTTGGACTCCAGGGCCCGCAACCACGCCACGATCTCGGTCACCTCGGGGGTCTTCAACAACCCGCCGAGGCCCACGACCTCGACCGGGATCTGTCGCGCCTCGAGCTCCTGCAGCAGCATGTCCATCGCCGCCTTGCGCCGAACGAGGATCGCCATGTCCTTCCACTTCGCCGGGTCCCGCCCTTCGGCCATCGGCTCGTCGTGCATGCGGTCACACTGCTCGGCGATCCACGCGGCCTCGGACTGCTCGTCGGCGAAGAGCCCGACGGCGACCGAGCCGGTCGAGTTGGTGGGCTGTGCCCGCAGCGGGTCGCCGGGACGGCGCGAGGGGTCGATCGACTCCACGACCCTATTGGCGACGTCGAGGATGTTGCGGCCGGAGCGGAAGTTCTCCGACAGCGACACCGCGTCGTAACGGACCCCGTCCTCGCGCGGGAAGTGCTCGGGGAAGCCGATCAGGTTGAACATCGTGGCGCCGCGCCAGGCGAAGATCGCTTGGCGGGCATCGCCCACCGCTGTTACCGCGCCGGCCGGGCCGATCAGGGCCTGCAGCATCCGGCGCTGGGCCACGTTGGTGTCCTGGTACTCGTCGAGCAGCACGAACGGGAACCGCTCCCGGTAGCCGTCGCGCACGTCGTCGTTTCCCTCCAGCACCTCGACCGCCTTGGTGATCTGATCGCCGAAGTCGATGCGCGACGTGCGCTGCTTCGCCTCCATGTAGGCAGCGACGGCCCGGCACAGCTCCTTGCGCTTGTGCGCGGTCTGCACGATCTTCTCGTCGACGTTCTGCATCGACAGGATGCGGTCGGCGGCGGCTTCGATGTCGGCGACGCCCACCATGTGATCGGCGATCGAGCTCGCCAGGTTCAGCGTCTGGCCCACGACGTAAGCCGAGCGAACCTCCAGCACGTCGAAGGGCGGCAGGTCGTCGAAGCTGGACAGCACGAGCTGCCACTGTTGGGCCTCGGACAGCAGACCGGACTCCGGCTCCACTCCGGCCAGCAATCCGTGGTCGTGCACGATCGCCGCCGCGAACGCGTTGTAGGTCTGGACGGTCACTTCCTCGCCGGACTCGTCGTGCAACGCAGCGAGCGCGAGCCGGACGCGCTCCTGCAGCTCGCCGGCGGCCTTGTTGGTGAACGTGAGGCCGAGGATCTGGCTGGGCGAGAACGGTTGTGTCTCCAGGGCCCACGCGATGCGTGCCGCCATCACCGCGGTCTTGCCCGAACCCGCACCGGCGATCAGGTACAGCGGCTCGAGGCCGTGGCTGATGGCGCGCCACTGCTCGTCGGTGGGCTCGTAGCCCTTGAGCGCGGCGCGGATCGCTTCGGAGCGGCGCGGGTTGTCGCTCATGCCGGCAGCTCCTTGCCCTCGGACCACAGCGGACACAGCGGCTTGAACTTGCACCAGCGACAGTCGGCCTCGGGGTTGGGCCGGAAGTCCTCGGCCAGCACGCCCTCGGCGAGCACCGGCAGGCGCTTCAACGCCTCGCGCGCCTCCTCCGGCTTCTGCGAGCGCTTCTGCACGTCGCCGCGCGACAGCGGCGCGTTCGGGTAGATCAGCTGCATCGACGCGGGCTCGCCGAGCTTCGACAGCTCCTCGTCGGTCGTCGCCGCCAGGTAATAGATCGCGAGCTGCAGCGATTCCTGCGCCTCCTCCCACGACACCGCCGACTTGGAAGTCTTGTAGTCGGAGATCACCAGGTTCTTGCCGATCTTGTCGACGCGGTCGATGCGCCCGGTGATGCGGTGGCCGTCGAGGTGCACCTTGAAGCCGGTCTCGGCCATCGCCGCCTGGCCCGGTTTCAGGTAGCGCACGTAACGGTCGATCATGATCTCGCCCTCGCGCCGGAACTGGCGCGCGACGGCTCGGTTGGGGAACACGGTTTCGTCGAACAGCTCGTTGTAACGAGCCAGCGCCGCGTCCTGGTTGGTGATGGCGCCGGTCTCGCACTCCTCGAAGATCTTGTGGACCCAGGATCCGAACGCCATGTTGTGGCTCGATTCCGGGTCGAGGCCGAGCACGACCCCCAACAGGTACTGCAAGCCACAGTTGTCGTAGGTCGAGATGCGCGAGTAGGAGGTGCGGAGCTTGTCCGGGGGCAGGTCGTCGGCGTCGCCGTGCTGGCTCTGCTGGTCGCGGATCGAGACCGCGCCCTCGGTCCAGTCCCAGCGCCACCACCACTCGGACGGCTTGGCCGGATCGCACGAGGGATCGAGCTCGTTGATCCTCGCGATGCCGGCGAGCGCGGCCAGACGTTCCGCCCGGGGCCCCTCGGGATCGGCCAGCACGCGGCGGTAGCGCGCCGCGGCCTCGGCGAAGGTCAGCGGAGGCATGTCGGCCTGGCTCTCGGCCTCCGGAACGGCCCCGGTCAGCTCCCCGATGAAGCGGCTCGGCTCGCCCCGGCGGCTGGGGCCGGGCGAGGTGGTCACGATGCAGCGTTTGGTCGCACGGGTCACGGCGACGTAGAAGACGCGACGGTCCTCCATCTCGTTCTTGCGGACGCGCTCGACGGGGTTGGTCTCGTCGAGGAAGTAGGGGTCGAACAGACCGCTGGCACGGCGGCCCTTCGGGATCGCGCCCTGCACGACGCCGGCGACCGCGACCACCGACCACTCCTTGCCCTTGGCGCCGTGGAAGCTGACCACGTTGACGCCGCCGCCGGCCCGCTCCGGCGGGAGCCACGGGTCGGAACCGAAGTCGGCGCGCCCGATCGTTTCGAGGTAATCCCCGAAGGTCGCCTTCTTGAAGCCATGTCTCTCGACGAACCGTCCGAGCGAGCGGCTGAAGGCAACCAGCGCGTCGAGGTCCCGGTTGGCGGGGTGATCAAGGCTCGACTTGGCCTGTTCCTTCAGTTCCTTGCAGAGCCGGGCCTTCTCCCACACGACCCAGAATGACTCGTCCGCGGGCGCGTTCCTCTTGGCCCGCAGTAGATCGCGCAGCTCGATGAGCTCGTCGACCTTGGCCTTGGCCCCGGGGACCGCGGCGACCGCCTCCACGTCGTCCAGAACTTCGGCCAACGCGCGGCCCGACATCCGCGCCGTGCGCTCGAGCTCGCGCACGCACGAGTCGTCGAGGTCGATCAGCGGCGAGCGCAGCAGCATCACGATCTGCTCGGGATCCGGCTCGTCGGCGAACGCGAACGACGCCAGGTCGGTGAACGCACGCACGATCGGTTCGCGCGCCAGCGGCCGGTCCGGCGCGCTGATCGAGAACGGCACCTCGAGCGCGTCGAGCGCCCGCTCCAGCGGCGGAAGCATCGAGCGCGGCGACGTCAGCAGGATGGCCATGTCCTCGTAAGCCACTCCGTCGGTCAGATGCGCGAGGCGGATCGCCCGGGCGATCGACTCGACCTCGACCGCCAGGCTCCCGAACCGATGGACCTCCACCAGGCCCTCGCCGGCGAAGTCGTGCGGCCGGTGGTCGCGCTGTCCGTTGCGCTCGATCAGCGTGGCGGTCTGGCCCCCGAGCTCCGGGCTCAGCCGGTATGAGGTCTGCAACGTCACGGTCTCGTGCGGGCCGAACTCCTTGGCGAAGTCCTCGGTCCACTCGGGATCGCCGCCGCGGAAGGTCTCGATCGCCGAGTCTGCGTCGCCGGCCACCACCAGGGACCGGTCCGTGGACGGCTCGCCGGAGGCGGGACTGAGGAAGTACAGCAGCCTCTGCTGCACCAGGGCCAGCTCCTGGCCGTCGTCCACGAGGACGTGGGTGAACCGCTTGTGCAGGGCGTCGCGCACGTGGCCGAAGTCGGCGATCAGCTCGACCGCCTCGCGCATCAGCATCGGGTAGTCGATGCGCGAGCGCGCCTTGAGGCGGTTGCGGTGGGCCTTGAAGAAGCGGACCAGCTCGGCCCACTTGGGACGGCTGACGGCCAGGGCCTCGAGCTGGGCCTCGTCGAGCGCGCGTTGCTCGGCCCGGATGCAGAAGTCCACGACCTCGTCGACGAACCCTCTGTTGTGCAGCAGCGTCCGATGGTGCGGCCAGTTGGCGGCGTTCTCGTTGGCGAGCGCGTCGCGCACGTCGCCCCACTGCTCGGGACTGGTGAGCAGCACCGGGGGCTCGCCGTAGCCGAGATCTTCGTAGTGCCGGGACACGAGGTGGTTGGCGAAGCCGTGCCAGGTGTAGACGGGGACCTCGATGACCGCGTCGAGACCCTCGTCGAAGAGAAGGCGACGGGTCAGGCGGTCCTGCAGGGCGATCTTCTGGGCCCGGTTCGGGACGAGGAACAGGATCCGGTCGGGCGAACAGCCCTCGGACAGCGCAAGGCGGACGAAGCGCTCCTCGAGCACGGTGGTCTTGCCGGTGCCCGGGCCCCCGTAGGCCAGCAACGGCCCGGCCCCGTGCTCCACGATCCCCCGCTGCTCGGCGTCAAGCTCGATCCGCTTGGTGGTGCTCGTCGTCACTCGCTCACAGTCCCGTCATCTCAGGTGTCGTTGGTGACCCCACAGTAGATAGAGGGTGCGACAAGAATCGAGCTTTCCGGCTCCCGAGCCCGAGAAATCCTCGCGACCTGTCCCGCCCCGCCCGCCGAGTGCAACACCGGTAGCGCCGGGCGCAAGAAATGTCGTAGTCGGCCGGGGAGCCGCCCGCCGGGCCGCCGAGTGCAACACCCGTAGCGCCGGGCGCAAGAAATGTCGTAGTCGGCCGAGGAGCCGCCCGCCCGGCCGCCGGGTGGGGCCTTACTCCTCGGCGTGGGGCGCGGGCTCGCCGTCCGGCTGTTCGATCCGAACACGAGCGTCGGCGCCTTCGTTGGTGTCCGGTCGCGAATCTGCAACCGCGCCCTCGTGAACGAGGGCGTTCTGCTTCCCCTCCTCGCGGTCGGTCGGCTCGGCGGACTGGGGATCCTTCTCCGGTCCGTCCGGCGTCGGGGTGTCGGCGACGTCTCCCGGATCCTGGTGCACGACCCGAGCCTACGGCGGCTCGACCCACGCGGTGCGAGTTACAAGGATGAAATCCACAAAAGGTTCGGGCCGCGCGCCGATACTCACCCCCCGGCGCGCGGACGCTCCGGACAGATCGAGGGCACGGGAGGACCAGATGGAGCAGGAAAGGCTTCCGGACTGGGAGGCCCAGATGATCGACGACATGATCGAGGCGGCCGAGCGCAGACGCCAGAACGAACGCATCGCGGCCAAGAAGCGGGCTGTCCAGCTCGCCCGCGAACAGGGCTATCACCGCCTCGCCGTCGAGATCGACAGGCCCGCCGCGTCCAAGGTCTCCCCCAACCAGCTCACGCTCTTCCCGACCGACCCGACCCTCTTCGACGATGCTCCCTGAGCAGCTCAGGCCGACGACGTAGTTGATTCGCGCCGTTCGTCCCCGCAGACTGCCGCCATGAGGAAGATCGGGATCGTGGCTGTCGTGGCGGTGCTGCTGCTCGTGGCGGCGGCCCCGGCCGCGCACGCCCGAGCCGCGTGGAAGGTACGGATCGACCGCCTGGTGGGGCACAAGCGGATGGGCGTCTCGCTCGCCAACGATGGGCGGACCGTGTATCGCCACCGGCAGCACCGGATGAGGATCCCCGCCTCCAACCAGAAAGCGCTCATGAGCATGGCCCTGTTCGAGCGGTTGGGACTCGAACACACGATCACTACCAAAGCCTCGATCCGGCCGGTGGCGTTGCCGACCGAGACCTACAAGGGCAACCTGTGGTTGATCGGCCGTGGCGACCCGACCCTCGCTGGGAACAAAACGTACGGAACCACGATGCCGTTCGCTCCCACTCACCTTCGCGATCTGGCCGCGGCCGTCCGCCGGATGGGCATCCGTAAGATCGAAGGGCGCGTGATGGGCAGCATCGAGTACTTCGATCACGACTGGTGGGCGTACGGATGGAAGTCCAGTTTCCCGCGCGATCACGTCGCGATGCCCACCGCTCTCGCCGTCAACGGCAATCTGAAGTCCAACGGCAATCCCGTGTACAGGCCGGAGAGGCGCGCCGCGGCGGCGTTCACGAAACGTCTCAAGTACAAGGGTATCGAAGTGACCGGCAAGCCCGGCGCCGGTCTCGCACCGGAGGACCTGGCCCCCGTCGGACAGCTGTCGTCCGCTCCCCTGCAACAGATCGTTTCCTACACGAACCGCCGTTCGCACAACTTCTTCGCCGAGATGCTGGGGAAACGGTTGGGAGCGGCGCGCTTTGGGCCTCTGGGTACGATAGACAAAGGCGCGAGAGCGATCACCGCCTGGGCCCGAAAGCACGGAGTCGACGTAACCGCCTATGACTCCTCCGGGTTGTCCTACGGCAACCGGATATCCACCGCCGGCATGGCTCGACTGCTTCGTGTCGCCGAGAAGCGGCCGTGGGGCGCGGCATTCCGGCGCGGTCTCGCGGCCGGCGGACAAGGCACGATGCAGAACCGTCCACTCAAGGGCATCCGCGTGCGGGTCAAGACCGGGACGTTGCAAGGCATCTCCACCTTGTCGGGTTACGTGTATCTGAAAGGCCGGCAGACGTGGGCCGAGTTCTCCATCATGTCGAGCGGCCTCAGCAAGTCCCGGGCCGTCGAGATCGAGAACAAGATCCTTCGCCTGATGGCGAACAACGCCTGAACCAGTCGCGCGCGAGAAGGACCGCCCTCAGGCGGTCCTTCTCATCATGCGGTGGGGATCGTCTAGACGATGTCGCGTTCGCGCTCGACGACCGTCGTGTTGCCGCGGTTGCCCGGACCACCCCAGCTGCTCCAGAAGATCATGGAGAGCACTAGTCCGAGCGCTCCAACGATCATGAGGATGATCCCGATCGTGCTCAGGTTGAAGCCCTCGGTGGTCACATCAACGGCGAACGCCAAGATGGCGCCGATCGCGATGAGGAAGAGACTCGCTCCTAGACCCATGGTGGATCTCACCTCCAATCCAGCATGCCCTCAAGCGTGCTTACTCTGCTAACCGAAGTACCTACCCGGGTGCAAGACCTTCAAACGGCCGCGCGACCCGGAGCCGAGCCGGGCACATGTGTACCTGCCGCGACGCGGTCCGCGAGAACGGCCCGGGCGGCGTTGCGACCGGGCATCCCCGAGACGCCGCCTCCGGGATGGCTGCCGGCTCCGCAGAAGTACAAGCCGGGCAAGGGTGTGCGGTATCGGTTCCAGCCGTTGGCCGGACGGTTGTCGAACAGCCAGTCCGGCAGCATCTCGCCGTGATAGATGTGCCCGCCCGTCATCCCGAAGCGTTCCTCCAGATCCCGGGGGAGGAGGACCTGTCGGTGCTCGACCGTCCGCGATAGGCCGCGGGCGTAGCGTTCGAGCGTTGCCAGCACGGCGTCACCGACCGCGTCCCTATCGTCGCCGTCGGAGGGAACGTACTGAGCCACCACAGACATCGTGTGCTTACCGTCGGGTGCCATCGTCGGGTCTCCGACCGATTCGAACACGACCTTACACAGGAGCTCCTCGGGTACCCGTCCCCCGGCCGCGGCGCGGCACGATGCCTCCAGATAGCCGATGGATGGAGCAACCGTGATGCTCGATCGGTGAACGTCGTCGCCCTCCACGCCGGCGAAGCGCGGGAGCACGCCCAGCGCGCAGTTCACCTTGGCGACGGCTCCGTCTGTCGGCAGCAATGACACATCCTCGATGAACTCCTTGATGAACGCCTCTGGTGGAACGAAAGAGACGGTGCGTTTCGGGTCCGCAGAGGAGCAAACGACATCCGCGTCGAACTCATCTCCGTTCGTCAGTACGACACCTGCAGCGCGCCTCCCGGCCAGCTTCACGGATCCGACCTCGGCCCCCGTCCGGATCTCGCCACCCGCGGATCGAACCGCGTCGGCGAGCAACTCGGTTAGCGTGCCGAGACCTCCGCGCACACCGGCTGAACCCGTCGTTCCGAGCCGGCTCTGGAGCAGCATGTAAGAGGTACCGGCCGTCTCGGGCCCCGCGCTCGAACCGACGACGCCGCTCGAGGCCACCGCGCCTTGCACGATGTCGGACTCGAGGAACTCGCGACACGCGTCGGCCACCGAACGACCGATCACCTTGCGGTAGAGCTTCTCGATGCCGGACAGTCGCAACGCTCTCATGACCTGTCGCTTCGTCGCCGGGTAGCCGAGCAGAGTACGCATATGTTTCGCCGCGGTGTCGAAGAGTTCCATCATGCGGTAGTAGCCGTCGGCATCATCTCGGGAGAAGTGAGCGATCTCCTCCTTCGATCTCTCGACGTCCTGCCACCACGTGATCCCGCCACCGCCCGGCGCCGGCGAGAAGTGGTGAGGATCCCGGCGCACCAGAGGGAGATCCAGCCGCAGGTCCCGGACGATCTGAGGCCCGAAGTTGGCGACGGTATGGCACGCCGTGGAGATGCGGTAACCCGGCCACGGCGACTCCGTCACGCAGGCCCCCCCGATCCGGTCGCCGGCGTCGAGGACGAGTGTCCGCAGCCCGGATCGGGCCAGATAGGCCGCACAGACCAGGCCGTTGTGGCCCGCCCCGATCACGACCGCGTCGTAGGTGTCGGTCACGGAGCGGAAAATCTCCTCTCAACAGGGTGCGAGAAACAGCAAAGGAGGCTAACGTGCCACCATGGCCATCACCGCTTTCTGCCCCTCGTGCCGGCGCACCGTCTACATAAGCGAGGGCGACACCCCGGTCTGTCCCGTCTGCTCCACGCCCCTCCTGGACACGACCGACGGTCCGAACGGAGAGCCGCTCGAGGCCGAGGATCCCCAGCCGCCTAGTCCGCCTCAGGCTGGAGCTCGTCCGGCGGTCTGAAGTAACTCGCTCGCAGCAGGCGACGGTCCGCATCCATCTCCAGCGTCGTGACCGATCCCGTATGGCAGGGCGTGAACGCCAGCCATGGAGGCACGCGCCGTTTCGACAGCGCGAGCCGTGCGATCAGGACCGGAGTCTGATGGCTGACCACCACCAACCCCTTGTCTCCGGCGGCCTCTGCTCCCTCCCAGATCGCCTCGAGCATGCGTTCCTTCACCTGGGTGAACGTCTCGCCCCACGACGGACGCATGGGGTTACGAAGATGCCACCACTTCAACGGATGACCGAAGAGGATGCCTCTCCACGTCCGTCGAACACCCTCGAAACTATTGTGGCTCTCGGTCAGACGCTCGTCGGTGACGATCTCGAGCCCGTGGGGCGCGTTGATGATCTCCGCGGTCTCTTGAGCTCTTTCCATGGGGCTCGACCACAACGCTCCGATCGGCTCTGTCTCCAGGTGGTCGGCGGCCGCCCTCGCCTGCTGCTTGCCGAGCTCGGACAGGTGATAACCGGGCAGGCGGCCGTAGATGATGCCCATCGGGTTCTCCACCTTCCCGTGACGCACCAGGTGGATCCTGGTTGCTCCGACCCTCTGGTTCATGGCGCCAGAACCTAATGCTCCGCCGGCACGGCGCGGACCGCTGCGGGTTGCGGTCCGACCCCGTTAAGGTTGCCGGATGCCAGACGTCCTGTTGTTCGGCGCAACGGGGTATACGGGGAGGCTCACCGCTGAGGTCCTGGCCGAACTGGGCGTCGACTTCGCGATCGCCGGGCGCAACCGCACCAAGCTGGACGTCCTGGCCGCGACGATCGGGGGCCCCGACGTCCGGATCGTTTCGGCGGACGATATCGAAGCGCTGACCCAGGCCCTGACCGACGTGAAGGTCTTGATCACCTGTGTGGGGCCGTTCGTCGAGCTCGGTGACGCCGCCGCCGAAGCCGCGGTCCGAGCCCGCGTGCACTACATAGATTCCTCGGGAGAGTCGATCTTCATCCGGAGGCTGATCGATAACTACGATGCGCGAGCGCGCGAGGCTGGCATAGCGATGGCGCCCGCGTTGGGCTTCGATGAAGTCGTCGCCGACACCGCGGGGACCCTCGCTACGGACGGGATGGAAGAACCCGATCTCGTTCTCACCTACGCGCTCCCACGCTACGGTTCCGCGGGCACGGTCGAGTCCTCGCTGGCGATCATCGCCGCGCCGGCCAGATTCATCTCCGACGGCGCGCCTCGGCGCGTCGAGCCGGGGGAGCTGGCGCGTTGGGCTCCGATGCCGGCGCCGCTTGGGCCTCGTATGGGGATCTCCATGGCGCTCGGAGAAACCCAGCTCGCGCCCCTCCATCTGTCCCCCAAGAACTTCGGGACGTATGTGACCGTCGCCCGTGGCATGCGCACCGCTCTACGCGCGTCGGCTCCCCTTCTCCGCGCCGTATCGAGGAACGACGAGCTGCGCGGCGCTCTCCGCTCCCTCGTGGACCGGCGGGGCGACGGACCGGCAGAGAGCCAGCGTGAAAGGGCCCGTTTCACCATCCTCGCGGAGGCGCGTTCGGGTCGGTGGTGGCGTAACGTCTCGCTGCAGGGCGCCGATGTGTACGGACTCACCGCGCACACGTTGACCGCAGGAGCGAAACGTTTCCTCGAAGCCGGCTTCGACGAGAGAGGTGTCATCGCGCCGGTACAAGCGCTGGGATCGGATGATGCCCAGAAGGTCTTGATCGATCGTGGCGTGACGATCAAGACGTACGGGCCGAGGGAAGGAGACTGATGGGCGCACGACTTCGGTACGCCAAGGTGATCGACCGCAAGCTCTACATGATCCGAGGCGGTCGCGTTCATCCGGGTCTCGAGAACGTCGTCGAGATCCCGAGCGAACCGGGTCGCGCCGCGGCCTTCCTGATCCTGCGTGCGTGGTCGAACGATCACGGCACCTTCACCGAACGATGGAAGCTCGTCACTCCTGGGGGCCGCGTGGTCTACGAGAGCGCGCCGCGCGAGATCCATATGGCCACCAAGAATCACATAGAGAAACTCGAGGACGAGGTGAACGATCTGGAGATCGAATACGGCGCCGACGATTACGAATGCATCTTCAGCCTGGACGAGCGAGAGGTCGCACGCGTTCGTTTCCCGGTCGTCGAGGATGGTCTCGCAACGGAAGCCGAGTAGCGGCGAAAGAAAAGGGCGGGAGTCTCCGACGCTCGGGCAGGGCGTCGGACGGCTGCGGCGGCGAATGCGACTAGGACCCCCGCCCTACCGCAACTTTCGTCAATGACCCAGTCCGGATGAATAGTCATTCGGAGCTAAATCTCTCCTACGTAAGTCCCGCCGTCCCCCCGCACGCGCCCCGGTCCTCGGTTTCCCCCAGACATTTCCTGTCGCCCCAGCCGGTAACTCGGGGGGCTCCCCCAGCGTCCAAAGGTCACGGAAAGGACGGAATGGCCGTCCACAAGCCTCTTGGGAGGTTGAGGTGTACGAGTTCGCAATCGTGGTACTGCTCGGAGTCGGTTCGTTCAAGGTGATCGACATGCTCAGCGAGTACGTGGACCTTTCGAAGATCCACACGCTTCTGACGATCGCCCTCGGTGTAGCCGTCGCCTGGGTGCTGGACTTCTCGCTCTTCGCGCAGTGGGGCGTCGACGTCCGCTCGGAGCAGCTCGGTTACGTCGGAACCGGCATCATGCTCGCCGGCGCCGGTTATGCCGTGCCGCAGGTGTTCGAGCACGTCGCGGAGGTCATCGGCCACCGCAAGGAGACCTCGCTTAGCCGGGCCGCGTAAGCGCCCAGACCAAGCGAACCGGACAAAGGGTCCCGCGGAGCGGGGCCCTTTTCCTTTGGCATGCGGGGATGGGCCCAAGGGGGCCTTAGTTACCATGGCGGGGTGCCGATAGAGAAAGGATGACCGGACTCGGGAGCTTGCGCCGCCTCGAGCAATGGATGATCTACATCCGCTGGCTCGGCGTAGCGCTCGGACTTATCGAACTCGCCATCGAGCCGGCCGGGGGGACGAGCGACGCGCTCTCCTGGGCCCTCGTAGGTCTACTCGCGCTCGGCAACGGGGCGATCGCCCTGATCCTGCGTCGCACCCTGGACGAGGCGGGTTACCGCACCCTTTCGGTAGCGGCGTTCGTCTTCGATTTCTGCATCATCGCCGCCTCCGTCTGGAACGCCGCGGCCCAGGTGCCCTACATGGTGTGGGCCACCCTCTTCCTCGTCCCCCTCGAGGGAGCGCTTCGCTTCCGGATGCGCGGGGCGATGGCCGGCACGGCGCTCGTGGCCGCTTTCTATATCCCGCAGGCGGCTCGGGTTGCCCACCTGAGCGATGCGTCTTTCGACATCCCCAGCTACATCTTCGTCGTGGGTATCGCGGCGCTCTTCGCAGCGATCTCCGGTTCCATGGCGGAGAGCTGGTACTCACAACGCCAGGCATTCCAAGGTCAGAGCCTCAAGCTGGCCGAGGTCGATCGGCTGAAGGACCGTTTCCTGGCCGTGACGTCGCATGAGATACGAGGGCCCCTCACCGCGGTCATCACCGGGGTCACCACCGTTCAGCGCCGGATGGACCGTCTTTCGACCGAACAGCGCGACCGCCTCCTTGAGATGGTGAACACCCAGGCCCATACGTTGGCCCGGCTGGTCGACGACCTGACCCTCACCTCGCAACTCCAGTCCGGCCAGTTGCACCTGGCGCCGGAGTGGACCGATCTGGAACCGTGCCTTCACCAAGCGTTGGAGGCCGCCGCAGCCAAGCGCGAGGAGCACCAGCTGCACGTCTTCGTGGAGCCCATAACGGCCGAGGTCGACGCGTCGCGTATCGGCCAGATCGTTCGCAACCTCGTCGAGAACGCCTACAAGTACACGCCGATTCGTTCGAAGGTGGCCGTCACCGCGCGGTCGGTCGACAACGGCATCGTCATCAAGATCGAGGACAACGGGCCCGGTATCCCGATGGAGAAACGGGATCAGCTCTTCGAGGCATTCAGCCGCATCGAGGAAACCGCTGCCGGGCGAGAGGGCGTCGGCCTGGGGCTCTATGTCGTGAGCCAGTTGATCTCGGCGATGAACGGCCGGATCGACCTCGCTTCCTCGTCGCGGGGAACCACCTTCAGCATCTCGGTCCCGTGCGCCGTGAAGGCGGCGGGCGAGCGCCACCTGGGCCTGGTCCGGTCCGAGTCCTAGGCTTCTTTTCGAGGAGAGTCCCGATCCGGGACCCGGCTAGAGTGGAAGGGCCTAGAGGCTGCCCAGGAAGTCGGCCAGGGCGCCGTTGAAGGCGTCGGGGGATTCGAGGTTCGACAGGTGGCCCGCATCCGGGATCACGACCAGGCGCGAGCCGCCGATGTGCTCGTGCATCTTGCGAGCCGCGTCCGGTGGCGTGATGCCGTCTTCCTCCCCCACGATGATGAGCGTCGGGACGTTGATCGACGTGAGCTGGTCGCTCGAGTCGGGGCGCGTCTTCATGGCTTGCAGCGAGCCAAGCCAACCGTTGTCCGGGTGCTTCATCAGGGCCTTGGCGCGCTCGACGACGTCCGGCTTCTGATCCCATGTCGTCTTCGACAGTAGTGCTCTGGGGAGGGCTTCAACCAGGCCGCCGGTCCCCTCCGTGCGGATCTGTTCCTGCTGGGCGCTGCGCTTCTCGACGCCCTCCGGCGGGTCGGCCTCGGCCCGAGCGTCGGCCAGCACCAGCGCCTCGACCCTGTCGCCGTACTTGCGCAGGAAGGGGAACGCGAGGTAACCGCCCATCGACAGTCCGACGTAGACCACCTTCTCGATGCCGAGCTCGTCCAGGAGGGCAGCCAGATCGTCTGCGTAGACCTCGAGCGAATACGAGTCGATGTCGTCCGGGACGTCCGAGTCACCGTAGCCACGCAGGTCGGGTGCGACGATCCGGTAGCCGTTCCGGAGCGCTTCGATCTGTCCCTCCCACAACCTCCGGCCGAGGGGGAACCCATGTACCAGAAGGATCGTCTTGTCGCCCGAACCGGTGTCCTCGTAGTAGAGCTTGATGCCGTTGACCTTCGCCGTTGCCACGGCGGGAACTATAGACCGGCTAGCGCATCACGATGCCCCACGGATGCCCCAGGTAGATCCGACGGGCTGCGATCGGGAAGCAAGCGCGCGCCACCGCGCTGGGTGATCTCGTCGGCCGGCACCGGCTCGCTGAGGTAGTGACCCTGCGCCATGTTGCAACCGAGCGCCGCGAGCTTCTTCCAGACCTCCTCGGTCTCCACACCCTCGGCGACCACGTTGAGTCCCAGGTTCCGCCCGAGATCGATGGTCGAACGCACGATGACGGCGTCGTTCTCGTCGCGGTCCATGTTCATGACGAAGGATTTGTCTATCTTGATCTCGGAGATTGGCAGACGCTTCACGTAGGAGAGCGAGGAGTAACCCGAACCGTAGTCGTCGATCGAGAGACCGATACCCATCGCGCTCAGGCGCTTGAGAACCGCCATCGCCCGCCATGTGTCTGCCATGAGGGTCGATTCGGTGATCTCGAACGTGATCCATCCGGGTCGCACGTTGTGCTCTTCAAGCAGACGCGCGACATCGTCCGGGAACTGTAGATCCAAGAGACTACGGACCGAGAGGTTCACGGCGATCGAGAGATCGTGACCGCGGTCGTGCCACGATCGACACTGCTTGAAGGCGGTGCCGATGATCTCGTAGGTCAACGGCTTGATGAGCTCGGTGTGTTCTGCCAACGGGATGAACTCGTCCGGTGCCAGGAGACCGCGTTCTGGATGCTTCCATCTGACCAATGCTTCGACGCCGTCTATCTCACCGGAAGCGAGGTCGACCTTCGGCTGGTAGTAAACGAGCAGTTCCCCGGAACCGACGGCACGGCGAAGGTCCCCGACCAAGGAGAGACGGCTCGGGCTGTACTGATCATCCTCCGTGGCGTAGACCTCGTGACCGTTGTGCGTCTCCTTGGCCACGTACATCGCGACGTCGGCCCGTTGCAGGAGAGCGTCCACGTCGGTTCCATGATCGGGATGGAAGGCGATGCCTATGCTTCCTTCCACGCTCAAGGTGAGACCCTCGAGGACGAAGGGGCGAGAAAGAGCACTCCGGATCTTCTCGGCGACCCGCGTCGCGCTCGCCGGATCCTGCAGGTTCGGGAGGAGCAGGGCGAATTCGTCACCCCCGAGACGCGCGATCGTGTCGCTCTCGCGGAGACAGTGACGCAGGCGCGGACCTATCTGCTGCAACAGGAAGTCACCGTTGTGGTGGCCCAGCGTGTCATTGATCTCTTTGAACCTGTCGAGATCCATGAGCATCACGGCGAGATGTGCTTCTCCGCGTCGTGCGGCAAGGATCGCCTGCTCGACGCGGTCTCGGAACAAGGTGCGGTTGGGCAGGCCCGTGAGCGCATCGTGCAACGCCTGGTGCTCGTTCTCGGCAACCTGTTGACGCAGCTTGTTCGAAGCACCTGCCACGATGCGGAAGAGAGCCGCGTACAGAAGCGTGAGCCCGGCGAGGAGGATGAGGAGAAGCTCGGTGCTCTCCTCGTTGATCCTCTCCGCGATAGGCGCGTAAGGCATGGAGACCTCGAGCACCGCATCGACCTGATCGGCTTGACCCAGCCGGAGCGGTACGAAGACATGGAGATCGGCCGCACCGGATCCCACGAGCGACCAACCGGAGCGTCCGGCGAAGGCGCTTCCCAGAGCCGCGGAGTCGTGCACCGGCCTCTCGTGGCGGACCCGGCCGGACGTGAAGGCGAGCTCGCCGTCGCGGCGCCAGATCCGCACGCCGGTGACGCCGGATCGCCCGCCGTCTCGAGCCATCACGGAGCGCACCTTCGAGGCTTCCGTAGCGCTCAGGGTCGAGGCGACTCCGGCCTCGGAGATGAGTGGCTCGACGGCCAGGTGGGAGAAGAGAACCGCTTCGTCACGGGCATGCTCCCTCGCCCGGTGAGAGATGCTGGCTTGCAACGTCTTCCCGAGCATCACGCTCAGGATGAGCGTCGGGATGGCTCCGAGGATGGCGAACTTCGTCAGGAGACCCAACTTCCGAACCGGTCTGAAGATCATCTACGAGATCCAAGCCTCCGCCATGGGTGATCGAGAGGCGATGCGCGCCCCTCTTATGCATCGGCACCGTACGTTCCCCCCTACAGGCGCGCCCCGCTAAAGAGTTCTGCGTAGGCGCGCTCCGATACGTAGAACTCCCCATCCTCCAGCCGTTCAGCGACTTCTCTGCGTAGCCGATTCATCTAGCGGGGCGACGCAGCGTCGTCGCCGGAAGGACTCGAGATGACCAGGCCCCCCAGGCGCACACCTCTGCCACCGCGCTCCCTCGACGAGCGGGGCACCAGCGCGGTCGAATACGGGCTCCTGGTGATATTGATAGCCGTGGTCATCACGGTGGCCCTCGGCGTCCTCGGCGTGGACCTGTCCGACATCATCGATGCCATCGCCCGCACGATCGGGGGATAGGCCGCCGGGCGGGCGCCAACCGGGATCTCGTCGGGACGAGCCGGCGCGCCGAGCGAGCGGTGCGGCCCCCCAGGAACTGGCGCGAAATCCGCCCGTGCAACCGCCTACCCACCTAGGGTCAAGCCATGGAGAAGCCTCTCCTCAAGCTCTCTCCCAGCAGCGCTACGGACTTCAAGAGCTGTCCCCAGCTGTTCAAGTTCCGTTCGATCGACCGGCTGGAAGAGCCGACCTCCGCGGCCGCCGCACGTGGCTCGCTCGTGCATGCCGTCCTGGAGAGGCTCTTCTCCGAGGCCCCGGAGCACCGCAGCCCGGAGCATGCCGACGAGCTTCTGGTGGCCCTGTGGGAAGGGGTCAGGCAGAACCCCGAGTTCCGGCCCGACGGCTTGGGCCTGAGGAGCGAGGAAGAATGGCTGGGAGACAACCGCACCCTGCTGCGCAACTACTTCCGCCTGGAGGATCCTCGATCGCTGGAGGCGAGCCGCCTCGAGTGGTGGGTCGAGTACGAGCTCACGGACATGCACCTGCGCGGTCGCATCGATCGCATCGAGGTCCAGCCCGATGGCTCCTGGGTCCTCACCGACTACAAGACCGGCCGGGTCCCGGGTGAGTCACGCGAATACGCGGCCTCGTTCGGCCTGCGCTTCTACGCCCTCGTGTGCTGGCGTGCGTTCCAGGTCGTGCCCGCCGAGATCAGGCTGATGTACCTGTCGGACCCCGCGATCCTGACCTTCAACCCGACCAAGCAGATGCTCGTCGCATTCGAACTGCAGATGCAGGCACTCGCTCGTGCGATCAAACGAGCGGTGGACAACGATGACTGGCGCACCCGGCCATCGCCCTTCTGCATGACCTGCCCCCACCAGACGATCTGCCCCGCCTGGGCGCACACGACGGCACAGACGCCCGATCCCGAGGCCCGGGGCGAGGCGGCCGACTAACTAGGTCGAGCCGAGCGTCGTCGTTTGGCCGCCGCAACCGCCCGGCGGAACTCATCCGACGTGAACCGAAGGGGCTGGATCGCTGCGGCGTGGGCGAGTGCCGCCTCCACGGCGTCCCGCGACGCCGCCACGATCGCCCGCTTGTTGGCGATCACGCCGTCGCGTGGGTGTCGGAGCACCCGGGCGACGAGAGCGCGGGCCCGATCCATGAGCTCCTCGTCGGGCACGATCTCGTTCACGAGCCCGCACTCGAGCGCGTCGTCGGCCGAGAGGATCTCCCCGGTGAGCAGCAACTCGGCGGCGCGGGTCGGACCCGCCAGCGCTAGCGTCAGGTAGGCGCCGCCGGTCCCCGGGATCAGGCCGAGCCCCACCCAGACCTGGCCCAGCTTGGCGGAACGCGCGGCGACCCGAAGATCGCACGCGAGCGCGAGGTCCATGCCGGCGCCGACCGCCGCGCCGTTGATGGCGGCCACGACGACCGCTTCGCTCGCTCGTACCGCACGGATCATCGATTGGAACGAGCCGTACAGCTCGGCCCCCACGTCCTCCGGCTTCATCACGCTCCAGCGCTCGATCTCGTCGAGGTCTCCGCCGGCACAGAACGCCCGGCCCGATCCCGTGAGGATGATCGCCCGTGCGCCGGAGGCCGCCTCGATCGCCCCGGCGATGCCGGAGGCCGCCTGCGAGTCGAGCGCATTCGCCCTGTCGGGGCGATCGATCGTCACGGTGGCGACGTCGCCGTCGCGCTCGATCAAGACGCCTGGCTCTGTCATCGAGCCCTCCTAGCGAACGAAAAGGCCGCCCCACCGTGGGGCGGCCTGGACCTCCAGGGAACCGAGCTCTACGCGTTCTTGGGAAGCATGCGGGTCATCTTCGTTCCGCACACGGGGCAGAGGCCCTGTGCCGCCCGGCTGCCGTTCGGCAGGGTGACGACCTCGCCCTCGAAGTCCCGCTTCTCGCGGCACTTCACGCAGTAGCCGTTGTACGTGTCTGCCATGCTGGAACACTCCTTCCGACCGATGGCTCACGGGCTAGCGCATATCCTGCCACGCCTACGCCTAGGGCGCCGTGTTTACGCCGCCCGCCTGGAAGTTCCTGGATGGTTACTGGGGAGGGTCCGGGAGCCGGACCGGGCCCGGTCCCACGTCCTCGGCCCCGGGCGTGCCCCCGTCCGGCCCGTCGGTTCCGTCCTCGGTCGACCCATCGCGACGAGGCGGCGCCGGCGGCCTCTCGGCCTCCTTGGGCGGTCCCCTTCGGGCCCTGGGGGGCGCTCCCCGGTACCGAGCCAGCAGGTAGAGGGCGAGCAGGCCCACCGCAAGGGTCATCAGCTGGCTGCCGGTCAGGCCCAGATAGCGCCTATCGACCCGCAGGAAGTCGGTGATGACCCGCATCGCCCCGTACCAGATCACGAAGACCAGCGTCAGGAAGCCGAGGTTGCGGGCCTTGCGCCCCAACCACAGGAGCACGCCCAGCAGCAGCAAGGTCGAGAACAGGTCGTACAGGGCGGTCTGGTGCAGCGTCAGGTCGAAGCAGCCGAGGCTGGGAGGGTCCCCGCGCTCGAGCGCCTCGCGGTAGAAGGCCTCGCTCGTGGGGGACCGGTTCCCCGTGACGTCCCCGAGGCACTTCCACCCCAGCAGGAAGTCGGTCGGCTTACCGAGGTGATCGCCGATGACGAGGTCGCCGATCCGTCCGATGACGATCCCCAGCGCCAGGCCCGGCACCGCCAGATCGAGCGTGCGCCACACGCCCATCCGGTGCCGGACCATGTAGGGGAGGCCGAAGAGCACCGCCCCGGTGATCCCGCCGATCAACGAGATGCCCCCCTCCCACACCCGGAACAGCCCCAGCCAGTCGCTGCCGTTGTCGGTGACCTCGGGAACGTGGCCGAGCACGTAGCCAACGCGTGCGCCGACGATCGCGCCCAGCAACGCCCAGAAAAGCGTGTTCCAGATGTCGGCCTCGTCGGGGGAACCGTCGCGCCCGCGGGCACGGCGGACCATCAGCTGGGCGCCTACCAGGTAACCCACGGCTATGCCGATCCCGTGCGGCGAGATGCCGGGCCCGATCGGGATGCGGGACACGATCTCCCACCCGAGCGGGTTGAAGCTGAAGGCTTCGGCGAGGGTCAGCATGCCGGGGAAACTAAACCCAGAGTCAGACCTTCGGGTATTCCGTCACCCAGGCTCCATCGGGCGTCACCTGGAAGTCCCCGAACAGGTAGGGGGCCTCGGCGCGCATGATCTCACCGATCTTGTTGAAGACGAAGCGGATCTCCTCTTCCGCTCCGGGATGGGTCCGGGCGGAGATCGTGTGCCGTAGCGTGCGAACGTTGGCCGTCCAGAAGATCATCGTCGAGAGCCCTTCGGGAGCCAGACGCCGCAGGGCAGACGTGAGCTCCTTCTTGTCGTGGAACGAGACGCCTTCCTCGTCGAGCCCGAACCCCTCCGCAGCTGCGATCTGGAACTCCTCCAGCGTTTCGAGTATCGAAAGCACCTGTGGCCGCAAGGGCTCCAGGGACTCAGGGATCCGGAAGGGGATCTCGTTGAGACGGACGAACCTCAGGCTCTCCTGGCTGAACGCCGAACCTGCCCGATGGCGAACCAGCTCGTGCGTGAATATCCGGCTGACGTCGTACAGGATGAACGTGTAGTTGGCGTGCTCGAGCACGGACCCGTGCCCCGAACGCAGGATGTTCAGGAAGTACTGCTGTTGGTCCCTTCGGATCTTCGTCACGTTCGGATTGAGCCCCTCCGTCCAGGAGCGATAACAGGCTCGGCCGGCCGCCTCCACGAGGAGCTGCCCGGGGTTGAGTCCGTCTTCCTGCTCGCGCCGCATCTGTAGCCACGACTCGCCTCCGACCGTCTTCAGGTAGCGTTCGAGCGCGTCCAGATCGATCGAGGGGCGAGCGATCAACTCGATCTCCGGGGTGGTTTCCCTCACGCACATCCTCCTGATCCAACGGGGTCGCGCGATGCTAGTCCTTCGCTGGAAGGGCCGGTTGGATTAGAGCGCGAAACCCCCCACCCCCCCGCCGAGTGCAACAGGACGAGCGCCCCGCGAAGGATTTGTTGTAGTCGGCACGCTCGCCGCCGCGGGCCGCCGCGGGCCGGCCCGAGTGCAACAGGGCGAGCGCCCGGCGCAGGGTCTGTTGTAGTCGGCACGCTCAGCGGGAGCGGTCCTTCAGGCGGGACACGAAGCGGACCCCGGACCAGTCGTCGTCGATCGCGACGCTCTTGTTGTCGACCAGGCCCCCGTCGAGGCCGACCGCTTGAACCGTCTCGAAGGTTAGGTCGGTCTCGAGGTCGGACGACTTCTTCGGGTAGGCCACCCAGAGCCCTCCCGCCGGCTCGAGGTAACCGGCCAGCACGCCGAAGCGCCGCCGGAGGTGCCTCTCGGTGCGGCTGAAGAACAGGATCACGTCGAGCCGCTCGGACGCCCGCTGGAGCAGCCGAACGCCCGCCGGCACCTCGAGCGCCCAACCGTCCGGCTCGTTGACGACCGCGACCCGGGAGCCGTCCTTCACCCCGAGCTTCTTCCACAGCGGGACGTGCGAGTAGTCCGTGGGCTCGGGGGCGGGGCTCATGGGGCGCCATCCTAGGATGGGCGGCATGGAGATAAGGGCGCCTCGAGGGAGCGACCTCAGCTGCAAGGGCTGGCCGCAGGAAGCGGCCCTGCGGATGCTGATGAACAACCTCGATCCCGAGGTCGCCGAGCGCCCCGAGGACCTGGTCGTCTACGGAGGCTCGGGCCGGGCCGCTCGGAGCTGGGAGGCCTTCCACGCGATCGTCGCGGCGCTGAAGGACCTGGCCGGCGACGAGACTCTCCTGGTGCAGTCGGGCAAGCCGGTGGGCGTCTTCCGCACGCACGAGCGCGCTCCCCGCGTGCTCATCTCGAACTCCATGCTGGTTCCGGCGTGGGCGAACTGGGATGAGTTCCATCACCTCGAAGCCGAGGGCCTCACGATGTACGGCCAGATGACGGCCGGGTCGTGGATCTACATCGGGACCCAGGGGATCCTGCAGGGCACGTTCGAGACGTTCGCCGAGATGGCGGCCCGGAGCTTCGGCGGCACCCTGAAGGGCAGGATCGTGTTGACCGCCGGCCTCGGGGGCATGGGCGGCGCGCAGCCGCTCGCGATCACCATGAACGACGGCGTGGCGCTGTGCGTCGAGGTGGATCCGGCTCGCATCCAGCGCCGGCTCGACACCCGCTACCTCGATCGCTCGACCGATGACGTCGACGAGGCCGTGGCGTGGGCGGAGGCCGCGCGCGACGGGGGCCGGGCCGAGTCGATCGGCCTGGTGGGAAACGCCGCCGAGGTGCACCCGGCGCTGTTGGAACGCGGCTTCCGGCCCGACGCCATGACCGACCAGACCTCGGCCCACGACCTGCTCGACGGCTACGTGCCCGGCGGCATGACCCTCGAGGATGCACTCGAGCTCCGCCGCTCCGACGGAGAGACGTACGTGAAGCGATCGCTCGAGTCGATCGCGCAACACGTGGACGCGTGGCTCGACTTCGGGCGCAAGGGAGCCGTGTGCGTGGACTACGGCAACAACATCCGGGCTCAGGCGGAGAAGGCCGGCGTGACGGACGCGTTCGACATCCCCGGTTTCGTCCCTCAGTACGTGCGCCCCCTCTTCTGCGAGGGCAAGGGTCCCTTCCGGTGGGCGGCCCTGTCCGGCGACCCCGCCGACATCGCCGAGACCGATCGAGCCATCCTCGACCTGTTCCCCCACGACGAGCGCCTCCACCGCTGGATCCCCATGGCGCAGGAACGCGTCGCGTTCCAGGGGCTTCCGGCGCGCATCTGCTGGCTCGGCTACGGGGCGCGGGCGAAGGCGGGCCTGGCATTCAACGAGCTCGTCGCCGCCGGGAAGGTGAAGGCCCCCATCGTCATCGGCCGCGACCATCTCGACTCGGGCTCGGTGGCGTCGCCCAACCGGGAGACCGAGGGCATGATCGACGGCTCCGACGCGATCGCCGACTGGCCGATCCTCAACGCCCTGCTCAACGCGTCGGCCGGCGCGCACTGGGTGTCGGTGCACCATGGGGGCGGGGTCGGCATCGGCTATTCGATCCACGCCGGCATGGTCGTGGTCGCCGACGGCTCCGCCGACGCGCGCGACCGGCTCGAACGGGTGCTCGAGACCGACCCGGGCTCCGGCGTCATGCGTCACGCCGACGCCGGCTACTCGAAGGCGATAAGGGTTGCACGCAAACACGACCTGAGGCTGCCGATCGCGCCCCGCGCCCGCGATTAGCCTCGCCATGAACGCGGCCGACGGCAGCTTCGGCGCCCGCGTTCCGCTATCCGGAACGGACGCGCCACGCCTGCGCTCGGTGCAGGCTCACGGGCGCTTCCAGCCCGAGGTTGTCTCGGTGACGCGGCGGCGGATCTCGTCCATGGCGATCCGGGTCAGACAGCCGTCCTCGACGACGACCTCGCCGGCGACCATGACTCGCTTCACCGCGGTTGCCTGCATCGAGTGCACGACGTTGCGCTCCAACATCGGGAGCGGGTGCAGAGAGAGGTCGTCGAGGTCGAGCGCTACGAGATCGGCGCGCCGGCCCGCTTCCAGGACTCCTACCGGCTGGCGGAGCAGGTCGGCTCCCGCCCTGGTGCCCATGTCGAACGCCGTGGGTGCGTCCAGTGCTCCCCCATCCACTAGGCGCGCCTTGGCGGCGAGCGATGCCATCCGCATCTCGTCGAACACGCTCTGACGGTCGTTCGCGCAACCTCCATCCGGCCCGAGCGCAACCCGCACGCCGCGCCGCAGCAACTCGGGCACCGGCGCGATCCCGTCGCCGAGGAAGGCGTTCGCTCCCGGGCAGTGCACGACACCAACGTCGTGCCCCGCAAGTAGATCCATCTCGCCTTCGTCGAGCCAAACGGCGTGGATCGCGACCAGCCGCTCATCCAACAGGCCCTCGCGCTCCAGCAACCGAACCGGCGTCGTGAGGTACCGCTCGACGACCTGATCGCGCTCGTACGACGCTTCGGCCAGATGGAGGTGACAGGGGACGTCGAGGTCGCGTGCCAGATCCAGCGCCATCCGGATCGTCTCCGGCGAGGCCGCGTGCAGCGAATGGGGGGCCGGGTGCACGTCGATCAACGGATCGGCCGCGTGCCGGGCGTGCAGATCGCGGCAGCGCGCCGCAGCATCGACCGGGTCTTCGCGGTACCGCTTCGGAGCGGAAGTGGGTGCGTCCTCGTCGTAGAACGTACGCGCCAGCACCAGCCCGATGCCGATTTCCTGCGCTGCCCGGACGACGCGTCCGGCATTCTCGTTGTCGCCGTCGTTCAGGTAGAAGAAGTCGACGGTCGTCGTCGCGCCGGCGAGCAGCGACTCCGCGAACGCGAAGAGAGCCCCCGTATAGACGGCGTCCCCATCCAGCCTCTCCGAGAAGGGATAGAGAACCTCATCCCGCCACGACGGGAACGGGCGATCGGCCGCGAACCCTCGCAGCAGGCTCTGGAACGCGTGTCCGTGCGCGTTGACCGTGCCCGGCACGATCGCCACGCGACCCCAATCCTCCACCTCGACGTCCGTGCCGAACGACCCCTGCGGAACGATATCGGCGATCGTCGTCCCGTCCACGACGACGGCGAGGCCGGGCTCGAAGCTCCCATCCCTCCAGATCCGTTCTGCGACAACCGCCTTCATGCAGCCCCCGGAAGCACTAGATTGACCCGCGTGACGATACGACTAGGAGAGCCGCTCACGTTCGAGGACGTCGTGGCGGTCGCCGTGGACGGCGAGCATGTCGAGGTCGCTCCCCAGGTCCGAGAGGCCATGGCGCCGGCGCGTCGCCTGGTGGAAGAGCTCGCGGCCCGCGGCGAGAAGGTCTACGGGATCACGACCGGGATCGGCGATCTCGCGAACGTGAAGATCGATGTGGCCGAAGCCGAGCGGCTCCAAGAGGACATCGTGCGCTCGCATGCCACCGGGGTCGGTGCCAGACTCGAGACCGAGTTGGTCCGCGCCATGCTGCTGCTTCGGGCTCGCACGTTCTCGTTCGGCATCTCCGGTGTGCGCTACGAGATCGTCGAGCGATTGGTGCAGATGCTCAACGAAGGACTGCATCCGCTGGTCCCCTCGCAAGGTTCGCTCGGCGCGTCGGGGGATCTAGCCCAGCTCGCCCACCTCGCGCTCCCGATCCTCGGGGAAGGCTCGGCCGAGGTGGACGGCACCGTGATGGACGGCGCAGATGCGATGGCGGCGAAAGGCATCGAACCGTTACGGCTCTCGTTCAAGGAAGGCCTGTCGCTCGTCAACGGCACCGAGATGATGCTGGCGATCGGCATCCTCACCCACTACCGCGCCGAGCACCTCGCCCGAGCTGCCGACGTGACCGGCGCCATGACGTTGGAGGCGTGCCTCGGCACCGACCGTGCGTTCGACGAGCGCATCGTCTCGCTGCGCAAGCACGAGGGCGCGCTGACGGTGGCGGCGAACCTGCGGAAAGTACTGGGCGGCAGCGGGATCGTCGCCTCTCACCGCCTCTCAGAGCACCTGGTGCAGGATGCGTACTCGTTGCGCTGCATCCCCCAGGTCCACGGCGCGTACCGAGACGGGCTCCGATACATCCGAACGACGCTCGAAGCCGAGCTGGCCTCCGCCATCGATAACCCCAGCGTGCTGGCCGAGGACGGAGAGGTCATGTCGGGCGGGAACTTCCACGGGGAATCCCTGGCGATCGCGATGGACCACCTCGCTCTCTGCCTTACCGGCTACGGGACCATCGCCGAACGACGCATCGCTCGGCTGGTCGACCCCGACCTCAACAACGGCCTGCCCGCGTTCCTCACCGAAGACCCGGGACGGCGTTCCGGGTTCATGTTGGCGCAGTACACGGCGGCCGCGCTCGTCGCCGAGAACCGGACCCTGTGCTTCCCCGCGTCGTCCGACTCGATCCCGACATCCGCGGGCCAGGAGGATCACGTCAGCATGGGCGCGTCGGCCGCGCGCAAGGCTCGGCAGGTGCTGCAGAACTCCGAGCACGTGATCGCGATCGAAGCCCTTGCCTCGGCTCAGGCCCTCGAGCTCCGTGCGCCCCTCGAGCCCTCCCGAGCGACGCGAGCCGCCGTAGAGACCATCCGGAGCGTATCCGCCTCGCTCAAGGAAGACAGACCGCTCTCGGCCGACATCGGCACGGTCGCGGTCGATCTCGTCGAACAGGAACGGCTCGTCCGCGCCGTTGAGACGGCGGTCGGCGAGCTCACCTGATCAGGCGACCGCGCGCCGACGACGCCACGTGCACCAGCTCTCCTCCACACACCGTCGCGATGACGGGGTTACGGTCCGGTCGGTAAGGGAGATGGTCGATGTCGGGGACGTCCAGCACCACGAGATCGGCTCGATAACCCTCCGCGATCCGCCCGATCTCTCCCTCCAGACCCAAGACGTATGCCGCGTTGACGGTCGCGGCCGCCAGGGCCTCGGCCGGACGTAAGCCGTACGTCCGACACGCCAGCGCGATCGTGAACGGCATCGAGGAGATCGGCGAGGTCCCCGGGTTCAGGTCGGTGCCGAGCGCGACGATCGCGCCGGCATCGACGAGGCTCCGCGCGGGCGGCTTCTTGTTCTGACGAAGCGTGAAGGTCGCCCCCGGGAGCAGTACGGCCGCGGTGTCGCCGCCTGCGATGTCGTCGACGGCATCCGGCGAGGTGTGATTGAGATGGTCGGCCGAGCGGAATCCCCAACGGGCGGCAAACGATCCTGCCTGGCCGTCCTCGAGCTGGTCCGCGTGAACCCGCATCTGCAGTCCGAGGCTCGAGCTCGTCTCGGACAGACGCGCGGCATGTTCCAGGGCGAAGGCGATCGACTCGATGTAGATGTCGCAAGCCGTCGCCAGGCCCTCTTCTCGGACCACCGGCAACAGATCGGTGGCGACGCGACCTATCCACTCCCCCGCCATGTGGTCCTTGGGAACCGCGTGCGCCGCAAGACATGTCGTCCTCACCGTCTGCGGCACCGCCTCCGCCAGTTTCTTCGCTAGACGGAGCTGGCGCAGCTCGGCCTCGATCGACAACCCGTAGCCCGACTTCGTCTCGAACGTCGTCGTGCCGTGCTCCAGCATGGTCCGCGCCATCCCGCCCGAGAAGTCCAGCACCTGCTCGTCGGATGCTCCCGCCAGGAGCCGGGCCGAGCGATAGATGCCTCCTTCACCCGCGTGCAGCTGTTCGTAACGGAGACCGGATAAGCGCGCCGAGTCTTCGTCGGCGCGCCATCCGTAGAAGGGAAGGTGAGTGTGGGGATCGACGAAGCCCGCGACGATGGTGCATCCGGTCGCGTCGAACGTCGCCTCGGCCGGGCCCCCGTCACCGACCGAGGCGATCCTGCCTCCCTCGGCCACCACCGTCGCCCCGGCGAGCACGTCGGGCTGTGTCAGCGCGGTCCCCCTGATGGGTCCCGAGCCGGGGAACGTCACCAGCGACGCGGCGTTCTGCAGACTCAGGCTGGGCATCACTCGGTCCGGCGCGGCGTCTTTACGTAGGCCCGTGATCCGTCGTCGCGCTCGATCCGCTCGATCTCGCCCCGGTTCACGAGATAGGCGATGTGGGCGAGGACCTCTCCCAGCGCGAGCCTCTTCTGGAAGTGGAGGAGGGAGCCGGAGAAGATGTCCTCGGTGATCTCGTCGGCGGTGTGTGGCTCCCGCCGGATCACCTGGAGGATCGAACCCAGGCGACGGTCGTGATGTCGCTCGATGACGCGGGCCCGCTCGGCCCCCTCTTCGAACGGGTGACCGTGACCCGGCAGGACCAGGGCGGGATCCAGTCCTTCGATCTTCTTGAGCGAGGCCAGGAACGCTCCGAGCGGATCGCGCTCCGGGCCGCGATGGAAATCGATATGAGGCGTCACCGTTGGAAGTAGGTGGTCGCCCGAGATCAACAGGCGTTCCGCGCGTGCCCAGAGACAGATATGGGTGCGCGCGTGGCCCGGCGTGTAGACGACTTCCCATTCACGTCCTCCGACGGTGAACGTCTCTCCTCCCTTGAGGGGCCGAGTCGGGTCCGCGAGGTCGGCAACGAAACCTCGCCAGTCCTCGAACGCGGTCAGCTCCTCGAGGTCTGCCGCTTCGACGCCATGGTCGGACAGGAGATGACGGAGGCTTTCGCGCGCACCATCTGGATCCCGGTAGTAGTCGATCTCCTCCGACGTCGATTCGTGCATCCACAACGCACTACCGGTTTCGGCGAGGACACGGCCGGCCATCCCGTAATGGTCGATGTGGTGATGGGTGACGATGAGACGAGAGATCTGCTCGGGTACGAGCCCGGCCGTGGCGAGCGCCGCGACGAGGTCGGGCCAGCCATGATCGGTCGCGGGGTTGGGATCGTAGATGCCGCAATCGACGAGGGTCGCTCCGCCGTCCTCGTCGGTCAACGCGTAAGCGTTCACCCGGTCGAGCCCCGGCCACGGAAGCCGGAGGACGAGACGGAAGACGCCGCCGGCGGGTTCGCGCCTGCGGTGCTCGATGGGTCCGGAGCTACTCGTGGATCTGCTCCTTGATCACGAAGGAGATCCGAACGAGCACCAGATACACGGCTTCTCCGTTCTCGATGGTCCCCTCGATGCGCTCGATCTCGAAGGACGTGAGGCCCTCGAGAGTAAGACTGGCTCGGTGCACGGCCTCGGCAACGGCTTCCTCGATGCTCGAGCCCGTCGCCGTTAGGTCGATCGATTTCTCTACCGCCAAAGGAAAACCCCCTTGATCGACAAGGGGGTCATCCTAGAACCGTCGCAGGAGTCAGGGAGCTCGTTGTTTCCGCAATGGAGACGCGAAGCTGGGCAGCTCGTTGCAGGCAGCGGGGGTTCGATAGAGAGCTTGTTGATGCCTGATCCCGCTGGCGAGGAGCCCTCGCGAGATGGCCAACCACCATTTGGCGGCCGGAACCTGGATCGCTGAATCCTTCGGGCCCGACATCCATCCGCAAGTTGTCTGCTGACTCATCTCAGTTCTCCCGAGCTGCCGGTTGGGGTCCTGTCGCATCCGCCACTTGATGAGTTCTGTGGCCCGGCTCTGAGTCCTTCCCCTTCTCGCAAGAAATGTGCTTGCTCAGCAGCACAAACGCGTATGTATGTCCGATAAATCCTTGGGACTTCCAAAGATCTTTCGTCGTTGCGAGAAGAGTTGCGACGGCCGCAACGGTCTAGACGTAGCCGCGTACTTCGGCTGCCGACCGGACCCGATCCACTCCGATGTCGAATGCGGCATCCCTCAGGGTCGTGTTATTGGCGGTCGCGCGCTCGAAAACCTGGGTCGTGGCTCGGCTCATACGCTTCTCGAGCTCGCGATTCACCTGGTCGAGCTCCCACCGGAACTGCTGGATGTTCTGAACCCACTCGAAGTAGGACACCGTGACGCCGCCGGTGTTTGCGAGGATGTCGGGAACGACGGTGACCCCCCTATCGGTCAGGATCTCGTCCGCAGCCGGGGTCGTTGGGCCGTTCGCAGCCTCCACCATCAACTTCGCCTTGATGTGGCCCGCGTTCTCGCTGTGGATCACACCGTGGATCGCTGCAGGGATCAGGATGTCGCACCGGACCTCCAGCAGCTCCTGGTTGGAGACATCCTCGGCGTCATGGTAGCCCTGGACGCTTCCCGCGTCGCCCGAATGCTTGAGGACCGTGTCGATGTCCAGCCCGTTCGCGTTATAGATCCCTCCACGCACATCCGAGACCGCAACCACCTTCGCTCCAGCCTCTTGTGCGAGAGCAGCCGTCCAATAGCCGACGTTGCCGAATCCTTGGATCGCGATCGCTGCGCCACGGAACGACATGCCTGCACGCTTAGCTGCCTCTTGCGTGCAGAGAACGACGCCACGTCCCGTCGCCTCCTCTCGTCCCGGCGACCCTCCGAGCTCGACGGGTTTACCGGTGACGATGCCGGGCGTGTAACCCATCTTGCGGCCGTACTCGTCCATCATCCAGGCCATCGTCTGAGCGTCCGTGCCCATGTCGGGAGCGGGGATATCGCGGTTGACGCCGATGATGTAAGAGATCATCGCGGTGAACCGCCGCGTGAGCCGTTCCTTCTCGGGGTGCGACATCGCGGTTGGATCGCAATGGACACCGCCCTTCGCTCCACCGTACGGGACGTCGATCAGCGCGTTCTTCCACGTCATCAAGGCCGCGAGCGCACGAACCTCGTCCATGTCCACAGTATCGGCGTAGCGGATGCCGCCCTTGTAGGGGCCTCTCGCTCCGTTGTGCTGAACCCGATAGCCACGGTGGACATGGATGGACCCGTCCTCGTACTTGACGGGTATCTGTACCGCGAGCTCGCGGTATGAGGTCGAGAGAACGGCCCTAACCTCATCGCGCACGTTCAGGCGATCGGCCGAGCGGTGGAAGAAGTACGTGGCAGCCTCGAAAGGAGTCATCTCGTCGCTTGCCTCGACGCGGCGAACGGTCCCTAGGGGGTTCTGCGGGTCGTCCTTCGTCTGGGGCTCCTCTCCACCCACCGCCGGCAGCTTACGCCTCTCGTCGGCGGGCGCGCTACCTGGCCGGCCGGATCTCGGTGATCTCCCCGGATCGGTCGGTAGTCACCTCGGACTCGAGGGTTCCTTGGAGGAACCGGGTCGTCGTTGCGTACGCACTGTCGATGAGCATGCCCGAGTGGGCGACCGACGCGAACGGAACGAAGAAGTCGAGGGGCTCCGTCGGAACCATGATCAGCTTCACGCCCTGAGTGGAATAGTAGTTCCGCTCGAACATGAACCTCTGGGATCGAGCGAGTGCGAAGGCGTGGAGGAGGTAATCCATCGGTCGGTTCAACGGCCGGCGCTGGAGGCTCGTCGCGGTGGCGTCCATCACGTAGATCGTCCTCGCCCCCATGTCGATCGCCGGCTGGACCGGCACGTTGTTCGCCACCCCACCGTCCGTGAAGAGTTTCCCGTCTATCTCGACCGGAGGGAATATCCCGGGCATGGCGGCCGAGGCCAGGAGAGGTCGCAATATCTCGCCGGACGTGAAGATCTCTTGCTCGCCGGACTCCAGCGCGGTGGCGACCACGGCCAGCGGCACCTCGGCATCCTCGAAGTGAGCGTTGCCCAGGCGCGTGTCGATCAACCGGTGGATCCCCGAGTTCTCGAACACCCGGTCGCCGCGAACGAGCATCTTGGCCCACGAAGCCTTGAACCTGCCGCCGGGGAACAACTCACCTTCCTGGAGGCCGCGCCAAAGGTCCTCGAGTTGATGCGCCCCTTCGAGCGTCGGTTCGAACGCCACAAACGTCCCGTTCATCGCGCCCACCGAGGTACCGACGACAAGGTCTGGTTCGACGCCGGCCTCGAACAGCGCTTTGACGGCCCCCACCTGCAAGGCGCCGAGGGGGCCGCCGCCGGAGAAGACGAAGGCTACGGGATCCTTGCGGCGCGATGCCAGGCGACGCAACCACTGAGCCCGCGAAGGTTGTCTCCTCATGACCTAATCATCGGCCATGTGGCGCTCATATATGAGCATCACCGACCCAGGATCTAGCTGCCGGCGCGCTGGCGCACCTCCGAGGCCTTCTTCGTGGCCTTCCTGGCGGTGGCCGAGGACTTCTTCTGCACGCGCTTGGCCCCGCTGGACGATGTCTTACGAGCCTGCTTGACCGCAACGCCGGTTCGTTTACGCGCGGCTTTCGCACTGACGCCGGCCGCCTTGCGAGCACTGCCGGCTGCACGGCTCACCGCCACCCGCGCCTTCTTAGCTTCTCTCGACTTGGAGACCTTCTTGGCGCTCTTCTGACCGGCGCTTGCGGCGGTCTTGACCAATGTGACGGCTGCCGTACCCGCCGCCTTGACGGCCTTGCCCGCGGTCTTCGCCTGTGCGCGTGCCTGCTTCGCGTCACGCGTCTTGGCTACCTGCTTGGCCGTCTTGCGGGCGGTGCCGACAGCCTTCTTGCCGACGTCGGCGACGTTCTTGGCCGCCTTCGAGATGTCCTTGCGAGCTCTCTTCGTCGTTCTTGTGGTCTTGGCCATCGTCCCTCCTAGGTCGGCTCGGCGAGAGACTAACCGAGCGTCACCGATCGAGATGGACCCTCACCCACGTCCGGTTCCCACAGGCCGGGCACCGGAACCAGGAGTGGTGATACTTGAGGAAGGGCACGTGGAGATGGACCGGGAACATCAGGGCCGCCAGTTCGAGATAGTTGACCCGTGTCTCCTCGCGGCAGGTTGAGCACTCGATCGTGCAGGTGAAACTTCGCTTCTCCGTGGCGCTGTAGAGCGCGTACTTCCCAGGTGGTGAGGATCCGCGACGCGCCGTCATACGCCCTCCGCCTCATCGATGCGTCGAGCGTGCTCCCTGTAGGCCTCCGCGGCAGGGTGGGAGGCAGCATAGGAAAGGATGGACTTGCCGGCCTGGGTTGCTTCCGCGAACTTGATCGTCTTCCGGATGGGCGGCTCCAGCACCTCGACGTCGTACCGTTGCCCCACGTCCCCCAGCACGTCCCGAGCGTGTTTCGACCGTCCGTCGAACAGCGTCGGGAGAACCCCGATCACCTTCAGATCGGGATTCGTGAAATGACGTATGTCGTTGAGCGTTTCCAGCAGTTGTCCGACGCCTCGATGCGACAACGCCTCGCACTGCAACGGGATGACGACCTGCCGCGCCGCAGTCAGTCCGTTTATCGTCAGGATCCCGAGGGACGGAGGACAGTCGATGACGACGTAGTCGTAGTCGTCCTGAACATCGCGCAACGCCCGCTGCAGCGCGTACTCACGGCCGGTCTTCGCCAGCAATACTGCCTCGGCACCCGCCAGATCGATGTTGCTGGGGACGACGTCCACCTCGCGCTGGATGACGACCTTCTCGATCGGGAGCCGACGGATCAGAACATCGTTGACGGTCTCGGCAACCGAGTCCGGGTCGATCCCGATCGAGTACGTGAGCGCTCCCTGAGGATCGAGGTCGACGGCGAGGACGCGACGACCCCGTTCGGCCAGGGCGACGGCGATCGACAACGTACTCGTCGTCTTCGCCACGCCGCCCTTCTGATTGGCGAACGCGAGGACCCTTGCCATCAGGAGTTACCGTCCGCGCCCCAGGTCTTGTCGTCGATCCCCGGCACGTCCAACTGCATCCCCGCCATCATGGATTTGATCTCGTCGGTTCGCCAACCGCGGTTACGCAACTGGAGGACCATCCGCATGGCGAGCTCGTTGAACTCTTCCTCCTTGACGGTCTCGTATCCATCCAGGTAGCCGCGGCCGTAGTCCAGGGTCACGTACTCGTCGGGATCGGGCGCGAAGGCAGGTTCGTGAACCGGGAAGCTTCCTTCGCGAAGAACGGCCGAGAGGTTCGACTCGAGGAGGTCCCAGGTCAGGTAGTGGTCGGTCTCACAATCGGCACAGAAGTGGACGACTCCCTTGATCCCACGCGGAGAGAGCATGGCCCGGAGCGCGACGACATCGTCCAGGTCCTGTTGAAGCTGGGCGCGGTCGTCCTCGTCGAGTGGCTGGTCCTCGGGGCTGTCGTCCATCGACCCATGGTAAGGCTTCGTTCGCGGACTAGTCCCGTCCGCCACCGGGGTGGGCTACACGAAATAGCCCATCCGGTTCATTCACCACAGGAACGGTTCGTGCCATCGTTCTGGTTATACGAGATTCCGATCCGGGAGATCCGTGGAGACCAGGACCCCTGCAACCGATGGCACGCGACCGCTTGTTCTGATCGTCGACGACGACCCCGACGTTCGGATGCTCGCACACATCCAACTGACCGATGGATTCGACGTGATCCAAGCCGCCGACGGGCAGACATGCCTCGAGCTCGCGGCGGCGCATGCTCCGGACGTCATCCTGCTCGACATGATGATGCCGGGGATGGACGGTGCTGAAGTGCTGACCGCGCTCTCGTCCCATGCCGGGACCGCAGACATCCCCGTGATCTTCTTGAGCGTGCTATCCGCGGTCGAAGACAAGGTTCGCGGGCTCCAGGGTGGAGCCGTCGACTACATCGCCAAGCCCTTCGAACCGACGGAGCTGCGTGCACGGGTTGGCGCAGCCGCCCGCACGAAAGCACGGCATGAGGCAGCGCTTCGGAGTGCCGGCGGCGACGCCCTCACCGGGCTACCCGAGCGCGGAGCGTTCGAAGCACGGTTGGTCGAGGAGATCTCCCGAGCTCGACGCAGCGGGTCTGCTCTCTCCATCATCCTGATCGATATCGACCAGGTCGATCAGGTCAACGAAAGGTTCGGCCGTGGCAGCGGGGATCAGCTGCTCCGGGACATCGCAGGTGAGCTCGTTGAGAAGCTTCGCCACTCCGACATCCTCTTCCGTCATGGCGGCGACGAGTTCGCGGTCATCCTTCCGGACACCAACGTGTCCACCGCCTACCTGGCCGGCGAGCGACTCCGTACTGCGATCGCGAAGGTTCAGATCCAGGGCCAAGCGATCACTGCATCGGTCGGTGTCTCCGATCACTCCCCCGGTCATACTGCCGAGGACCTCATAGCGCGAGCCGAGGTCGCGTTGTTCCGTGCCAAGGAGTCGGGTGGCAACCAATCCTGGCGTGCGGACGATCCACGTCGTCGTGGACTCAACCCGATCTCCTTGTCCGAAGAGCTCACCGACCGCGAATGGGACGTGCTCGCCCATCTCTCCCAGAAACGCACCGAGCAGGAGATCGCTCGTCGCCTCGGCATCAGCGCCGGTACCGTTCGCAGTCATAAGGCTCGTATCCGCCGGAAATTGCATGTGTCGGCCGACGTGAGGTTGAGTGAGTTCGTGAAGGCCAACCTGCACGATCTGGTCACGCAACTTGGGAGATCCGCGTCCGAAAGACAGCCGATCGGATGACGGAACCTCGGCGCGTATCGGTCGTGGACGACGGATCGAAGATCGACCTCTCTGGCTCCGCTTCGCCGTCGAAGCTACCGGGCTAGAACAGCTCCAGATACCAGTCGAGCAGCCCCTCGCCGAAGAGGACTGCCGTCACCGTCCCCAACGCGAGCCACGGTCCGAATGGGATCTGCGTCTTGCGCCCGCCCCCGCGGGCCACCGCAATGAGCGCACCGAGGAACCCACCGAAGAGGAACGACAGAAACATCCCCGTCACCGCCAACCCGATGCCACCGAGGTAGCCGAGGAAACTGCCCAGCACGAGAGCCAGCTTCACATCGCCCATTCCCATCCCCGCCGGATAGATGAAAGCGACCAGGAAGAGGAACCCACCGAAGACGACGGCTCCCAGCGCGGCTTCTCGGAGTGCGGCGGGATCGCCCATGGCGAAACCCGTATCCAACAGAGCATCGGCGACCAAGAGGGCCCATCCTGCGTAGAGGGCGGGAAAGACGATCCGGTTGGGCAGGAGCTTGAACTCGAGATCGATGACGGTGAGCACCAGGAGGATCCAGAAGAAGCTCGCGTAGGTGATCCCGGTGAGCGTCGGCCCGAACTTCCATGCGGCCAGGGCGAACAGAGCGCCCGAGGTGAGCTCGATCAGTGGATACCGCGGGGAGATGACCTGGCCACAGTTGCGACACTTGCCCCGCAACAACAGGTAGCTGATGACGGGGACGTTGTCGGCCGCTCGGATGGTTGTGTCGCAGTTCGGGCACTTGCTCCGCCCACCCAATGATTCCCGTCGTGGGACGCGATAAGCGAAGGCCGTAGCGAAGCTGCCGAATATCAGGCCCAGTACCGCGGCGAACCCGACCTCGAACCACTCCGGGATCAACGATGCACCTTCTTCTCCCACTTGATCAGGTGTCCCACCCGTCCGATCCGCCGGAACCCGGTCTTCTCGAGCACGCGTATCGAAGGCGCGTTGTCATCGAGGCACTCGGCCGTGACCAGTTGCACGCCACGACCGGCAGCCCACGCGACGAGCCCCGCGGCCGCTTCCGTCGCGAAGCCCCTGCCACGTTCTTCAGGTGCGATCCCGTAACCGATCTCGACCCGACCGAGTGCGTCCGGCCGACCCTTGAAGCCGGCATCACCCACCATCACTCTCGTGGTCGGCTCGATCAGCAGCCACAGGCCCCATCCCAACTCGCCGGCGTCCCGCTCGAGATGCGCCATATAAACGGGGATCGCGTCCTCCAGGTCCTCCGAGGGCCATCCCGGCGCGATCTTCGTCCCCAGGATCCGGCCGAGACTCTCCGACGAAGTCATCGCGGCGCGAGCCATCTCGTAGGTGCACGGACGCAGCTCGAGGCGTGCCGTCCGGATCGCTGATGCCGGCTCGGCGCCTGCCGTCCTCACTCGGGTTTGCCGATGTGGCCTTCGATGCGTTCCAGCAGGGCCTCGGCGTCGAACGGCTTCATGATCACGTTCTCGGCACCGATCTGTTCGTCGAACATCTGGTGCGCGTCCGGCTTGCCGGTGACAACGATGATCGGGATGCCCGAGGTGATCCGATGATCCTTCATCTCGTCGTACATGCGGCCCCCGGAGACGTCCGGCATCATCAGGTCGAGCAGGATGAGGTCGGGCTTGCGGAACTCGGCCTTGGCGAGGCCCTCGAGACCGTCCCGCGCTTCCATGACGTCGTAACCGTGAGACTCGAGGATGAACTTCTCGAGCTCGCGGACCGCGTCTTCGTCCTCGACGATCAGGATGCGCTTCGGCATGGCGGCAAAGTTATCCGATAACACCCACGTTTCCACGCAGATCCGGTCAATCCCATAGACCGCGCACGGGGTTCTCGGGATCCCGACGGCCGACTGTGGCTTCGACCATCCGCACCACCTCCACGGCAGGCGCGACGTCGTGAACCCGAACGATATGGGCCCCCTTCTCCACCGATAGAGCGACGAGCGCGAGGGTGCCTGCGAGCCGCCCAGGCGGCGGAAGATCGAGCGTCTCCCCCACCACGTCCTTCCGTGAAGGAGCGACCAACAGCGGCCGTCCCGAGGCGACGAGCTCCTCAGTTCGCCGCACCAGCTCGAGCGAGTGGTGCGTCGTCTTCCCGAAATCCAGGCCGGCGTCCAGAACGATGGCCTCCCGAGGCACGCCGGCCGTCTCCGCGACGGCGGCCATGGCCTCGAGCTCCCGCATGACCTCGGCCACTACGTCGTCGTAGCGAGGATGCCGCGGACGGCCCCTGATCTGCCCCCCGTTGTGCATCAGGATCAGACCCGCTCCGGTATCCGCGCAGACCGAAGCCAGCTCCGTAACCACGAGGCCGGCGACGTCGTTGACGATCGCCGCGCCCGCCTCGATGGCATCCCGGGCCACCCGGGGACGTGAGGTCTCGATGGAGATGGGCACATCGCAGCGACCGGCGATCGCCTCCAGCGCGGGCATCAGGCGCTCCAGCTCTTCCGTCTCCGTGACCGGTTCGCCCGGTCCCGCTTTCACGGCGCCGATGTCCAGGAGGTCGGCACCCTCGTCGACGAGGCGCTGGGCGTGGTCGATTGAGGCAGCGAGGCCCATCCGGCCGCCGTCGAAGAAGGAATCCGGCGTCCGGTTGACGATGCCCATCACCCGGCAGACGTCCAGGGACAGATCTCCGCGCGCGTGAACGAGTCTCATTCCGGCGGGATCTCCTGCGGGCGTCGGACCGTCGTGACGATGAACATCCCTCCGATCGCGGAGCTGGAGGCCACGAGCATGCCAACGCCGAGCAGCGTCCAGGAAAGCCAGCCGGCGCGGGTGCGCGCGGGGTCCGTAACGACATCCACGCCCTTAGGCTACGGGCATGGTGGCAGAGAGGCTGACGCTGGCGGTCGGCGCGATCGTCGTTCGCGACGACGCGCTCTTGATGGTGAAGCGGGGGCGGGAACCCCACGCGGGATTGTGGTCGATCCCCGGGGGCCGGGTCCAACCCGGCGAATATCTAGCCGACGCGGTCAAGCGCGAGGTCCGAGAAGAGACCGGACTGAACGTCGACGTGGGCGATCTCATCGGGATATTGGAGGTCTTGGGGGACGAGCATTTCGTGATCCACGACTACGGCGCGCGGCCCACCGACGGCCGCGAGCCGGTGGCCGCGGATGACGCTGCCGAGGTCCGCTGGGTGGCGCTCGGCGAGGTGGCATCGCTCGAATGCACGCCGCGCTTCGTCGAGACCTTGACGGCATGGGGCGTCCTCGCGGAGACCGACCAGCTCAGCTAGCAGACGAACAGCGCGACGGTGTCGCGTTCGGTGACCTTCACACCGGCCTGCGGATCGGTTTCAGCCACGATCTTGCCTCCACCACAAGCGTCCTGAACCTCCACCACCAGGCCGATCTTCTCCAGCTGCGCGGTCGCGACCTTCACGGTCTTTCCGCGAACGTCGGGCATCCGCATGGTCTTGAGCTTCGGGCCCTTGCTCACCGTCAGGAGGACCTCACTGCCCTTGGCTGCCGTCTGGCCCGGCTGGGGGTTCGTCATGATGACCTTGCCGGCGTCGACCTTCTCGTCGAAGACTTCCTTCAGGGTTACGAAGAAACCACGTTCCTCCAGCTGCCTCCGAGCTTCATCGAGTTGAAGACCCACGACGTTGGTGATCTCCACCGGCCTCGGCCCCTTGCCCACGACAAGACGGACCTCGCTGCCCCACTCGAGACGTCCGCCCTCCGGCCGTTGCGCGACGACGGTGCCCTTGGGCTTGCCCGAGAACCGGCGCGTCACCTTCCCCAACCGCAACCCGGAAGCCTCCAGCAGCGACTCGGCCTTCACGAAGTCGAAGCCCACGACCGATGGAACGCGGTGGGAGGGAAGTCCTGCCGATAGGTAGAGCGTGATCGTGGCGCCCTCTTCGACAACGCCGCCGGACGGCACCTGCCCCAGGACCTCCCCGGCAGGGGCCCGCGTGTGTTTCGTACGGTCGGAGATCTCTACTATCAGGCCCAGGCCCTCGGCGCGCGACTCCGCTTGACCAGACTGCAGTCCTATCAACGATGGGACCCGGACCTCTTGGGGGCCGAACAGCGCCGCTCCCGCCCTGTAACCGCCGAAGGCCAGAAGGAGGATGAGGATCAGCATGAGTCCGACGCGGGCAACCCGGCGACGACGCCGCGATCTGCGAGCCTGCTTGCGCGACATCATCGTCGTCGGCTGAGCGCCGGGGATGTCGACCTCCCCGGTGAGGTCGATCAGCAGCGATCCGATCGAAGGAGCGTCGGTCACCGAACGAGCGCTCACGCGCCGGAGGTCGGCGGCCATCTCCATCGCGGACATGTAGCGATCGCGAGGCTCGACCGCGCATGCACGCATGACTACGGCATCGAGTTCTTTCGGGACATCTTCCGCAAACATCGACGGTGGGATCGGTGTTTCGATCGCACGGCGACGCAATAGATCCGATCCGGAGCCCAATAGGGGCGGACGTCCTGTCAAGGCCTCCGACAACACCGCTCCGGCTGCCCAGATGTCCGACGCCGGCGTCGCTTCCCGACCCGCCGCCTGCTCGGGCGACAGGTAGCGCAGGGTTCCGGGGATCGCTCCACCGGGAGAGGTTCGATCCGCATCGGCCACCACAGCGATGCCGAAGTCCGCGACCTTCACCGTTCCGTCCTTGGCGATCAAGATGTTCTCGGGCTTGATGTCGCGATGCACAAGGTCCCCGCGATGCGCAGCATCCAAGGCGTGGCAGACGTGAGCGATCATCTCTGCACCCTGAGCAGGACGCAGCGAGCCATGCATACATAGCAGATCGCGCAGATCCGTCCCGGCGACGTATTCCATGACCATGTAGTAGGTGGACTCGTCCTCGGATCCCCAATCGTGAACCGAAACCACGTTGGGGTGCGTGAGACGCGCCGCGGCTCGGGCCTCGGCTTTGAAGCGCGCTACCAGGTCGGGATCGATCGCCAGGGAGGGCTGCAGGATCTTGACCGCCACGGTCCGATCGAGAAGCACGTCGTGCGCGCGGTAGACCTCCCCCATCCCGCCCCCGGCGATCCGGGCTCGCAGCATGTAACGGTTGGAGAGCGTCTCGCCGATCAGATCACGCATCAGTCGCATGGATCACCCTCCGTGGTTCCTGAGGTGGTAGTCGAGTCGCTTTTCGAGAACCGCCAGCTCGCGCGCCACCGAACGTGCTTCCGCCAGCGCCGAGTCGGCCGTCGCGCCGGCTCCCTGGGCGACCTCCAACCGTTGGGCCATCCGCTCGAGGGCGCGGTCGAGCCTCCTGGCGAGACGGTCGAGGCGACGCGACAGCCGTGACCGGAACCGCTCGTCCTTCGAGCCCGCCGCCTCGATCCGACGGGAGAGGTCGTCCAGCTCCGCCTCGAGCTCGGTCCGGAGATCGCCCACGGACTCCAGGGCTTCCGCGGCGTCCCGCCGCGCGGTTTCGTCCGGGCTCGCCAGCGGGCCGCCCCCGTCGCCGCAGGCGGCGAAGACGGCAAGCGCGAGCGCGGCCGACACCAGGCGCATGCGAAACGACATCCAGTGACTCCCCAGCAGTTAACAGGCGTACCTCTAACCACAGAATTTAACAGATGAACCACCTGTAACGGTAGTTACAGCGCCTCTAAATCGCCAACCAGGGCGAGGTGGTCCGATACGCCCGGAGCCGCCGTCCACAGGGCCCGGAGGGCCAAACCGGGCCCGGGGAGGATGTGGTCGATCTGACTGAGCCGCACGGTCGGGCGCCGGGCCCGGGGCACGTGGAAGCCCGCGGCGATAAGGGGCCCAAGGGAGCGTCTGGTCTGGTTCAGGTCCCCGAGCAGAAGGACCGGCGGGCCCGCATCCGTCGCCACCTCGGCCAGGTGCGTGGTCTGGAGCCGGCGGGACGCCTCGTCGCGGGCAAGATGCGTCGCCAGGACGGTGACCCCGCGCCAGTCGCAGGTGACGAGCCCACGGGGCTCGACCTCGCCGACCTCGGGCAACGACGCGAACCGGAGGCGCTCGGCCCCCTCGGCGATGAGTCCCAGACCATATCCCCCGCCGCGCTCGACGGTTGGGAAGAAATGGACCTCCCGTCCGAGGAGCTCGGAGAGGCGAGCCGGCTGGTCGACGTCGCCGGAGCGCGGTCGGTTGCGATCCAGCTCCTGCAAGGCCACCAGGTCCGCTTCGAAACCGTCGATCGCGGACGCAACCCGCTCGATGTCGATGCGGCCATCGCGACCCTCACAGTGATGCACGTTGAACGTGGCGACCCGCATGCGCCCAATCTAGGCGCAGACGGTCGAGATGCACCGGCATCGATGGCCGGTTAAGCCGGGGCACATGGGACGATGGCCCGATGTCGGCGACGGAACCAGAAGCGCACGCGCAGCCCCAAGAACAGGTCACGACGTGCTATCGACATGCGGATACGCCCACCAGGTTGCGCTGCTCCCGTTGCGAGCGTCCCATCTGCGGGCGCTGCGCCACGCCGGCATCGGTCGGCCAACATTGTCCCGAATGCGTTGCCGAAGCCCGGCGCACGGCGCCTCGGGTCCGGTCGGCCCTCCGGGGCTCGGCTCCCGCCGTCTTCTTCATCCTGCTGTTCAACGTCGTCGTCTTCGTCGCGCAGATCCTCAGTCCTGGTGGCGGCATCACGTTGAGGTTCGGGTTGGCGCCGCTCGAGATAGCGCAGGGCGAGTGGTGGCGACTCATCACCCCGATGTTCCTGCACTCCCCCGGCTTCCTGCTGCACATCGCCATGAACTCGATCATCCTGATGGCTTTCGGTGCCCAGGTAGAACGGGCATTCGGCACCGTTCGATTCCTCACCATCTACCTCATCACCGGCTTTGTAGCGTCGGCGACCTCGTACGCGTTCAGCGCCTGCAACATCCTCGGCGTCGGTGCTTCTGGGGCCATCGCCGGAACGATCGGCGTGCTCCTCGTCTACCTCTACAAGCGGCGTCGATCCCAGTTCGTTAAGGCTTACATGAACCAGTTGATCGGATTGATCGTTCTCAACGCCGTCATCGGACTCATGCTCCAAGGGATCGATAACTACGCGCACGGCGGAGGGCTGGCTGCCGGGATCGCGGTTGGGCTGCTGGTCGACCGCGAGAACGATCCGCCCTCACCCTGGCTCCAAGCCCTGGCCCTCGCCGGCGTCCTGGCGGTCGGTATAGCGCTGACCGTCTGGAGAACGACCACGTTCGGCTGCTAACCACACGCCGGGTGGTCGCCGGATTGCACCATGCGCAATCTGTAGACCACTCGGCCACCGGGGGTCAGTCGGCGATCTCGACGATCCCGTTCTTGATGACCGCGGCCCCATCGGGGTTGTAGGTCTCGAAACCGTAGACCGTCGTTCCACCGCCCTCCGATTCCTTCCAGAACCGCGTCGTCAGCTCTTGGCCGGGGAAGACCGGCTTGGAGAAACGCACGCCGGCTCGCCGTACTCGGGTGGGGTCGCCGCCGGCGAGCCCGTTAACGGCTCCTTTCACCGCGATGGCCATCGTGCACATGCCGTGGTTGATCGTGCGAGGGAGTCCCGCCATCCGCGCGACCTTCTCGTCGAGGTGGATCGGGTTGTGATCCCCGGACGCCTCCGCGTAACGCTGGGTCTGATCGTCGTCCACCTTCGTGGTGTCTTCGTGGACGATCAAACGCTCGGGCTCGTCGGTCTGCGCGGTGTCTGCGCGACCGCCCCCGCCGGAGCCACGGATGAACATCGTCCCGCGCACCTCGGCCACGACGTCGCCGTTCTGGTTGGTCTCGGTGGCCTTCACGGTGAAAGTCTCGCCCGTGTCCTTCTGTTCGACGGACTCGAGGACGCTCTCGACGTTCAATGTGTCGCCGGGCTTGATCGGCGAATGCAGGACGTGCTCCTCGGCGCCGTGTACCAGACGCAGAACGTCGGCCTGCAACTCCGGGTCCATGCTGGCCGCCATGAACGACTCGAAGGCAGGTACCACCGGGAAGATCGGGGGTGCGACGGTGTCTCCACCGCCCAGGTAGCGCTCGTTCTCATCGTTCGTCGCGCGTGCGTAGCGTTCGATCGCCTCCTCGGTCACCTCGTAGGTCTTCTTCCCGTAGTCCTTGCCAACGAGTTCCGCGTTCAGCCCCACCAGGACCTCCTTAGTCTTGTACCAGCTCCACGTCGGCCTCGCCCTCGAGCGCGACCTCTTCCTCTTCGAGTCCGAGACCTTCCGGCCCCTTGCCTCGCCGGCTCGCCTCGAGCACGAGGTGGGCGACGTTGCCGTCGACCGACTCGATCCGAGCCCTGCAGACGATCTCGTCGCCGGGCCATACCCGCGTCGTGAAGCGGACCTTGTAGCGGCGCAGGTGTTGGGGTCCACCGACCCAATCGGATACCGCCGTCGCCAGGTAACCGGCGGGGAGCATGCCCATGGCGAAGATCGTGGGGGCACCCTGTGCCCGGGCGTACTCCTCGTCCTGATGGATGGGATTATCGTCTCCAGACGCTTGCGCGTAGCGCACGATGTCGTCGCGACCGATCGGCCCGAATACCTTCTCCTCGAAGTCCGTGCCCGGCGTGGCGCCATCCATGCTGAGTCTCGTGGGAAACACGCGGCCCTCGTCGATCCGGTCCTGGCTCATCATCAGCTCCCCGGGTCCCTGGACGTCTCCAGAAGCGTGTAGTTGGCGGTGAGCACTTCGGCGCCCGCATCGTCTGTGAAAACGGTCTGATAGGTCACGAAACGCATCTGTCCGCCGCGCTTCCCTTCCTTGGTGACGTCCTTTGCGATCCGCATCCGGCCCTTGAGGGTCTCCCCCGCCACGGGCATCCGCGTGTAGATGAACTCCTGTTCGCCATGCAGTACGCGTCCGTAATCGAGCTCGGCTCCAAGCTCCTTGGCCCGCCGCTCACGCGGCACCGGGAAGATCTGCGTCACGGTAAAGGTCGGAGGCGCGATGAGGTTGGGAAGACCGAGCTCCCGCGCGGCTTGGGAGTCGTGATGCACGGCCAGAGAGTCGGCGCCGACCGCAACCGCGAACTCTTTCACCTTGTCCTCGGCGACCGGTAAGTCGAACGTGAGCTCTCGCTCAACCATCAGGCCATCCCCGCCGCCTTCATCAGCTTGTTCATCATCGGCTCCGGCGCCTTGCCCTCGGGGAAAGCCTCCTTCATCTTGGCCGCGAGCTCGTCCGGGTCCCACGGACCCTCCTGAGCGATCTCCACACCCAGGTCCCATGGCTTCAGCACGTTGATCGTGGAACCCCAGACGAAGAAACATTGGCCGGTGATGCCGGCAGCCTCATCGGTGCACAGCGCGACCACGACGGGCGAGATGTTGGAGGGATCGAGCGGATCCCACTCGCCCTGCGCCGGAGCGGGCATACCCTCGAAGATGTCGTTCGTCATGCGCGTGCGGGCATTGGGAGCCAAGCAGTTCACCGTGACGCCGTAGCGACCCAGCTCCTGGGCACTGATGATCGTGAATGCGGCGATGCCGGCCTTTGCCGCGCCGTAGTTCGACTGCCCAACGTTACCGAACACACCCGATGGACTGGACGTGTTGACGACGCGCCCGGTGACCGTGTCCCCCGCCTTGGACTGGGCCCGCCAGTAGCTGGCGGCGTGGTGAGTGGGGGCGAAATGACCCTTGAGGTGGACCCCGATCACGGCGTCCCACTCCGGCTCGGTCATGCTGACCAGCATCCTGTCGCGCAGGATGCCCGCGTTGTTGATCAGGATGTCCAGGCGACCGAAGTCCGCGACGGCCCGCTTCACGAGATTCTCGGCCCCCTGGAAATCGGCCACGTTGTCGTAGTTCGCCGTGGCTTCACCGCCGAGGTCCTTGATCTCATCGGCGACGCCCTGCGCCGGGGTCTTGTCCTCGCCCTCCCCGGCGGCCGACCCTCCCAGGTCGTTGACGACGACCTTCGCGCCGGCCTTAGCCAGCGCCAGAGCGTGTTCGCGACCGATCCCGCGGCCGGCTCCGGTGACGATCGCCACCCTGCCGTCTAGTGATGCCATGCCCTACCTCCTGTGGATACTGCTGTCGGCCTCGAAGGGGGACCTAATCTAGCCGTCCGAGCACCTTGCGGCTGATCACGACGCGCTGGATCTGACCGGTCCCTTCGAAGATGTCGTACACCTTGATGTCCCTGAACCACTTCTCGACGAGGTGCTCCTTCGAGTACCCCTCCGGCCCCATGATCTGTATGGCCCCGATGCACGTCCGCATCGCCGCAAGGGGGGCGTAAGCCTTCGACATCGACGCCTGGCTCGAGTTGGGGATCTCGTTGTCGGCCATCCATGCCGCCTGCCACACGAGGCCTCGCGCGGCACCGAGTTCTCGCTTCATCTGCGCCAGCTTCTGCTCGATCGCCGCCTTGCGAGGGAAGCTGGTCGTCATCGGGAGTTCGGCGGCCACCCAGTCGCGGACGTACTCGTACGCAGCCCGGCCGATACCGAGGGCCATCGCCGCCACCGACGGGCGTGACGAGTCGAACGCCTTCATCGTCCCCTTGAAGCCGGAACCCTTGGGCTCCAAGGCTTCGGTCCCCCCGAGGATGTTGTCGAACGGGATCCGGCAGTCGTCGAAGATCAACTCGGCCGTCTCCGACGCCCTGATACCGAGCTTCTTCTCGAGCTTGCCGACGGTGAATCCCTCCGTCCCCTTCGGCACGACGAAGAACTTCTGGCCCTCCCGCCCCGAGCCCTTGTCGAGGGTGGCGTTCACGATCACGATCTCGGCGCGTGCACCGTTGGTGCAGAACACCTTCGTGCCGTTGAGCACCCACTCATCGCCATCCTTCACCGCCGTCATCTGCACGTTCGACACGTCCGAACCCGCTTGAGCCTCCGTGACGGCCAGGGCGCCGAAGCGTGGCTCATCGGAATCCACGTTGAAGATGTCGCGGAGGAACTTCTTCTTCTGACCCTCGGTGCCCGACGCAATGATGGACGGTGCGGCGAGCCCCGGCCCGGGGATGTTGAGGAGAACCGCGGCATCGCCCCACGCCAGCTCTTCCGAGCCGACGACTGCGATCATCGCGGCGATTTTCTTGCGCCCGTCGCCCGACGACTCGACCCGCTCCTCCGGCGTAACCGACGCACGGTTACCGGCGAGCTCGCCGAGTTGTCTGATCGTCTCCACCGGCAGCTCTTCCTTCGTGTCGGCTTCGCGAGCCAAGGGTCGCAGTTTCTCCTGCGCGAAGCTGTGCACGAAATCGCGGACTACCTTGACGGTGTCGTCGAGCTCCAGATCGATCGGCATCTTTCCCCTACCCCGCGAACACGCTTCGACCGGTCATCACGTCGCCCGTGAGCTCCGGAGAGTCGAACACCGACAGCGTCACTGCATCGCGGAACCATTTCTCGACGGGATGGTCACGGATGTAACCGTGGCCCCCGAGGATCTGCACTCCATCATCTCCACAGAGCACGGCGGCCGACAGAGCGTGGCCGTTGGCCTCCGCTACATCGGCGAGAGTGGCGTCGCCGCGATCGATCTTCCACGCCGCTCGCCACACCGAGAGGCGAGCCGCATCGACGGCGATCGCCATGTCGGCGATCTTGAAGCTCACGCCCTGGAACGCCCCGATGGGTTTCCCGAAGGCCTCCCGCTCGATCGCGTATCGTGAGGCGTACTCGAAGCTCGCCCGAGCCGAGCCAACCGCTATCGCTCCGACGAGCAGCTTGGCCCAGAGGATGGCTCGTTGGAGCTCGGGCCCGGAGGCCATCGGCTCGCCGGCGCCGTCGAAGCGGACGACGTAGGTCGGAGCCGCCTCGAGGCCGAGCTTCTGTTCGCGTTTGACGATCTCGTAGTCGTCGGAGCCTTCGAATAGCACGGCCGCCAGCCCCCGCTGGTCGCGACCTACGGCGACTCCGAAGCTCGCCGCGTCGGCGGCCACGACCCCGTATTTGTGGCCCACCGCTTTGGCCCCGTCGACCGACGTCTCCAGAGCCTCCAGGTCGCCGGCGGCCACGCGCTCGCCCACGGCGACGAAGGCCGACGGGGGGATCGCCTCGAGGAATGCCGGCAGGTACTTGGCCCGCTGGTCGTCGGAGCCGGCGATCCCGACCGCCACCGCACCGAGGCCCGCCCCAAAGGTCGCGTACGCGATGCCGGGGTCGCCCCACGCCAGCTCCTCTGCGGCGATGACGTACGTGACGGCATCCAGCGGGGGCCCGGCCGAGAGCCCCTCCTCGTTCACCGGGGCCGTGACCCCGAGCTCGTGGATCTGTCCCCGCAGGTCGTCCGGCACGGAACCGGCCTCCTCGGCGGCGCGGGCGGCGGGCCGGACGACCTCGTGCGAGAAGTCCCGCAGCGTGTCCTTGAGGACCCGCTGTTCGTCGGTCGGTTGGAGATCGAAAGCCATGGCAACTCCGCCAAATTGACTGCCTGGTCAACTTTTGCAAGCTGATATTAGCCTCCGCGAGCGCCCCCGCGGCCACCCCCTCCGATGCCGACTACCACTTCTCTAGCGCCGGGCGCTACGGGTGTTGCACTCGGCCGGCGGTGGGCGTGAAAGTCCGGTGAAAAACGGCGCCGAGCGACGTCCCATCCGCCCGCGCGTGTGCTTTCATGGGGTTACACGAGAGAGGAGGTGGTCCGAAACTTGAGTGACAGTCGATATGGACCTCGTGAGGTGACCGGCTGCTAGTGGCCTAGCCTCGTTGTTTGGGATCTGCCACCTCCGAGCAGAAGGCCACGGCAGAGTCCAAACCGGATCACCGACACGTTCCTCACCCGGAATGGTCCACCGGGCACTGCGTGGTGAAGAGGGGGGCGTGAAGAGAGAGAACCAGACCGGCCCCCGGCGACGGGGGCCGGTTCTTTTGGAAGGGGCTGCCCGGGCTATCCGCCGGAGAGGAGTTTCTTGAAGCTCTTCTCGTCGACGATCGTTATCCCAAGCTCCTGAGCCTTGTTGAACTTGGTCGCGCCGGGGTTCTCACCGACCACGACGTAGTCCGTCTTCTTCGAGACGCTGCCGGTCACCTTGCCCCCAGACTCTTCGATCGCCGTCGTCGCTCCATCACGACTGAAGTCCGCCAGCGTGCCCGTGACCACGAAGGTCTTGCCCGTCAGGGGCCCATCGACCGCGCGCTTGCGGGGCGGGGGCGGGTTGACTCCCCCGTTCCTGAGCTTCTCGATCACTTCGCGGTTACGAGGCTCCGAGAAGAACAATGCGATCGAGTCGGCGATGATCGGCCCGACACCTTCGAGCGCGACGAGCTCTTCCGCGCTCATGACCATCAGCCCGTCGAGCGTCCCGACCTCTTCCGCCAACTTGACGGAGGCGGTCCCCCCAACGTGCGGGATCCCCAACGCGCGCAACAGGTTCTCGAAGGGTCGCGTGCGGGACTCGTCGATCGCCTTCAAGAGCTTGTTGATGGAGACCTCTGCGAACCCTTCCACTTCCGCTAGATCGGCGGCCGTGAGGAAGTAGATATCGCCGACATCGGTCAGGTGTCCTTTCTCGATCAGAGAGATGATCGTTTGATAGCCCAGGCCCTCGATGTCCATCCCCCCACGGCTGGCGAAGTGGAAGATCCGCTCACGTTGCTGAGATGGGCACTCGTAGACGTTGAGACAGCGCGTCGCAGCTTCCCCTTCGGCGCGCACGAGCTGCGATCCACACGAAGGGCACTTCTTGGGCATCTTCCACGGCCTGGCGCCCTTGGGTCTCTTGGTAAGCACGGGGCCAACGACTTCCGGGATCACGTCCCCGGCCCGTCTCACGGTCACTGTGTCCCCCGGCCGCACGTCCTTGCGCGCGACCTCGTCCTCGTTGTGGAGCGTAGCGGTGGTGATGTTCACGCCGCCTACGAACACGGTCTCGAGCTTCGCGAACGGCGTCACGACCCCCGTGCGCCCGACGGACGGAAAGATGTTCTCGAGCAACGTCGTGCGCTCCTCCGGTGGGAACTTATAAGCGATGGCCCAGCGCGGCGCCTTCGAGGTGTAGCCGAGCTCATCCTGCTGCCCGATCGAATCGACCTTTACCACCACTCCGTCGATCTCCCATGCGACATCGTGGCGGTGTTCCTGCCAGTGGTCGCAGAATTCGTAGACCTGTTCGAGGGACTCGACGCGCTGGTTATGGCCGTTCGTGCGGAGCCCCCGATCGCGAAGCGTCTCGAGGGCTTCCCAGTGGGACCGGACGCGCAGGCCTTCGACGTATCCGATCCCGTGACAGACGAGAGAGAGCCTGCGGGACGCGGTGACCTTCGGATCCTTCTGTCGCAGTGATCCGGCGGCCGCGTTCCGAGGATTCGAGAACAGCTTGTGGTCCTCTTCGCCGAGACGTTCGTTCAGCTTCTCGAAATCATCGGTGCGCATGTAGACCTCGCCGCGCGCCTCCAGGATCCTGGGGGGCTTCCCGCGCAGTCGCAGCGGGACGCTGGCGATGGTCTTCAGGTTGGCGGTGATGTCTTCGCCCACGCGACCGTCTCCCCGGGTGGCTCCCTTGACCAGGACCCCGTCCTCGTAGATGAGATTCACCGCGACACCATCCATCTTCTGCTCGACCACGTAACCGTCCGCATCGCCGATCAGGCGCTCGACGCGCTTGCCCCAAGCCAGCAGCTCCTCCAGCGAGAAGACGTTGTCGAGCGACATCATCCGGGAGCGGTGCTGCACCGGAGCGAACATGTCCGAGGGCGGGGCCCCCACCCTCTGGGTCGGCGAATCCGGCGTGACCAGGTCGGGGAACTCCTGCTCCAGGGCCAGCAGCTCGCCCACGAGGGCGTCGTATTCGGCGTCGGCCAGCTCCGGGTCGTCGAGCACGTGGTAGCGGTAGGAATGATGGTCTATCGCCTGGCGCAGCTCCTTGGCGCGCTTCCTGGCGGCGGCCTTGCTCATCCGGGGCATCCGCCTATCTTCCCAGGCGCCTGGGACAAGCCCGGGCCTGCCTGTCGGCGCAAGGCGGGGGCTGTTTGTGCATTTGCACAGCGGAACGGCACCCTCCGCGACGAATCTGACAGATATCGACGATCACCCCCCTAGGAGGGTCAAAGGATGAAGCGTGCGTTGTTGTCAACCGTCCTCGCCGCAGGCGTGATCTGGGGCCTGGCGCCGCCTGCGCTCGCCCACGATGGCAAGCACGGCACCTACGACTCGGCGGGTGGACACCTCACCCACCTGAACCCCGTGGCGTGGCAGACCCTCCTGCCGGCGTCGATGGCGGCGGGCGATCCAACGGCGAAGAACGTGGAGCACGTCGCTAACATCCCCGGCAACACCGGGGGGCACGTCGTCACGCAGGACGACCGCCTCTACATGGGCAACTACGGCACCGGCTTCACGATCTACGACAACAGCAACCCGGCGGCACCGGTGAAGATCGGTCAGTGGATGCCGGGTCCCAAGGATGCGGCTGATCCCGGTGCGCGCGCCGACGCGGTGCCCGATGTCTGGGCGGTGGACGTCGATGGGACCCGCAGGCACATCGTCGCGTTCGGCGGGACGTCGCGTCACAGCTCAACGATCCGAACGGAGTTCGTGGACGCCACCGACCCCTCCAACCTGAAGCTGCTGTGGACCTTCACCGGTTCGAGCGACGGCGAATCGCACAACTCCGACGTGCTCGACGCCCGGGGCCTGTGGATCCCGTCGGGCGGCAGCCCCAACGGCGGGCTGCGCATCTTCGACCTCCGGCCCCTGCTCCAGGACCCACCGGCCGCTCCGATCAACATCATGCGTACCAACCCGAACGTGCTATGGAACAACTCCCCGCACCGAACGGGTCCCCCCGACGACAACTACAGCCACACCCACGACGTCGAGGCCTACCTGGACTACCAGATCCTGCTACCCGAAGATCAGTGGGTCGACCAGGACGAAGACGGGATCGCGGACCCCACGCGCGAGGAGCGCGACATCTTGTTGATGGTCGAGGGCGGCAACTACCTGGACGACAACGGCGACACCGGCAGCATGTACATCGTGGACATCACCGATCCCACCCAGCCGGTCGTTCTCAACTGGTGGAAGAACAACCCTGCCGTCACCGGGCTGAGCGCCATCCGCTACTACCACGAGGTGCAGTTCGTAAAAGGCCTCGACAACGTGATCGTGGTGACCGACGAGGACCTTCACAACGGTTGTGGCGCCGGCGGCATGGTCGTGCTTCAGGCGCAGGCAGACCTGTCGAAGCCGTTGGAGCCGAAGTCGCAGTGGTTCAACGCGAGCGATGGTGACCCGCATCTAGCACCGGTCTGCTCGATGCACGTGATGAGCAGCAAGGACGGCTACCTCTACGACGGCTCGTACAACGCGGGGCTGCAGGTGATCGACCTCCGCGACCCGGCGGCTCCTAAGGAGGCCGGACGCTTCGCGTTCCCGGGCCAGAACTCGTGGGGGGCCCTCGCTCACGGCGACTACGTGTACACGGGTGACTTCGGAGCGCGAGGCCTCGACGTGTTCAAGTTCACGCCTCCGGCCGACGCGACGGGCCTGGTGAACCCCAATCCCGCCACGCTCGTCGCCGGCGGGGTCAACGAGAGCACCTGTGAGGCCGGTGACGTGCCGACCGTCGATGGGCTCCGCATCGCCATCCCGGATGCCTTCGCCGACGGATCGCACAAACTGGAGGCGATCGCGCCCAGCGGAGCCGCGGACACCGAGCTGGACATCTGGTTCTACGGGCCCGACTGTGCCTGGATCGAGGATGATCGAACCGACACCGGGGCCAGGGAGATCAAGATCATCCCGGCGGGCGCCGGATTCTCGTACGTGGTCATGCCTTCGGGCGCTCCGCGCACCAGGGTGGACGCCTACCTCGACTGAACACCCGTTACGATGGGGCGGACTGAGGGGGCTGCATGCGGTTCGCCGGGGTCCTGATCGGGTGCCTGATCGCCGTGACTGCGACCGCTGGCTGCACGCCTTCGTCCCGGGACGCGCCGCCGGGCCGGACTCCGAGCGAGGCTAAAGCCCAGGCCGAGGAACCGACGTTCGGCCTCCTGGAGGAAGTGAAGGGCTCCTACCGGGCGGCCCTCCCCCGCAAGACCAACAAGAGATGCCTCAAGCGCGCCCTGAAGGGCGTGACGCCGGCGCCCAACTCGCGGCTCCTCGAGCTCCAGGGCGACCATCCGATAGGAGGACACACCTACGACATCGGGTGGATCGCGGGAGCGATCGAACGTCTGCGGGGACTGAGGTTCAAGCAGCTTCCCGCGATCGCGTTCATGACCTCGAAAGAGCTTTCGGCACGCTTCGACCGATCCGTCGACAGCCGTTACTCGGAAGCCAGGTTCCTCGCTCGTGAGGACATCCTCCGCATGATCGGCGCCGTCGGACCGAACGACGACCTACGATCGGCGAACGTCTACTGGCAGGGCCGCGACATCCGCGGCTTCTACGACCCTCGAGCGAAGCGCGTGTTCACGCCCTACCAAGGCCCCGGACTGGAGCTGACCGACCGGCAGCGTGAGGTCTTGGCACACGAGCTCGTCCATGCTCTCGCCGACCAGCGGCTCCCCGACCCGAAACCGAAGAAGGAGGGATTCACGGATGTAGATGCCGCGCTCGCCTCGGCGGCCGTGCAAGAAGGCGACGCCATGTTCGTGCAGAACCTGTTCCGCGCTGCCGCATTGGACCGGGCTCCGTTCATCTACGAACGGCTCAAGTTCCGCAAGCGTGACCGTCCCTACCTCGTGCGACAGGTCTCATTCCCATACATCGACGGCTACTCGTTCGCGTGCCAGATGTTCGTGCGCAACGGCTGGAAGGGCGTCGACCGTCTCTACCGGGACCCGCCGACGACGACGGCAGAGATCCTGTGGCCTCGGCGCTACCTGAAAGGCGTCGACCCCGCGGAGCCTCGCGGGTTCCTCACATCCGTCGAGGGCTGGGAGGTGCGGGAAGAGGCGAGTTTCGGAGCCCTCGACCTCATCGGCCTCTTCGAAGCCCCGGGGGCCAGGAAGAAGGATCGGATCGCCCCGTTGAAGAAGATCGGGGCGGTCGTCGAAGACTGGAACGGCGGCCGGCTGGCCCTGTTCCGCGACCCGCGAGATGTTTCTGCCATCGCGATCGGCCTGGAGACGCGGAGACCGGGCTCCGCTCTGTGCGACGCGCTCGGACGGTGGGCGAAGGCGTTGGTCTTCGGCGAGGAGCGAGCGACCAAAGGCACGGAGGCCTTCGTGTTGGCGGCGTTGGATCGGGCCGCGGTGATCACCTGCGACGGCACCGAGATCCGCGTGGGCCTGGCCCCCGACGTGGCCACCGCCCGAGCCTTCACCCGCTAGCCGGACGCTCCGCCAGGATCATCATGCGGCGGCGGGTGAAGGCCCAGTCGTCGCCCTCGCGGCGAAAGTCCATGCCGGTCTTGTGGCCCCAGCGCTCGATCCAGGACCGCACGGCGTCGATCCGCTGCTGCGGGAACTCGACCGGCCACATCCAGCTCGAGAATCTCTGTTCGTCGACCTGGATCTTCTCGTCGACGATCTCCAGGCCCCCGGCCCGCACGATCAGCCGCAGCGCTGACGGGGGCCGGGACGCGGCGTGGCTCGGATCGCGCAGCAACTCCAGCTCCATGAGGGCCTCGATCTCCTCGTACTTCTCCGAGGTGACCTGATCCACGATCAGCACCCGCCCATCCTTGCCTACGACGCGGCGCATCTCCATGACGACCGGGACCGGCTCGAAGATGTGATGGAAGGCTTGAGCCGACGTCGCCAGGTCGATCGAGCCCGAACGCAACGGGAGCCGGGCCGCGTCTCCGACGACGAGCTTCATGCCCGGGTGGTGCCTACGGGCGACCCGCAGCATCCCTTCGGTCAGATCGACGATCGTCAGGTCGTCGGTCACCTCGGCGAACGCCGAGATGAAGTTGCCGGTACCCCCGCCGAGCTCGATCACCCGCTCTCCAGGGTTCGTCCGGGCGAACTCGACCGCGCCCAATTCGTCGAATCGTCCTGCGGAACGCCGGGAGAAGAGCTCCGCGACGCGTTCGAACTCTTCCTGGACGGCTCGGTTGCGGGCGTCAGGCAACCGCAGCCGCCCGAACCGTCGAGGCGATGTATCCGCCGCCGATCAGCTCCTCGGGGCGATCGGAGCGGTAGAGGACCGCGGACTGACCCGGCGCCATCGCTTCAACGCGTCGGTCGTAGGTGACTTCGAAGCCGTCGCCGGCGGCCCGGGTAACGCTCGCCGCGTTCGGCTCCCCGTGAGCACGGTGCTGCACGAGCACTTCCTCACCTTCGACGGGCGGCTCCAACACGAACGACGCCTCCTCGACCCGAACCGTCTCGACGACCAGTTCCTCCCGAGCGCCGACCACCACCGTGTTCGTCGCGGTATCCACGCCGGTGACGAACACGGGCACGCCCAGCGAGATGCCCAGTCCCTTGCGTTGGCCGACGGTGAACCGAGCCGCTCCGGGATGCTCGCCGAGAACCTGACCGCCGCCGTCGACGATCGCGCCCGGCTCCATATCGAGGTGGTCGCGCATGTAAGTGCCGACGTCACCACCCCGGACGAAGCAGATCTCCTGTGAGTCGGGCTTCGCGGCGGTTCGAAGCCCAAGCTCGGCCGCGATCCGGCGCGTATCCGGCTTGTTCATCTCTCCGATCGGCAGACGCACCCGCGCGAGCTCGGACTGACCGAGCATCCACAGCACGTACGACTGATCCTTGTTGGGATCGACCCCTCGCAACAGGCGGTAGCGACCGCCAACTTCTCGGATCCGGGCGTAATGGCCGGTCGCGAGGACGTCGGCGTCCAACGCCATCGCTCTTTCCAGCAAGATGTCGAACTTGATCCACTGGTTGCATCGAACGCACGGGTTCGGCGTGCGACCGGCGGCGTACTGAGCATGGAAATCCCTGATCACGGACTGCTCGAAACGGTCGGCGAAGTTGAAGACGTAGAAGGGGATGTCGAGCACGTCCGCGACCCGGCGAGCATCCTCCGCAGCTCCCAGCGAGCAACAACCGGAGTTGTTGTTGATGTCCTCGCCCTTCCACAGCTTGAGCATGACGCCGGTGACGTCGTAACCCTCGTCCTTCAAGAGCGCCGCCGTCACGGACGAGTCGACGCCGCCGGACATCGCAACCACGGCCTTGGGCCTCATGCTGCCCTCCGCGCCTGCTCGACGACCTTCGGCAACGCTTCGAGCACGGCGTCGACGTCGGGCTGAGTCGAGCTCCGTCCCAAGGAGAATCGAAGGCTGCCGTTGGCGAGCTCCTTCGTACGCCCGATCGCCAGGAGGACGTGGGACGGATCGACCGCACCCGACTGGCACGCCGACCCGGTGGAGCACGCGATGCCGGCCTGATCGAGCAGCAGGATCAGAACCTCACCTTCCGCCCCCGGGATCGCGACGCTCAGGTTCGCCGCTATCCGGCGCTCGCCATCCCCGTTGAGCATGGCGTCGGGGACGATTCCGACGATCCCCGCCAGCAACCCATCTCGAAGCGGGCGCAGGCGCTCGATCCTCTCGTGCACCTCCTTGGCCGCGATCTGGACTGCCACGCCGAACCCGGCGATGCCGGGCACGTTGAGCGTCCCGGACCGCAGCCCCTTCTCCTGCCCCCCCCCGTGCATCGTGGGTGCCAGGGGCACTCCGGCTCGCAGGAACAGCGCTCCTACGCCTTTCGGTCCTCCCAGCTTGTGCGCCGAGAACGCCGCGAGATCGACGCCCCATTCGGTCACGTTCACCGGGAGGTTGGGGAGCGCCTGAACCGCGTCCGTATGGATCAGCGTGCGAGGGTTCGCATCCCGGACGGCCCCTACGATCTCCCTCACCGGCTGGATCGTCCCGATCTCGTTGTTCACCGCCATCACCGAGACCGCGATCGTGTCCGGTCGTACCGCGGCGGCCACCCTTGCGGGCTCGATCACGCCGCTCTCCGGCACGGGTAACACCGTCGTCTCGAACCCGAGCCGTCCGAGCCACTCGACGCTGTGCAGGACGGCATGGTGCTCGAAGGCGGTCGTCACGACGTGGTTCCCGTTTCCCCGAAGCTTGGTAACCGTCCCGATCAGGGCCAGGTTGTCGGCCTCCGTACCTCCGCCGGTGAAGAGGACCTCCGAGGGGCTGGAGCCGATCCCCGCTGCCACCCGGTCCCGAGCGTCCTCCACGGCCTGCTTGGCCCGGCGGCCGTAGGCGTGCACCGACGAGGCGTTGCCGAAGTCGTCGCTCAGGTACGGCTCCATGGCCTCCCGGACCTCGGGAAGCATAGGCGTGGTGGCGGCGTGGTCGAGGTAGTGCATGCCCCCAGGATACGAGGCGGCAGACCCAACGGCCGAGTGCAACAAACGCAGCGCCCCGCGCTACCCGTGTTGTAGTCGGCGGCCGTCAGGGTTCAGGCGGGGGCTCTTCGTCGAGCGAGCGCTCGAGCTCCGCTATGCGGGCATCGAGCTCCAGGTTGTCCGAGCGGCGGTGCGCGTCGAAATACCTCATCCGCTTGGGGTAGCCGACGACCCCGGCGTCGTAGATCGGGATCCCGTACTCCTCGCAGAACCGAGCGGCGTCGCGAGGATGATCCACCGGCGCTCGGATCGAGTCGCCATCCCGATCGACGAGCAGGAGCGTTATCGGGTGGGTCGCCGTCTGGGGTTCGACGAAACCCTCGACGCCCTTGTGTTCGAGCGCGAAAGGTTCGAGTCGCCGGAGGCCGGGGCTCTTGCCACCCCCGCTCCCGAAGAACCGCTTGAACCTGTCCGCGAAGGACACGGGCCTACCCCTTGCGCTTCTTGACTTCCTCGATCAGAGCCGGCAGCACCTTGAGGGCGTCCCCGACGACCCCGAGGTCCGCTATCTGAAAGATTGGCGCATCCTCGTCCTTATTGATAGCGACGATCTTCTTGGCGCCCTTCATGCCGACGAGATGCTGGGTAGCACCGCTGATACCGAAGGCGATGTAGACGCTGGGCTTCACCGTGATACCCGTTTGTCCGATCTGCAACGCGTAGGGGACCCAGCCGGAGTCGACCACGGCTCGGGTCGCGCCCACCGCCGCGTTCCCGATGGCACCGGCGAGCTGCTCGAGGAGCTCGAAGTTACCCGGCTCCTGTAGACCGCGCCCACCGGACACGACCACGGGTGCTTCGTCCAGCTTCGGACCCGACGCAGCCTCCTCGTGTCGCTCGACGCGTTTCGCTTTCTTGAGCTCGTCGCTGATCGATACCTCCACCGGGACGACGCTCGCCTCGCCGCCGGATGCCTCGGGGGCGAAGGACTTCGGACGGATCATCACGAGCTTGGGTTCGCCCTCGAGCGCAACGTCGACGATGGTGGTCCCACCGAAGATCGCCGTCTTGGCCGTGTTCGTGTCGGGGATGTCCATCACGTTCGTCATGAGCGTCGAGCCCGTCTTGGCCGACAGGCGACCGGCGATATCGCGGGAGTCGTACTGCTGCGCGAACAGGATCAGCTCCGGGCTGTGTTCCCGGCAGAGTTGGTAGAGAGCCTGCGCCGCCGGCTGAGCGACGTAATCCGAGTAGACATCATCGTCGCTCGCGTGGACCGTCGTAGCTCCATACTCGCCGAGCTCCTTGGCCGCTTGCGTCGCGCCGGGGCCGAGCGCAACCGCTTCGAGCTCACCCCCTAGCGATCGTGCCTTCGTGAGGATCTCGAGCGCGGTGGTGTCGGCCTTCCCTTCCGGCGTCACCTCGGCGAAGACCCATATCTTGGCCATCTAGATCACCTTCGCTTCCGCGAGGAAGTCCGCGATCTTCTCCGCGGCGGTTCCATCGTCCTCGACCACCTCGCCCGCCTTACGTTCCTCCGCGGGACTGAGCTCCTTGACGGTCTGCTTGCTCGCGACATCGTCACCCGAAAGCCCGAGATCGGCGAGGGACAGCTCATCGACCGGCTTCTTCTTCGCCGCCATGATCCCCTTGAAGGACGCGTAACGAGGCTCGTTCACTCCCGCGGTGACGGTGATCAGCGCGGGGAGAGGAGCCTCGACGACGTGATACCCGTCCGCCGTCTGGCGATCGACCTTCAGATTCCCCTCGGCGTTCTCGAGCTCCTTCACGAACGTGATCATCGGTACGTCCAGGAACTCGGCGAGCGTTGCCGGCATCGTGCCCGTGTAACCGTCGGTGGATTCGACGCCGGCGATCACCAGGTCGAACTCAGCGCGTTTGATCGCTGCAGCGAGCACCCGGGCGGTCACGAGCGCGTCCGCGTTCTGGAGGGCGTCGTCGCTGACGAGGATGCCCTTGTCGGCCCCCATCGAGAGGCCACGGGTGATGGCCTCCCGGGCCGCCGGAGGGCCCATCGAGACGAGGGTGACCTCGCCGCCGTGCTGCTCCTTCAACTGCAGACCTGCCTCGACCCCGAATTCGTCGCCCGGGTCCAGCACCCCCTGAACGCCTTCACGCTTCAGCCGGGTGCCGTCCATCTCGGGCGGCAGGTTCGGGTCCGGGATGTGTTTCACGCACACCACGATGTTCACCGGGACCTCCTGTGAGCCGCTGGGGATGGTCGTATCCGCCGTGCTTGCAAGAGCAAGCACCTTACCCCAGCCGGGTGATCCCTCGCGTCACAGCCCCGTGGCGCCGTCGATCATCTCCCGCAACAGATCCAGGTGGCCGTTGTGCCGGGCCGTCTCCTCGATCATGTGGGTGACGCACCACCGTAGCGTGGGCGGCTCCGCCCAGTTCTCTCGTTTGTACGTGGCGACATCGTCCAGCGAGTGTTCCGCGATGATCTCGTCGGCGATCGCGATCTGCTCGCGGTAGAACGCGACGACCTCCGCGACCGGCTGCTGCGTCTTGAACTCGATGTCGTCGTCGCCGCTCTCCTCCCAAATGGTGTCCGGCGGGGTGTTGGCGAACATCGTCCGGAACCACCCCCATTCGACGTGAGCCAGGTGCAGGACGATCCCCACCGGGGTGAGCAACGAGGTTCCGACAGGTCGTCGCCGGGCATCCTCGTCCGACAGACCCTCGAGCTTCCAGATGGCAGTCTCGCGGTGGAAGTTCAGCCAGCCCAATAGCATGTCGCGCTCGCCGAGACCGAACTCCGGTTCCCTGCGGCCGCCCGGCATCATGTCGCTCATCGGCCCCTGAACTCCGCCTTGCCGGGCCCCCGTTCGACGAAGCTCTGCATCCCGATCTTCTGGTCCTCGCTGGCGAACAGCGCAGCGAAGGCCTGACGTTCCAGCATCAGTCCGGTCGTCATCTCCGCATCGATCCCGTTCTGGATCACCTGCTTTGCCGCCTGCAGGGCCACGCTGGGTCCCTTCGCGTAGCTCTCGGCGAGCGCGATCGCCCGGTCGTAGACCTCGGCCGCAGGCACCACCTGGTTGACTAGACCGATGGCCAGTGCCTCCTGCGCATCCACCATCCGGCCGGAATAGATGAGGTCCTTGGCCCGCCCCATGCCGATGAGCCGAGGCAGCCGCTGCGTGCCACCGGCCCCCGGGATCACGCCCAGCAGGATCTCGGGTTGACCGAGCCTGGCATCCTCGGCCGCGATGCGGAAGTCGCATGACAGCGACAGCTCGCAGCCTCCGCCGAGGGCGTAACCGTTGATCGCCGCCACGGTGACCTTGGGTAGTCGTTCGAGCCGGGTGAACACGTCCTGGAACTCGCCGATCCAGCCGAACATCGACACGGGATCCAGATCCGACATCTCCTTGATGTCGGCGCCGGCCGCGAAGATCCGCTCGCCGCCCCAGATGACGACCGCTCGCACGTCGTCGTTCTCCTTGGCTGCAGCGACCGCTTCATCTATCTCGGACGACACCTGCCGGTTCAGCGCGTTCATCTTCGGCCGGTCGAGGTGGATGGTACCGACGCCCTTCTCGCCGACCTCGAGGTTCACGAATTCGCCCACTGGATGCCTCCTGGTTGGTTCCCGCCCTGGGATCGTTGGTCCCGGCCAAGGCTACGATGGCTCGACATGACGGACTTCGAGCGCCGCCTGCGCGCCGTCCTCGAACCCTTGGAGCCCACGCGATACGCGATCGAGGGCACTCGCGACGCGGCCGTTCTCATCCCGATCGTCTCCGGACCGGAGCCCACGCTCCTCTTCACGGTCCGGACCGAACTCCTTCCCAGCCACAAGGGTCAGATCTCGTTCCCCGGCGGGGCCATCGACGATGAGGACGGCTCGTCGATCGAGGCCGCCCTCCGGGAGGCGGAGGAGGAGATCGGACTGGGCCGAGACGAGGTCAGGATCATCGGCGAGCTCGACTCGGTCCCCACCTTCGTCACCGGGTACGTGGTGGCCCCCGTCGTCGGGTGGCTCGACCATCTGCCCGCGCTGGTGCCGAACCCCCGCGAGGTGGCGGAGATACTCGAGGTCCCGATCCCGCACCTCGTCGACGCGAACCGGGTCGAACCCGGCTACGACCACCAGGGGCTCGAGCTGCCCACCGAAGCATGGCTGTGGGAGCACCACGTGATCTGGGGAGCCACGGCGAGGATCCTGCGGAACTTCCTGAACCATCTCGCCGAAGCCGGACTGACCGAGCCGCCCGGGGACACCGGGTCGTGGACGGCGTGGAACCTTCCGGCGTTCGACGGCTGATGCTCACCTACCTGTTCCTGGCTCAGAGCCCATCGCCCTCGCCGAGCCCTCTGGAGCCGATCGTCGACCCGTCTTCCGATCCCATCGGCCAGATCGTCGCGATCGTCTCCATCGCCCTCGCCGTGGCGGCGGCCGTTATCGGATATCGCATCATCCGCGGGGGCCGGGGGCTTTAGGCTGCTCTCATGTTCGAAGGAAAGGTCGAAAGCATCCACATCTGCCCCGAACCCGAGGGCAGGATGGAGAGCGTCGCCGAGGTCAAAGCCCTCACCGACCGGGGCCTGGAGGGCGACCGCTACTTCACGTCGACCGGGACGTTCTCGAAGAAGTCGTATCCGGATCGCAACATCACTCTCATCGAAGCCGAAGCGGTCGAGGCCGCCAACGCGGAGGACGGTGTTGAACTCGACTACGGCGAACCGCGCCGCAACGTGGTCACCCGAGGCGTGCCCTTGAACCACCTGGTCGAGAAGGAGTTCACGGTCGGCGAGGTGCGGTTGCGAGGGATCAAGCTGTGTGAGCCCTGCGGCCACCTCGAGGGCCTCACTCGCAGGGGCGTGAAGGACTCGTTGATCCATCGCGGCGGTCTGCGCGCCGAGATCCTCAGCGACGGCATGATCCGCGCCGGCGACGAGATCCGCCTCTGAGCACCGGGAACGATCCCGCGCCCCACTGGCAGGCAGGATGACGTCGCCGGGGCACGAGGGGCTCAGGCGGGCCTGGGCCGCATCGGTCGTCGAGACGCCTGATGTTCCAGCTCCGCATTCAGCTCGCCGCCGATGAGGATCGAGAGCGACGTGATGTACAGCCACAGGATAAGGACCACGACGCCGGCGATGGATCCGTAGGTCTCGCTGTAGGACTCCGAGTTGCCGGCGTACAGCTTGAAGCCGAGCGACGCGACGATCCAGAGCAGGGCCCCCAGCAGCCCGCCCGGGCTGACCCAATGCCAGGTCGGGTTGGCGCGGCTCGGAGCGACGAAGTAGTAGATCGAGAACAGAACCACGACCGCCCCGACCGTCAGCACCCAGCCCACCGCTACGAATATCGCCGACTCGCCGAAGGTGAAGAACGGGGACGGTACGCCCCCAAGCAGGCCCGTCACTACCAAGAGCGCGAAGGCGACGAGCCGCTTGCCTACGAACTTCCGGTCCTCGGGCACGTCGTAAGCGATGTTCAAACCGGACTGGAGATGCACGAACCCCGCCGAGGCCGACCACAACGCAAGCGCGATACCGACGATCGTCGCGACGAGGGACGCTTGCTGGGACGAGCCATTCGCGTTATCGATCGCCTCCGTCAAGACGTTCCCGGCCTCGCCGGGCATGATCGAACCGATCGAGGACTTGATGTCGCCGATGGTCGCGTCGGATGCGTTGACGAGGCCCAAGACACCGACAAGCGCGATCACCGCCGGGAAGATGGCGAGGAAGAAATAATAAGCCATCCCGGCGGCCACGAGCGTGACTCGATCCTCCTTGATCTCCCGGATGCTCCGCTTGACCGTCGCCTTCCAGTCCTCGGGCTCGAGCTCCAGCGGTGTGTCGGGCCCGGGCTCGCCGGCGCGCTGTGGCGGGACGGGTTCGCCCGGCCCCGTGACGCTGCTTCGATCCGACGAGCGGGAGAGTGACGCGCTACCGACCCTGCTCCGCGTACGCGGCGGGCGGGAGCGGCCACGAGACTCCGTCACGCGGCGATGCGCTCGCTGGGCCGGATCCTCGTCACGGGACGCCTTGTAAGACTTGAAAGCCAGAAAGAGCGCCGCCAGGCGCGCAAGCACGCGCATGGCATGGGGTCTACCCGCCAGTCAAGCCTCCGAACCGCGAGCGATCCGCCGAGCCTGCCCTTGCTAGGGTGGGGGATGCTCGCCATAGAGGTCGACCGTCTTACGAAATCCTTCGTGCTTCCCTCCAAGCGCATCGTCGAAGCCGTCCGCGCCATCACGCTTTCGGTGGAACAGGGCGAACGACTCGCATACATCGGGCCTAACGGGGCCGGGAAATCGACGTCGATCAAGATCCTGACGGGCATCCTTCATCCCACGACGGGTGACGCTCAGGTTCTGGGGTTCGTACCCTGGAGACAGCGCAAGGAATTGGCGCGCAACATCGGCGTGCTCTTCGGGCAGCGGTCGCAGCTCTGGTTCCAGCTGACGCCGATGCAGAGCTACAAGCTTCTGGGTGCGATCTATGGCCTGAGCCGCGAGGAGCTGGAGCGACGCATCGACGAATACGGCTCGCTCCTGGAAGCAGCGGCACTGTTCGACATCCCCGTCCGCAACTTATCTCTGGGTCAGCGCATGAGGTGCGAGCTGACCGCTTCGCTCCTGCACTCCCCCCGGGTCCTGTTCCTGGACGAACCGACGATCGGCCTCGACCTCGTCGCGAAACAACGCTTCCGGGAACTCATCGTTCGACTCAACGAGCACAAGGGCACGACCGTGTTCCTTACGTCACATGACGTGAGCGACATCGAGCAAGTCGCGAAACGTGTGATCGTGATCAACCACGGTCAGATCATCTACGACGACAAGGTCTCCGTGATGAAGCGGTCGCTGCTGAGGACGAAGCTGATGGAGGTCCGGTTCGACGAACCCCCTGGCGCCATCGACATCGACGGGGTCCAGGTGCTCAAGAGCACCGACATGGGCTTCAAGCTCTCGGTCGACACCGAAGCGCGGTCGATCAAGCACGTGCTGGACGAATTACTCGACCGCTACAGCGTCGGTGACATCTCTGTACTAGACCCGCCGCTCGAGGAGGTCATCTCGAAGATCTACGAGACCCCACGCAGGTGAACCCGTACCTGGCTGCGTTCGTCAGCGGGATGCGACGCACCGTCGCGCCCGGCGAGCTCATCGTGCGGGTGGGCTTCTACGCCGTGATCCTGGTCGTGTTCGCGGCGGTCTGGAACGCGGCGATGGCGGCCAACGGCGGCGAGGTCGCCGGGTACGGCTTCGCCGGCATCCTCTGGTACATCGCAGCGGCGGAAGCCGCGCAGGTCGCGACCAACGCCCGCATGATCGAAGACATCGGGAACGACATCGGGAATGGGACCGTCGCGATCGAGCTCCTCAGGCCGGTTTCGGTTGTCGGTCTCCGACTCGCATCAGAGGTCGGAGGCGCCGTGGTCCGTTTGGCCGGCACGTGTGCTCTCGCGGCGCTCTTCGTTCCGCTGGCGGCCGGGCCTCCGCCCTCGTGGAACGGGGTGGGCCTGGCCATCCCCTCGCTCGTTCTGGCGGTGTGCTGCAACCTGGCCGCACAGCACGCCTTCGCCGGCATCGCTTTCTGGCTCGAGGATGCCAAGTCCGCGTGGTTCCTCTATCAGAAGCTGATCTTCCTCCTGGGCGGGATGCTCCTTCCGCTGGAGCTGCTGCCGGACGCGATGTCCGGTGCGGCCCGGCTCCTCCCGTTCTGGGCCATGTCGTACGCGCCCGGCCGCCTGATGGCCGGCTACGTGGAACCCTGGTTGCTGTTGCTCCAGGTGGGCTGGCTCGTAGCCATGGTGGGCGCGGCCGTCGCCGTCTTCTCCTCCGGTGAACGCCGCCTGCAGGCGGTGGGCGGATGAGAGCCCTAGCTGCGACATGGTGCTCCGCGTGGCTCGACGCGTGGGCCAACCGCCGCTCGTTCTGGACCCAGCTGGTCGTCATGACGATCAACGACAGCGTGTGGGTCCTGTTCTGGATCCTCTTCTTCCACCGCATAGGAGAGGTCAGGGGGTGGGATACCGAGAAGATGCTTCTGCTCTTCGCGATCCTCACGACGGCAGCCGGCATAGCCTTGGGCGTATTCGCCAACGCACGGAAGGTCGGCCAGCTCGCGGGCGACGGGGAGCTGGACGCCACCCTCACTCTTCCGGTTGATCCGCTGGCGCACCTGCTCGCCCGCCGCATCGATCCCAGCCTCATCGGGGACCTCGCCTTCGGACCGATCCTCTTCGCGCTGGCCGGCGGGCCGACGCCGGAGCGCATAGCGCTCTTCATCGTCGGTTCGTTGTGCGGCGCCATCGTCTTGACCGGATTCCTGATAGCAGCAGGGTCGCTGACCCTGTTCGTCGGGGGCCGGGGGGAGCAGGCGGACCTGGCGTTCCAGGCGGCGCTGATCCTTGCCTCCTACCCGATCGATTTCTTCGGCGGCGTAACGAAGATCCTGCTCTTCACGGCAGTTCCTGCCGCGTTCATCTCCAGTCTGCCCGCCGAGCTGGTGGATAGTTTCACGTTCCAGACGACGGCTACGCTACTGGGCTCGGCGGCGTTCTTCTCGCTGTTGGGCATCGCTCTCTTCCGCCTGGGCATGCGCCGTTACGCCTCGGGAGCAGTCTGGACCCGAGCCTGACGTTGTAACGGATCCGCTTTCAACGAACGGCGGCGCCCGAACCCATCCGGTCGAGAGCGTCACAGAGTCCTGCGTAGGCTTCGAGCTCGCGCTCCAACGGTTCGATCACCTCGCGATCCACCGTTCCGGCGACCGCCGCTCTCAGTTGGCGGCGCGCGCTCGCTGCCCGCCGGGCCGCCCCGACCCGGCCCACCTGCCCGAAGATCACGCCCAGCACGAAGCCGGCGAGCAACCCTCCGATCAGCAAGAGAGTGGGGAGAGGGATGTCGCGGTACCCGTACGTCGGAGGTTCCGGCAGTCGGAGGTAGGCGAACACGAACAGCACCGCCAACCACAACAGACCGGCGATCGCGCCCAGCGCGACCAGGTTCTGCAGGAACCGGCCGAACCCCCACCACAGGGGTTCGCCGTCATCGCTCAGGTCGGCTCCGGCGATGGAGCGCTCGAGACCATCCATGATCTCGCTCTTTCGGTCGACGGTAGCTCCGCGAGCATGCGATGGCCACGGATCCGGCAGTCCCCGGGTCGACTCGTCGGCCAGATGCCGCAGTGCCTCATCGGCCCGCGCGGCCGCAGCGGCGTCGGGGGCGGGCAACGTCAAGGCGTCGGCTCCCCCGCCGACGCCGATGTGCATCCGGCGTAGAGGATCGGGACGCAGGCGCGCCAGCCATCTCGTCACCGGCCATCCCGTCGCGAGTCGAGCCTTCCGCCGGTACGAACGCGCAACTGCCTCGACGACATGCCCCACGCCCATCGCGTCCACCAGGTACTCCGCAACGTCCGCTCTCGCGGAACGCTCGACCGTCGTGCTCCGCAGGGGGGAACGACAGGCGTGGCCCACGATGCTCGCTACCAGATCGAGGTCGGCCTCGAGCCGCTCCACCGCGGCGCGCTCGGCCCGCGTTCGCTCCGAGATGATCGTTCGCAGCGCGTCGATCCCTTCGCCCGTCCTGGCCGACGTCGCGATGACCTGAGTAGGACCCAGACCTTGCTCGTCGAGCACCCGACCCAGATCTGCCAGGCAGGCCGCTCGAGCGTCGGCGGTCAAGCGATCCACCTGGTTGAGGGCGAACACCATCACGGAAGCGTGCGTGGCGAAGGGCCGGACGTACCGGTCGTAGAGCGCGGCGTCCCCGTACTTCTGAGGGTCGAGAACCCATACGAACACGTCGACGAGCTCGACCAACCTGTCCACCTCGAGCCGGTGGGCTTCCTCCGTGGAGTCGTGGTCGGGGAGGTCGAGGAGCACCAACCCATCGAGCTCATCGTCGGATCTGCGTTGCCTGTGGCGACGCTTCACCTCGAGCCACGCCAGCAGATCGTCTCCCCCATCGCCCCAGACGCAGGCCTCGGCGCGGCCGGTGGTGGGACGGCGCACCCCGACCGCCGCCAGGTCACGGCCCGCCAGAGAGTTGAACAGCGACGACTTGCCGCTTCCGGTTGCTCCCGCAAGCGCGACGACGGTCAGTTGCGCGCCGTAGCCGATGCGCTCGGTCGCCCGCGCGCTGGTCGCCTGGAGCAGTCCCAGATCGTCCGGGTCCAGTCGACCACTCCCGAACCTCAGGGCATCGTCCAGCGCGCTCAGGCGCGAACCGAGGTCCGGCCGCGGTCGCCGCTTCAGCTTCATCTGCGGGCCTCCTGCAACCGCCGGGCCAGCTCGTGCAACGTCGCCGGCTCGTCCGGATCCGGGGAACGTTCCCGCAGCCGGTCCGAGAAACGCTGCCTCTCGGTTTCGAGCACGCTCGCGACCCGGTCCAAAAGGCCCTCTCGTGCTCGACGGGTCAGATCACGGACGGCCTGGTCGCCGAACAGAGCCTCCAGGAGTTTCTGGCTCAACGCCGCGGTCCCTCCGGCGATGGCGACCTCACCGCCGGTAAGACCACCGGTGTGTGCGAACAAGACGACCATCAACGCGGTTCCCGTCGCGTTGACGCCCAGCGACAGCGCACGGCCGGTTGCCCGCTTCTCGGAGCCCTCTGCGGACACGAGTTCGAAGACCGACCGCTGCCAGTCGCGGATCTCGGGCCCGAGGCGTTCGCGGAAGCGGTCGGAGACGCTTTCGAGCTCGGCATCGTGGCTCCGTAAGACGCTGCGTCCTGCCTCGGACGAGCGCCAGGAATCGACCGTCCTCAGGCAGGCCCGATCGGCGGCGGCCGTCACCACGGCTGCCACGCCGGATCCGACCGCGGTACGGACCTCTTCTTCGGCCGGGGGCCGGCCCGAGAATGCATCGCGCACTCGGTCACGCATGCGTCCGACGAACTCCTCGAGTCGCTTCATGACGTCCCCCGTCCCGACGTACTCGTGCCATCGGTCCAGGACCTCGCCCCTCAACAGCCGCCCGCTCGACAGGGCCTCGTCGATCTCGCTCACGGCGCCGTTGAAAGCCCTGTCGACATCGGCCCGCAACGACCGAGCGGCGTGCAATTGGGCCTCGACGTTCGTAGCGATCAGAGCGACGCGATCCGTCACGCTGTCCAGCGCGCCCTCCAACGTCTGGCGGATCAAGGCGGCCCGCGCACGGGCGCTCCCTCCCAGACGGTTGAGCCATCGGCGGATCTCGTTCATGACGGCCCTCGGCAGCAGACCCTCATCCAGCTCCGATTCGGGCACCGTGAACAACGGTGCGTGACCGAGGCGTTCCTTCTCGAGCAGCGCCCGAAGGTGTGCCGGCACCTCTTCCATCGCTTCCTGCGGCACGCGGTTCAGGACGACGGCGAGGGCCGTGCTGCGCGAGGCCGCCGTGCGCAGGAACTCCCACGGCACCGCGTCGGCGTAGCGGGCGGCGCTGGTCACGAAGATCCACAGGTCCGCTGCCGCCAGGAGCTGAGTGGCCAGCTCGCGGTTCTCGCGCACGATGGAATCGACATCGGGGGCATCGAGGAGGGCGACGCCTTCCGGGACGTCGCTATCGACCACGAGATCCAGCACGCCGCTCCGGTTGGAGCGGGATCCCGAGGACCGGGCGAGGCGCGGCAGGATGCGATCCCCTTCGAACCAGTGGCGGTCTTCGGGACCGCAAACCAGTACGGGGGCCCGGGTGGTGGGTCGCAGCACCCCGGCCTCCGACACCTGCGCTCCCATCAGGCTGTTCACCAAGGTCGACTTGCCGGCCCCCGTCGAACCTCCGACGACCGCGAGGAGCGGTGCCTCCAGGTCCAACAGTCGGGGGATCAGGTAGTCGTCGATCTGACCGACGAGCTCCTTGCGAGCCACGCGCGCATCGTTTACGCCCGCGACCTCCAACCCGAGCCCGGTCGCGACGAGTGCACCGTGCAGCTCGGCGAGCGTACCCAGCAGAGCGTCGGCGTCCTTGGGGGCTCTCACGCGCCCAGCGTAGTGGCCGGTCCCACCCTAGAGCGGCATCTAGAAGCGAGGAGGCTCGGTGTAGACGCCCCACTCTCGCTTGAGTGTCCCGACCATCTCCCCGAGCGTCACGTACGCCTTGGCGGCTTCGATCAAGACGGGAACCGAGTTCTGGGACCGATCGTGGGCCATGTCGCGCAGGGCCTGGATCGCGTCCTGCGCCTTCGCCTCGTCACGGTTGGCACGAACCTCCGCCACCGCCTTCCCCTGCCGTTCCTCGATCTCCGGTGAGATCACCAACATGTCCGGGGGATCCTGAACCGTCTTGGTGAAACGGTTCACCCCCACGATCACCTTGCGCTTGCGTTCCAGCAGCTGCTGGTAGTGGAAGGCTGCGTCGGCGATCTCCTGTTGGAAGTAACCCTGCTCGATCCCGTTGAGCATCCCGTCCAGGATCGAACCCTCCCCCAGCTCGTCGATCTTGGCGAAGTACTCCTCCGCCCCCGCCTCGGTCTCGTCGGTCAACTTCTCGACGAACCACGATCCGCCGAGCGGGTCGACGACGTTGGGAACCCCCGTCTCGTACGCGATCACCTGCTGGGTCCGGAGGGCGATCTCGACCGCTTCCTCCGTCGGCAGCGCCAGCACTTCGTCGAGAGAATTCGTGTGCAGACTCTGCGTCCCTCCGAGGACCGCGGCAAGTGCCTCCGTTGCCGTTCGGATCACGTTGTTGTAGGGCTGTTGCGCGGTCAACGAGACGCCGGCGGTCTGGGTGTGGAACTTGAGCATCCACGAGCGCTCTTTCTTCGCGCCGTACCGCTCCTTCATCCACCGCGCCCAGATTCGGCGGGCGGCTCGGAACTTGGCGATCTCTTCGAAGAAGTCGATGTGGCTGTTGAAGAAGAACGAGAGTCCCGGAGCGAACTCGTCCACATCCAGACCCCGTCGGAGACCGAGCTCCACGTGAGCGAAGCCACTCGCGACGGTGAACGCAAGTTCCTGGACCGCGGTCGAACCGGCCTCGCGGATGTGGTAGCCCGAGATCGATAGTGGGTGGTAACCCGGCACGTCGGTGGCGCAGTGCTCCATCATGTCGGCCGTGAGACGGAGATGCGGCTCGGGCGGGAAGAGCCATTCCTTCTGTGCGATGTACTCCTTCAGGATGTCGGTCTGGCAGGTGCCGTCCAGCTTCGAGACATCCGCGCCCTGCTTCTCGGCGACCGCGATGTACATCGCGAAAAGCATGGGGGCCGGTCCGGAGATCGTCATCGAGGTGCTGACGTCCTCCAGGTCGATCCCATCGAACAGGATCTCCATGTCCTTCAACGAGTCGATCGCCACGCCGCAACGACCGACCTCCCCCTCGGACTGAGGCTCGTCCGAGTCGCGTCCCATCAGGGTCGGCATGTCGAAGGCGACCGAGAGACCGGTGTTGCCGTGCTCGGTCAGGAATCGGTAGCGCTCGTTCGTCTGCTCCGCGGTCCCGAAGCCTGCGAACTGGCGCATCGTCCACAGTCGCCCCCGGTACATGCTCGGGTAGATGCCTCGGGTGAACGGGTACTCGCCCGGCACCCCGATCGCCGGCTCCGGCTCGCCCTCGGGCCCGTACAGCGGATCGACGGGCATGCTCGACAGCGTGTCGAAGTCGACGTCGTCGCGGAGCTTGCCCTCCTCGTACCGCGCGCGCCAGCGTCGTTGCTGATCGTCGGTCATGACTCGGATTCTACGTTGCCCTCCATCGACGAGCCCATCTAGGGACAACTCGGGCGCGCTCGGCGTCTGTTCGATCACCCTCGGTGTTTCGCCGACGAGCGCGTCGGGAAAGAAACGGGCCGAGCCGCCGATACACGAAAGGAGGACGAGATGGGCATCGTGTGGACGGTACTTGCGATCATCGGTTTGATAGTCGTCCTTCAATGGCTCTTCTAAGAGAGACCTCGACGAACGACTTCCCTCGCTAACGGACCCGGCTTCGTCGCCGGGTCCGATGCGCGTCAGGCCGAACTGGTCCCGTCAAGCCTCACTCGGGAGAGCCGCGATCACACGATCCGCTGCGGTGTAAGGGTCCAGCTCCCGGGCCACGACCCTGTCGATCAACTCGTCGACGAGCCCCGCCGCGACGTCGTCTACGCGATGGCGGAACCGGGCTACGACGATCTCCTTGATCTCGCGCTCGATACGCCGGCGGCGTCGCGCCTCCAAGAGGCCCTTCTCCTCCTGATACGCCCGGTGTTTCTCTATCGAGGTCCAGAGGTCATCGATCCCCTCCCCCCTCGTGGCGACGGTTTCGACGATCTCCGGATGCCGGTCCTCCTCGGACATCTCCAGCATCTGTTTCAGCTCGCGCACGGTGTTCTTGGAATCCGGACGGTCGGCCTTGTTCACGACGAAGACATCTGCGATCTCCATGAGACCGGCCTTCGCCGTTTGCACCGCGTCCCCCCAGCCGGGGTTCACAACCACCAAGGTCGTGTCGCACGCGTCCGTGATCTCGACCTCCGCCTGGCCCACGCCGACGGTCTCAACGACGATGAGCTCGTTCCCAACCGCGTCGAGCACCCTGATGGCTTCCGGGGTCGCGAGGGAGATGCCTCCCAGATGGCCACGCGTCGCCATCGAGCGTATGAAGACGTCCGGATCGGTGGCGTGCGACTGCATCCGCACCCGGTCGCCGAGGAGGGCGCCCCCGGAGAACGGACTCGACGGATCGATGGCGAGCACCCCCACCTTGAGGCCGTCCTGCCGGGCCCTCCCGATCAACCGTTCCGTGAGGGTCGACTTGCCCGCCCCGGGCGCTCCCGTGATGCCGACCGTGTATCCGCCGCCGGTTTTCGAGTGGAGCGAACGCATGACATCGCCGAGCTCGTGGCCGCCGTCCTCGACGAGCGATATGAGCCGCGCGATCGAACGTCGCTCCCCATCGAGGGCGCGCTCCAGTACGGGTTGGACGTCCAAGGGTCAGGCCTCGATGGCCACGACCTCGGTGATCCCCGGCACGCGCTCGTTCAGGATGCGCTCCACCCCGTGTTTCAGGGTCACAGGAGAGATCGGGCAGGTACCGCAGGTCCCGAGCAGCCGGACGGTCACCGTGCTCCCGCTCACCGACTGGAGCTCGATGTCCCCCCCGTCCATCTGGATGGCCGGCCGCAGCAGCTCCAGGGCCTCCCTTACCTGATCCTCGAGGGTCGCGGCGACGTTCATGACCTCATCCTACCGAGGGCGTGGATAACGGCCACGGCAACCAGGGCGGCCACGATCCCCGCGACCACCAGCAGGAAGAGCCGCCGGGAGGGCTCCGCCCCGCTCTTCCCCGCCCTGCGGAGCCGGTCCCCAGGCGGGGGCCGAGGCTCCTGCACCCTTACTCTCACCGGATCGCTCCGGACCGTCCGGCCCCCGGCCGTGGCCAGGACCCGGACCTGATAGGTGCCGGGCTCCAGCGGAGCCAACCACACGACCCGCTGACGGCCTGCCGCATGAAGCCTCGCTCCGGGGTCTTCGTAGCCGGTAGGTGAACCGATGGTAGAGGTGCGGACGTGCGCGGGCCGGGAGAGGGCAACCGTGATGAACGCCGATCCGCCGAGACCGATCGACGTCGGAGAGCGCGCGATCCCTACTTCCAAGGGAAGTCCGAAACCGGCCGGGGGATCGATCTGCGCGACGCCGTCGCCGCCGTATTCGAAGCGCCAGGTTCCCACCGCGTTGCGAACGAGGGTCCGGTCTCGTCCATCCACGAGCTTGAACGAGCCCGTTACGGCGACGCTGGGTCGGGCCCACGCGACCCCCACCTCGATCGCATCGGGACCACGGAAAGGCGCCACCTCTACGTCCGTGTAGTAGTGCTGCAGGATGTCCACGTAGGAGGCGCCACGTTGGGCCAGTCCGTATGCTCCCCACTGCGACATGCCGACGCCATGGCCCCAACCACGTCCCACGGTCTGCACGGTGCGACCGACGGTACGAACCTCGATCCGGTTCGACGGCCACGTCTCTGGTAGACGTCCGCTCGAGGTAGGCCATGGGGCCGGATGCTTCCTCGCGAACATGCGCGGCGCTAGCCGCCCGAACAACTCTCGGACCTCCTGCGCGGTGCGACGGATCTCGTCGTCACGACTTGTAAAGACGAGGTCCGGATGGTGGAACCCTTCGGCCGACTCGACGCTCACGACCCGGCGCAATCGTCCGTAAGCCTCCGGCCACCAGCCGGCGCGGCGCAACATCCGCTGGATCTGCCCGAGGGTGAAGTCGACGCGCCACCGGTAGAGCGGCGCCTCCTCCTCGAAGGAAGACTCCACGGGTCGCAAGAACGGGTAGTCCACCTCTTCCTCCGGGAACGCCTGGCTGTTGAGCAACGTCCGGCCTCCCGACGTCGAGTGGTAACGCGCCAGGATCGGTGAGCCGCGGTGCAAGATCGTCTGGGAATCGGTCTCGGCGACGGCTTCGGCCCACCGCAACCCATCGCGGGCCAGGACCGTGTCCGCCCCTGTGAAGACCTGGCACTGCACCGACGCACAGATGTCGAACCCGTAGCCCGCGGCAGCTCCCGCCCGCGGCCGTGACAACGTGTAGAGGGCATACGTCCGAGCCGCGACGGCCTGCGCCTTGAGGGCTTCGGGCGGCCACGACGAGGGGACCTCCCCCAGGCCCAGCAGGTACCTCTCGAGCGGCAGCCGGTCGGATACGACCAGGCCCCCGCCGTGCGCGTCCAGCTCGATCGTCCCGAAGTAGGAGTGCAAACCGGAGACGGCCATCGTCTCGGATCCCGCCGGCACCAACCGCAGGGGCGTAACGGCCGCCCCGAGCCGTTTGCGCCGCGCCGCTCCGGCCGGGGGCTGCCAGACCAAGGCCGCGAGCAGTCCCACGGCCGTCGCCAGAACGAGCACACGTCGCAACATCGCACCGACGCTAACCGCGGCCCCGATGGATCAGTCGCGGACCTCTATGTCGGCGCCGAGGGCAGTCAGCTTTCCGACGAGGTCCTCGTAGCCTCGATCGATGTGCCCGGCGTCGTAGACCTCGGTAACGCCCTCGGCGCACAGCCCGCCCAGGACGAGGGCGGCGCCGGCCCGGATATCGGGAACCTGCACGGGGGCGCTGGACAGGCGCTCGACCCCTCGGATCACCGCATGGTGACCTTCGACACGGATATGGGAGCCCATCCGGTTCAGCTCGTCCACGAACAGGAACCGGGACTCGAACACGTTCTCGGTCAGTATCGACGAGCCCTCCCCCTGGGCGAGCATGACCATCATCATGGGCTGCAGGTCCGTGGGAAACCCGGGGTACGGCAGAGTGACGAGATCGATCGATCGGGGCCGGGACGACATTCGCACGCGCACGGAGGTATCGGAACGAGTCACCTCGGCCCCCGCCTCCTCCAACTTCTGCAGGGGCAGCTCGATATGGAGAGGCTCGAAGCCTTCGATGGTGATGTCGCCGCGAGTGGCCACGGCGGCGATGGCGAAGGTGCCCGCTTCGACACGGTCGGAGATGATCCGATGCCGGGTCGGAAGCAGCTCGTCGACGCCTTCGATCTCGATGGTGGGGGTCCCGGCTCCGGCGATCCGAGCCCCACACGCCTGGAAGAAAGCGGCGAGGTCCTGGATCTCCGGCTCCCGAGCGGCGTTCTCGATCACGGTAGCGCCTTCGGCCAACACGGCGGCCATCAGCAGGTTCTCGGTCGCACCCACGGATGGGAACTCCAGAAGTACCCGGGTCCCCTTCAGGCGATCGGCGACCCCTTCGATGTAACCGTGCTGCGAGGTGAACTTCGCGCCCATCCGCTCCAGACCCTCGAGATGCAGATCGATCGGCCTGCTGCCGATCGCATCGCCTCCCGGCATCGATACCCGCGCTCGACCGAGCCGCGCCAGTAAGGGGCCCAGCACCTGGATGGAAGCACGCATCTTGCGAACGAGCTCGTAGGAGGTCTCTTCCCGGAGATCTCCCGAGCAGTCGATCGTCAGGACGTCGCCGTCACGATGGATGTGTGCGCCGAGCCGCTGAAGTACGTCCGCCATCAGGTCGACATCCGTGATCAGAGGAGCGCGTTCGAGCACGACCCGACCCGGGACCATGAGGGACGCCGCCATCAGCTTCAGCGCGGAGTTCTTGGCGCCCGCCATGTGCACCGTGCCCTGCAGCGCGGCAGGGCCTTGGACGACGAAGACTTTCACCCCGTCATCCTATGGACGAGCCCGAGGTTCAGCGCGAGCGGCGGGTCGACTTGCGCCCGGTCGACTTCTTGCGGGCCCGCGTCTTGCCGGCCGTGGACTTCCTGCGCCCGGTGGACTTCTTGCGCCCGGTCGCCTTCTTGCGGGCCGTGGACTTCTTGCGGGCCGGCGACTTGCGGGCCGTGGACTTCCTGCGCCCGGTGGACTTCTTGCGGGTCGGCGACTTACGTGCCGTGGACTTCTTAGCCGTGCGCTTGGCCGAAGCCTTGGCCCGGCCCGCGGAGCGCCGCGCCGACGTCTTCGACGTACCCTCGGGCTTCGCCACGGCCGATCCGGCCTCGACCGCCGTCGCTACCGCGCGCCGGACCCCAGCGGTCGTCCCCGATTCCCTCGGTTCCGGAGACACCACATCCGCAGCCATGTCACTGGCGCCCGCGACGACCGATCGGGCTCGATCCACCAACCCTTTGTCTTGTGCCATTCCGCCTCCCCGTGATCGACTTCATCTTCGATATTCACTGAGCGCGCTCAAGCACGCGCGTGCATGCTTAACTTTCTTTCGCGTTTCCTGCAACTTGTAAACACTCGTTTGCGCCCTTTTCCGATGTGGGACGATGAGCGGATGAGCGAAGACCTGCTCGGCATCTATCTCAACGATCACCTGGCTGGTTCGGTTGTCGGCCACGAGCTCGTCAAGCGAACCCATGCGAGCAACGAGGGGACTCCGCTGGGGGACTTCCTGAACCTGCTCGCGGAAGAGATCGAAGAGGACCGTCGAGCGTTGACCGACGTCATGGACCGCCTGGGCGTCAGGCGCAATCCCGCCAAACAGGCCGGCGGTTGGGTGGTGGAGAAGCTGGGCCGGCTCAAGCCGAACGGACGCCTGCTGGGCTACTCCGACCTCAGCCGTGTGCTCGAACTGGAAGGCCTGACGATCGGGATCACCGGGAAGCTGGCGCTGTGGCGCAACCTGCAAGCGCTCGCGCAGGTGGATGAGCGACTGGCGACGGCTCCGATAGAGGAGGTCATCCGGCGTTCCGAGCGCCAGCTCCGCGACCTCCAGGAATATCGCGTCGAGGCCGCTCGCACAGCCTTCGGCGATTGAGCTGTGGGGTCGATCAGATGCCGGAGCCGGGATCGATGTCGAGACGGCCCTCGATCAGCCACAGGTTGGTGCGCACGCAGTCGGGACACATCGCGATCATGCGCCCGGCGGCGTCGGGCATCTCTTGCCAGCCCAGCGGGGCGACACCTCGCCGCCGGGTCTCGAACCGGCCACAGGTGGAACAGAACACTCGGTTTCGGAGGTGTTCTCGGTTCCCGTCCTCCCCCACCGCAGGCCCCCGGACGCCTAGCCCCGGCCGAGCTGAGTGCCGGCCATGGCGGCTCTCAACCGAGCCTCGGCCTCCTGGTCCACGTCCTCTTCCGCGATACGACGCTCCTCGAGCTCCTGCGCACGACGCCGGGCCTCGCTGACGTCGATGTGCTCGCCGATCTCTTCAGCATCGTCCGCGAGCAGGTACACGTGGTACTCCTCCAGTGAGCCCGAGGCTTCCAGGAACCCTCCCGGCACGGCGAAGCTCTGACGCTCGCTACCGGAGACCACCGTCACTCGTCCGGGGACGAGTGATGCCAGGAACGGCACGTGGCCGTTCATGATGCCGAACTCGCCCTCGGGACTGCGGGCGATGACCAGTTCGGCCTCGCCCGTCCACATCTCTTCGGCGGGAGTGGTGATCGTGACGGAGAAGGGAGTGGCCATGTTTACTCGCTTAGCTCCTTCGCCTTCGCCTGCGCCTCTTCGATGCTTCCCACGAGGAAGAACGCCTGCTCGGGCAGCTGGTCGTACTCGCCCTCGGCGATCGCCTTGAAGCTCTTGATGGTGTCCTCGAGCGGCACGTACTTGCCCTCGACGCCGGTGAACTGCTGGGCGACGAAGAACGGCTGTGACAGGAACCGCTGGATCTTGCGGGCTCGCTGAACGGTGATGCGGTCTTCCTCCGACAGCTCTTCGATGCCGAGGATGGCGATGATGTCCTGAAGGTCCTTGTAGCGCTGCAGGATCCTCTGGACGGTCAGAGCGACGTTGTAGTGCTCGTCACCGATGTAGCGAGGGTCGAGGATCCGGCTGGTGGAGTCCAGCGGGTCGACGGCCGGATAGATGCCGAGGGACGCGATCTGCCGGGAGAGCACCGTCGTGGCGTCCAGGTGGGCGAACGCGGTATGGGGAGCAGGATCGGTGATGTCGTCGGCCGGCACGTACACGGCCTGCAGCGACGTGATCGAACGCCCCTTCGTCGAAGTGATGCGTTCCTGCAGCTCTCCCATCTCCTCCGACAGCGTCGGTTGGTAGCCGACGGCCGAAGGCATCCGGCCGAGCAGCGTGGAGACCTCGGACCCGGCCTGGACGAAACGGAAGATGTTGTCGATGAACAGCAGTACGTCCTGGTGCTCGACGTCGCGGAAGTATTCCGCCATCGTGAGAGCGCTCAGGGCGACACGGAGGCGAACGCCTGGAGGCTCGTCCATCTGGCCGTAGACGAGAGCGGTCTTCTCCAGGACGCCCGTCTCTTTCATCTCGAGCCACAGGTCGTTGCCCTCACGGGTGCGCTCGCCGACGCCGGCGAACACCGACACACCACCGTGCTGCTCCGCGACGCGGTAGATCATCTCCTGGATGACGACCGTCTTACCGACGCCGGCACCGCCGAACATCCCGATCTTTCCCCCCTGCACGTAGGGCTCGAGGAGGTCGATGACCTTGATGCCCGTCTCGAACATCTCGGTCCTGGGCTCCAGGTCCTCGAACGCCGGCGACGTCCTGTGGATGGGCCAGCGCTCGATGTCGGACGGGACCTCGGAACCGTCGACGGCCTCGCCGAGGACGTTGTAGACGTGTCCCAGCGTCGCGGGGCCCACCGGAACGGAGATCGGCCGCCCGGTATTCATGACCTTCATGCCGCGGACCAAGCCGTCGGTGTTCTTCATGCAGATCGCCTTCACCACCGATTGCCCGACGTGCTGACTGACCTCAGCGGTGATCGTGTCCTTGTCGTCGCCGATCTCGCGCTCGACCGTCAATGCGTAGTTGATCTCGGGGAGAGCGTTCGGTGGGAACTCGACCTCGATCACCGGACCGGTGACCTTGAGGAGCCGCCCTTCGCTGGTTTGGCCTCGCTCGGAGCCGAGGCGCTCTTCGGTGGTCGCCATGCCTGTTCCTTCCTCTCTCATCCGGTCGGGCGGGTTAGCTCCGACCGCCTCGTATCTCCGTATCGCTCACACCGGCCGACGACAGAGCCTCGGCTCCACCGACGACCTCCATGATCTCGGTCGTGATCTCGGCCTGACGAGCCTGGTTGTAGACGCGGGTCAGATCCTCGATCAACTCTTCCGCGTTGTCCGTTGCCGCTTTCATCGCCCGGCGACGCGCCGCGTGCTCGGACGCCGCAGCCTCGAGGAGGCCCTGGTAGACGGAGCCTTCCAGGTAGCGAGGTAGAAGGTCTCCCAGGATGTCGTCGGGCTCCGGCTCGAACACGTAACCCGCGTGGGGGCCGTCGTGACGCTCCTCGCCGATGATGTCCTCCTCCGCCAGGGGCAGCAGCTTCACCACAGTCGCGCGCTGGATGAGAGCGGATTGGAACCTCGTGTAGGCGAGCCGTACTTCATCGACCTCGCCGCCGGCGAACGCCTCGGCCGCACGACGCGCGACCTTGCGCGCATCGGCGACCGCGGGCTGATCCGAGATGCCCATCCACGAGTCGTCGAAGTCGTAGCCTCGGAACTTGAAGTACGAGATCGCCTTGCGCCCGACCAGGAACAGCTTCGCGTCCCTCCCATGCGCCTGCATATCGCGCTCGGCCGCACGGATGACGTTCGAGTTGTAGGCGCCTGCGAGGCCCCGGTCCGATGTGATGACGATCGTCGCTATCGATCGGATCTCGGGACGTTCCTTCAGGAGCGGATGATCGATGTTGCCGGCTTTGCGTCCGAGGGAACTCATCAATCGTCGCATCGCCTCGGCGTACGGCCGCGCCGCCTCGACCCGCTGCTGAGCTTTGGCGATGCGTGCCGACGAGATCAGCTCCATCGCGCGCGTGATCTTCTGCGTCGACTGAACGCTTCCGATCCGGCGCTTGATGTCGCGGAGCATCGCCATGGCTGGAGTCCCCTAGCCTTCCGTGCCCGTCTGTGTCGCGGCATCGCCGGCTTCGGCCGCCGGAGCCGCGGTGGTCTCCGGGACACCTTCTTCCGCAGCGACGGTCTCGACGGGCTCGACGTGCTCGGCGAAGGAGGACTTGAACGACTCGACGGCATCCTTCAGTCCGTCAACGACGTCGTCCTCGAGCTTCCCGGTCTCGCGGATCTTGTCGAGCAGAGCGCCGTGCCGGCTGCGGAGGGTCTCGAGGAGCTCCCCTTCGAACTGCTTGACCGCCTCGACGGGGAGATCGTCCAGATATCCATTCGTCACGGCCCAGATGGAGGCCACCTGCTCTTCCACCTGCAGCGGGGCGTATTGCCTCTGCTTCAGGATCTCGACGATGCGAGCGCCTCGGTCGAGTTGAGCCTGCGACGCTTTGTCGAGATCCGAGCCGAACTCGGCGAAAGCCTCGAGCTCGCGGTACTGCGCCAGGTCCAGACGCAGGGTACCGGCGACCGACTTCATCGCCTTGATCTGCGCGTTGCCGCCGACCCGGCTGACCGAGATACCAACGTTGATGGCAGGCCGCACGCCGGAGAAGAACAGGTCCGTCTCCAGGAAGATCTGGCCGTCGGTGATCGAGATGACGTTCGTAGGGATGTATGCCGAGACATCTCCACCCTTGGTCTCGATCAACGGAAGCGCCGTCAGTGAGCCGCCGCCGTTCTCGTCGGAGAGCTTGGCGGCCCGTTCCAGCAGCCGAGAGTGGAGGTAGAACACGTCGCCGGGGTACGCCTCGCGACCCGGCGGACGGCGGAGCAGCAGCGACAGCTGCCGGTACGCGACGGCTTGCTTCGAGAGATCGTCGTAGATGATCAGCGCGTGCTCGCCGTTCTCCATCCAGTGCTGGCCCATAGCGCAGCCGGCGTAGGGCGCGAGGTATTGGAACGGGGCGGGATCCGACGCCGGCGCGTTGACCACGACGGTGTACTCCATCGCCCCGGCCTCGGTGAGAGCGCCGACGACCTCGGCAACCGTGGAGGCTTTCTGCCCAACCGCGACGTAGATGCATTTCACCGCCATGTCGGTGCCCCACAGCGTGCGCTGGTTGATGATCGTGTCGGTCGCGATAGCGGTCTTGCCGGTCTGGCGGTCGCCGATGATCAACTGGCGCTGGCCCCGGCCGACCGGCGTCATGGCGTCGATCGCCTTGAGCCCCGTCTGGAGGGGCTCGGTAACCGGTTGGCGGGCCGTGACTCCGGGAGCTTGCACCTCGAGGGGACGACGTGCTTCGGAGCGGATCGGCCCCTTGCCGTCGATCGGCTCGCCCAGCGCGTTCACCACCCGCCCCAACAGGCCGTCGCCGACACCCACCGAGAGGATCTGTCCCGTCAGCTTGACCGGGTTGCCCTCTTCGACGTGCTCGGCGTCGCCGAGGATGACGGCTCCGATCTCGTTCTCGTCGAGGTTCATCGCCAGGCCCATGAGTCCGCCCGGGAACTCGAGCATCTCGTTCGCCATGCACTTCGGGAGCCCGGCCACGCGTGCGATGCCGTCACCGACCTCCCGGACGCGCCCGACCTGCTCCTTCTCGACCGTCGGCTTGAAATCGGTCACGTGCTGCCGCAGAACCGAAGAGATCTCCTTCGGATCGATGGATAGCTCGCGCTGTGCCATCAGCCCCTCACCTGCTCCTTCAACTGGTCCAGACGGCGCTTGACGCTGCCATCGATGATCGTGTCTCCGATCTTGGTGACCACTCCGCCGATCACGGAGGGGTCGAGGATGACCTTTACTTCGATCTTCTTGCCGGTGGCCTTCGAGAGAGCCTCCGCCAACTGCTGTTTCTGCTCGTCGTCGAGAGGAACCGCGCTACGAACCTCGGCCACGGCCGCTTGGCGCGCTTCTGCAGCGAGCGAGCTGGTCACCTCCAGGATCTGTGGGAGCTGACGTCCACGCCCTTGCTCGACTACGAAGATCAACAGGCCCAGCGTGTGCGGCGACACCTTGTCCGCCAACAACTCGTCCAGGATCTTGGCGCGTTGGGCGCGATCTATCGATTGATCCGACAAAGCTTGCTTGAGCTCGTGATTCGTCTCGAGGATCTTGCCGAAGCGGAACAGCTCGTCCTCGACGAGGTCGAGGTCACCTTCCGCCTGGAGGACGCGGAAGAGAGCCTCGGAGTAACCGCTGATGATCTCGTCGGCCATCGCTAGTTGTTGGTCCCTCTGCCGTTGCCGCCCATGGCTCCGACCTCGCGGATGTAGTTGTCCACGAGCTCACGATGCGAACCATCGTCCAGCGAACGGCCGACGACCTTCTCGGCGAGCTCGATCGACATGTCCGCGACCGTCTTTTGAAGCTCGACGACCGTGCGGTTGCGCTCGGCCTCGATCTGCTCCTGCGCCCGAGCGACGACCTGCTCGGCATCCCGCTCCGCCTTTGCGATGATGTCCTTGCGGACCTGCTCCGCCTGTTGGCGTGCATCCTCGATCACCCGGTTGGCCTCGCTGCGCGCCTCGGCGATCTGCTTCTCGTAGTCCTTCTGCTGTTTCTGGGCCTCGTTCTTGGCCGCCTCGGCCGCCTCCAGATCGCTCTGGATCTGGTTCTCACGAGCCTCAACCGTCTCCCTCAGCTTGGGGAAGGCGTACCTCGTCAGGACCAGCAGAACGAGGAGGAAGGTGATGGCGCCGTAGATCAGTTCCTCGGTATGAGGAAGGATCAAGGACGCTCCCCCACCCTCTTCGGCTGCGAATAGCAGGGCATTCACTCGTTGTTACCTCCCCGCTCTAGAGGATGAAGGAAAGGACGAAACCGAACAGAGCCAGCGCCTCGATCAGAGCGAAACCGAGGAACATCGTTACGCGGGTCTGACCCGCCGTTTCGGGCTGCCTCGCCATCGCCTCGATCGCGCTCGAGAAAACGAGCCCGATGCCGATCCCAGGACCGATCGCGGCGAGCCCGTACACGAGACCCTTGCCGATGGCGGACAAGCCCTCGTCGGTGAGGCCCCCCTCCTGGGCAAGTTGAATCAAATCCATATCCGATCCCTTCCTTTCTTTGATGCGTTCATGCGACCGCCTTATCCTCTATCCCTTCTGTCTCGTACTCAGTATGGGCGAAGCTCTCCACGTGTTCTCCGTGCTCCTCTTCTTCGTGTTCGCCGTGGCCGTGGATCGCCTCGGCGATATAGAAGGCCGACAGCATCGTGAAGATGTATGCCTGCATGAAGATGACTAACAGCTCCAACATCATCAGAGCGACGGCTACCGCCAGCGTCAGGACCCCCAAGGGAGCGCTGAGCTGAGGTCTCAAGAGGTCGGCCGTGAACAGGAAGAAGATCGTCAAGAGCACGTGGCCCGCCATCATGTTTGCGAGAAGCCGGACCATCAGGGTCAAAGGGCGCACCACGAAGACGGAGAAGAGCTCGATGGGAGTGAGCAGGATGTAGATCGGCCACGGAACTCCCGGCGGGAACAAGGTCTCCTTGAAGTAACGCAACCCGTTCCGCTTGATACCTACGAAGTTGAAGATGAGGTAGGTGACTATCGCTAGGAAGAAGGGGATCGCCATGCGCGATGTTGCCGCCATAGTGATGCCGGGGAAGATCGCGAGGAAGTTGCAGAAAAGGATGAAGAAGAAGAGTGAGGCGAGGTATCCGGCGAACTTCGGGCCATCTTTGGGGCCGATGACGTCGATCGCGATCTGGTTGCGAACGAACATGTAGCCCGTCTCCGCCATCCCGTGAGTGCCTTTGGGCACGAGCTTCTTCTTCGCGGCCCCGTACAGGAAGAACGCGACGCAAAGGAGACCCGAGAGGAACGTGAGCAGGACAACCCTGTTGATCGCGAATGGGCTGTCCTTGAACCAGAGGGGTGCCCATTCGAAGAGTTCGGGCACGTTGAGATCCATGCATCAGCTCCTTACGTTCGCCGCGTGTCGCCGTAGAGGTGTTCCGTCGAGTCTGTCTCGGGGCCCCGCCGCCTCCCACAAGACGAGTGCCAGATGTGTTCCAAGTAGTACGAGCCCGGTGACCGGGAAATAGACGATATCCAAGGCTCGAAGGACCAGAGCAACGCCGGTGAGGACGCCGAGCCCGAGGAACATAGCGGATATGGCTCCGATGAGCAGGAGCTGCGGATTCGACTCGGCGATGCCCCCGATGATGCGGCCGGCGAGGTAGAGGTTCGCGACGGAGAGCCCCATTCCCGCGGCCGCCGAGATGCCCCACAGGACGGGATCGTCGGCGACCGACGCTCCGACGAGAGCGAGGATGGCCACGACCAGGGGCGATACGAACAGGCCACGGGTGGCCATCCGTCGCACCATGTCGAGCTCGATCACGATCGACTCCCTCCCATCAGTCCAACCCCCGACGTTCGATCCGCTTCGACGCGTAGACCACCACGACCACGCCGAGCGCCCACCCGACGAGCGCCATGACCACCTGGATCCACGGATCGGTACCGAGCCAGTCGTCCAGCAACCGGCCCAGGAACCAGAAGACGATCACCGTGGCCACGAAGCCGAAGGCGACCGAGATTCCGTAGGACGCCTGCGACATCCCTCGGGCCATGTCGGATCCGGAGCTGGGTCGCCGCTGGCTCACTCGGATGCCTCTCCCTCGAGTTCCGTCCCGGTCGGTCCCCCTGGGAGCGCCCCGGAAAGCCCGAAACGTGCCCTGGGAGGCGCATCGTAGCAGGAAAACCGACTTTGTGAAAACTTTCACAAGCAGCCTCCGAAACTCCGCTTGCGACCCCCGAAAACCCGGTCCCCCACCCCCAAAAACCCCCTCGGCCGACCCCGGCTGGGGTCACCGCTCAAAGCGGCGAAGAACAAGATCGACGTCACAAGCCCGGGCGGCGAGGAGGCGATGTGGCAGCCGCCACGATCCCACCCGCCCCTTCCTGCGAGCTTTTCGCACATGGCGCACATGCTGGGTGTCCCAGTTGCGAAAAAGAACGGGATCCGGACGCTGCTCGACGAGGCGTCGGCACGTCACGGCGTGGTGTCGCGGGCCCAGGCGCAGGAACTCGTCTCCCGTCGCGTACTCGATCGTCTGATCGAAGAGGGCGCCCTTCGCCGCCTGCGCCACGGCGTCTACGCGACGGCCGGATCGCGAGACACGTGGGAGCAACGCCTGTGGGCGGCCTACCTCTGGGCCGGGGCCGAGGCGGTGGTCGCCGGACGCTCCGCCGCTCGTATCTGGAAGTTGGGATCGAGCGAGGTTCTGGAGATCAACGCACCGAAACGACTGGCCGCCAGCGACATCCAAGCGCATCAATGGATCCTGCGGGGCATCGATGTCACGCACCGCCACGGGATGAAGGTCACCACGGTGGAGCGCTGCCTGGTCGACCTCGCACACCTCGAGGGACCGAACCGGTTCGAGGAGGCGCTGGATCGGGCTCTCTATCTCCAGCGCACCGCCATCCCGCGCCTTCATCGGACGATCGACCAGCTGGCGAAGCCAGGACGGCGAGGTATCTCAATGTTCCGAGAGATGGTCGAGCTACGCGACCGGAGCCTTGCGCCACACCAGAGCGTTCTGGAGACCCGTCTCGCACGGCTCCTGCGACGCGATCGGTTACCGCAGCCGATCACTCAGTACATCGTGCGTGAGGGAACCAATCACATCGCGACGTTGGATTTCGCCTATCCGGCGCTGTCGCTGGCCATCGAGACGGACGGGTACGAATGGCACGGGGGCCACGCTCGCTGGAAACGGGATCTCATCCGTAGGAACACTCTCACCAACCTCGGTTGGCGCGTTATCCATCTGACCTGGTGGGATGTGACGCGCAACGGAGACGAAGCGGTACGCGTCATCCGGGAAGCAATCCAGCGGCCGCTCTTTCGCATCTGATGCACGTCAGAGGTGTACCAGTTGCGAAAAAGTGGGCTGGCTAGGGAGCTATGCGGGCTCTTATGACCTTCGTCAGGATCGGGAAGAGCGTATAGAGGACTATCGCCGAAACGGCGGCCGGTAGGGCGAAGATCAGGTTCGAACGGTCGAGGAACGTGAACGCTAGTCCCGCTCCCGCCGCGAGCGCGGACCAGGCGTACATCACCAGCACCGCCGTTCGATGACCGTGCCCGAGATCCATCAACCGGTGATGCAAGTGCTCCTTGTCCGCGTGGAACACGCTCCGCCTTCGCCTCGTACGCCGGATGATCGCGAGCAGGCCGTCCAACAGAGGGATGGCGATCACCGCGACCGGGATCAACAACGGCACGTACTGGAGGAAGAGGGTCGACGGGCTCACGGCGGGGGCCTGGCCGATGCCGATCACGGTCGCTCCCCCCATCGCGAGGCCCAGCACCATCGCCCCCGAATCCCCCATGAAGATGCTCGCCGGATGGAAGTTGTAACGGAGGAACCCAAGGCAGGCGCCGACGATCGTGATGGAGAGGATCGGCGCCGGCTCGATGAACCCCGATACCTCCTGGGTGATCTGGAAGGTGTAAACGAAGAAAGAAGTGCTTGCGATGGCGACTATCCCGGCCGCCAGCCCGTCCAGCCCATCGACGAGGTTGACCGCGTTCATCATCGCAACGAGCCAGATCACGGTCACGAGCACGGATACGTCGTCGCTCAAAACGATCTGCTCGTCCGGCGGCAATGGGAGCGACCGCATCTTGACGCCGGACAGGAACACGATCCCCGCCGCGAACACCTGCCCGGCCAGCTTCACCGGCGCCGGCAGGTCGCGCATGTCGTCGACGACGCCGAGGCCGAAGATCACGAGCGCCCCGGCGATGATCCCGAACAACTCAGAGGACTGCGTGAAGGCATCGCGGAACTCGATCATCGTCGCCGCCACCGCGAGCGCCCCCAACGTGCCCGCCAGCAGCGCCAGGCCCCCAAGCGTCGGCGTGGCTCGAGCATGGACCTTTCTGTCGTTCGGGTGATCGACGATGTTGAGGCGCCGAGCACCCCAGCGCACGGTCGGCGTCAGCACGAACGTGATCGTCCCTGCGACCAGCCCGAGAAGTAGATATGCAGCCAACGTCTACCGCCGTTCAGGCGACGTCCGGGTACGGCCGGAAGCGCGTCGTCAGCTCCTCGACACGGCCTGCCACTTCGTCGGCCCGAGACTCATCCCGGAGCGCCACGGCGATCAACCTCGCCACCTCGGATGCCTCGCCTTCCTTCATCCCGCATGTGGTGATGGCGGGTGAACCGATGCGGATGCCGGAAGCGATGAACGGTTTCTCCGGGTCGTAAGGGATCGCGTTCTTGTTGACCGTGATCCCGACCGCGTCGAGCCGCTCCTCCGCTACCTTGCCGGTCAACTCGAATGGTCTGACATCGACCAGCATGAGGTGGTTGTCGGTGCCGCCGGAGACGACCCGCAGCCCTTCCTCCCTGAACGTCGCTGCCATCGCTCGGGCGTTCGCCACGACCTGATGAGCGTAGGTGCGGAACTCGTCGGTAGCGGCCTCCGCGAGGGCGACGGCTTTTGCCGCTATCGAGTGCATCATCGGGCCGCCCTGCCACGCGGGGAAGACGCTCTTGTCGATCACCGAGGCATGTTCCTCTCGGCACATGATCATGGCTCCACGCGGTCCCCGAAGCGTCTTATGGGTCGTGCAGGTGACCACATCCGCGTGCTCGACGGGGTTCGGATGAGCTCCACCGGCTACCAGCCCGATAAAGTGTGCGGCATCCACGACGAAGATCGCCCCGATCTCGTCGGCGATCCCTCGGAACGCCTCGAAGTCCCAGATGCGCGAGTACGCGGTCGCGCCGGCGACGATCAATCTCGGCCGGTTCTTCTTGGCGATGTCCCGCACCTCGTCGAGATCGATCAACTCGTCTTCCTTGCGCACGCCGTAGCTGACCACGTTGAACAGCTTGCCGGTGAAGTTGACGTGGGAGCCGTGCGTTAGGTGACCACCGTGCGCCAGCTCCATGCCCATGAACGTGTCACCCGGTTGCAGGAAGGCGAAGTACGCGGCGGCGTTCGCCTGAGCCCCCGCATGCGGCTGAACGTTCACGTGCGCGGCGCCGAAGATCTTCTTCGCGCGCTCGATCGCCAGGTTCTCGACCACGTCGACGTACTCGCAACCGCCGTAATAACGCTTCCCCGGATACCCTTCCGCGTACTTATTGGTGAGGGGAGTACCGAGCGCGGCCAAGACGGCCGTCGATGAGAAGTTCTCGGACGCGATGAGCTCGATCTTCGAATTCTCCCGGTGAACCTCGGCAAGGATGGCCTCGGCGGCCTCCGGATCGATCTTCTCTACCGCCTGCCAATCTGCCCAACCGGGATTGCTCATCTGCACTCCTCTTCTTCTATCTGCGCTATCTGTTGTATCCGTCGGATGTGTCGGTCGCCTTCGAAGTCGGTCGTGAGGAACACATCTACGATCGCGCAGGCGAACGCTTCGGCGACGATCCGGCCCCCCAGCGACAGCACGTTCGCGTCGTTATGCCGGCGAGCCATCCGGGCCGTCCATTCGTCGAGACAGAGCGCCGCCCTGACGCCGTGGACCTTGTTCGCAGCGATCGCCTCCCCCTGACCACTGCCTCCGGCGACGATCCCAACGTCGGCGTCGCCGCCCGTAACCGCCCGACCAACCGCCGCGCAGAACGGCGGGTAATCGACGGTCTCGTCGGTATCCGTCCCGAGGTCGACCACCTCATGACCTCGATCGGCCAGGTGCTTGGCCAGGGCAGACTTCAGTCGGAAGCCAGCGTGGTCGGCACCAAGGGCGATCCTCACGGCGGCATCCTATCGACGGGGGGCTCATCACCCTTGGTTTGCCCCGGGGAACGCGAATAAATCAGCCGGCTCCGGGCTGGGGACAGAGCAGCTCGAGCAGCACCTCGATGCCGGCCTCGATCTCGGAGAACGACCGTTCGTAGGCGAACGAGGGGAGGCCCATGGGATCGTCGAGATCCAGAGCCCGACGCGGGTCGGGGCGCCGGCCTGCCAGCAGAGCGGCCAGGCGCACCCGAGCATCACCCTCGACGACATCGGCCTCTATCTCGGCCAGCTCCTTGATCAATACGGTCTTGGTCCCCGCGTCCGGGTCGAGCTCGAGGATCTCCCGGCGGTGAACACTCGTCATCGCAACCACCAGATCCGCCTCTCTGACGAGTTCGACGGTGAGCTCGCGCGCCCTGTGAGGCTCCAGATCCCAACCCCGGGCCCGGAAGACATCGAGCGCACCGACGCTCGCCGGGTTGCCCTCGTAGGCCCACGTTCCGGCGGACAGCACGTCTACATCGGTACAACCACGCTCGAGCAGCCGCAACCGCAATAGCCCCTCGGCCATCGGCGAGCGGCAGATGTTGCCCGTGCAAACCATCAAGACCTTCACGTCGAGGGAACGCTATGCCAAGCGAGCGCTAGGGTTGGGCCCCCAGTCGAGGGAAGGGAGCACACCGAGCATGGCCTCCGCGTGGGAGCGGCTTCTGCCGCGCCTCATAGAACTGACCGACATCGGCAGCGCCATCCGCCTGATGTCCTGGGATCAAGCCGTTCTGCTCCCCTCGAAGGGCGGCCCCGGACGGGCGCGAGCGATGGCGACGTTGCAAGGCTTCTGGCACGAGAAGCTCACCTCCCCCGAGATCGGCGAGCTCATCCAAGAGCTCGTCGCCGACGATTCCCTCGATCAGGTGCAGCGCGCGAGCACGCGCAACCTGAAGCGCGACTACGACAAGGCGACGAAGGTTCCACCCGAGCTCGTCAAGGAGATCGCCGAGACCGAGGGACTCGCCTACCAAGCATGGACCGAGGCGAGGCCGGCGAACGATTTCTCCAAGCTACAACCGCACCTCGAGAAGATGCTCGACCTGAAGAAGCAGGAAGCGGACGCTCTCGAGTGGGAGAACGAGCGCTACGACGCCCTACTCGACCTCTTCGAACCCGATATGAGCGCGGCCGAGGTCGAAGCGCTGTTCAAGGACCTGATCGCAGGTCTGAAGCCGTTCGCCGAAGAGGTCCTGGCGAAGGTCCCCGACAAGCCTTCGTTCCTCAGCGCGACCTACGACTCCGGCACGCAGATGGAGTTCTCCCATTGGCTGGTCCGACAGCTTGGCTTCGACACAGATGCCGGTCGCCTCGACGTGTCGCCTCACCCCTTCACCTCCGCTGTCGGCAAGGGCGACATCCGCCAGACCACGCGCACGATCCCCGACGAGCTCATGGCGTCCATCTACGCGACGGCACACGAGACCGGGCATGCCCTCTACGAACAAGGGTTGCCCGAAGAGTTGCTCGACCTGCCGGTGGGTACCTTCCCCTCGCTCGGCATCCACGAGTCACAATCGCGCCTGTGGGAGAACCAGGTCGGTCGCGGCCGCGCGTTCACGACGTTCATGCTTCCGCACCTGAAAGAACGATTCCCCACCGACCTGAACGATGTGACGCCGGACGAGTTCTACCAGGGCGTCAACGACGTTCGCCGAACCCTCATCCGCGTCCACGCCGATGAGGTGACCTACAACCTTCACCTCGCTCTGCGGTTGGAGCTGGAGCTCGCGCTGTTCCGTGACGAGTTAGAGATCAAGGACCTTCCGGACGCGTGGGACGATGCGATGGAGCGGCATGTAGGTATCCGTCCCCCGGACGCGGCGAACGGCGTCCTTCAGGATATGCACTGGTCGATCGGAGCCCTCGGCTACTTCCCGACCTACACGATCGGAACGCTGTACGCGGCAGCCTTCTTCGCCAAAGCGGAGGAGGATCTCGGCGGTCTCCAGGACGACCTCGCGAAAGGTGAGTGCGACCGGCTGTTGCAGTGGTCGCGCGACAACATCCACAGCAAGGCCTACCTGTATCCGGCGAAGGAGCTGGCGCAGCAGGTCCTGGGTGCGGAGCTCAGCGCGGAACCCTTCCTCCGCCACCTGCGGGAGAAGTACTCAGAGCTCTACCTCTGATCGAGCGCGCGCGACAGTTCTTCGTCGGAGATGGATCCCGGCCTGAGCACCCGAGGAACGTCGTGCATCAGCGATAGCACCGTCGACGGGTCTCCTTCGCAAGGACCCCCATCGACGTAGACGGCGATCGAGTCGCCGAGAGCCGCCCGCGCATCCTCGATCGAGTGGGCATCGGGTTCCCCCGATACATTCGCGCTGGTCACCGCGAGCGGGCCGCTCCCTCTCAGGACGGCGAGCCCGAGTGGATGGGCGGGAACCCGTACCGCTACCGAAGCTTCGCCACCACGCCCGAGTGGGAGTCCGAAACCTTCGGCCCTTGGGACCACGAGCGTGAGGGGGCCGGGCCAGTAACGCTCGGCAAGGATCCGCGCCCGATCGTCGAAAAGGGCAATCTCCGCGAGCACCTCGACGTCCGCACCCAACACCGGAAGCGGCTTGTCGTAGGGCCTGCGTTTCAGCGAGAAGAGTGCGTCGATGGAGTGCACTTCTAGCGACCCGGCAACGCCGTACACGGTGTCGGTCGGGATGACGACGAGCTCTCCACGCTCCAACGCGTCGATCGCCGCCCCGACGTCGCTCATCCCGGCCATCGCGCCTCCACGATCCGGTCCTTGTGCGCGAGATCCTGCGATACGTCGACGTCGGAGTAGTCGAGCCGTGCCAGCAGATCGGCGACCTTATTCGCCTGGTCGTAGCCGATCTCCATGACGAGCCACCCCCCATCCCGCAGCCAGCGCCGTGCTTCGGAGGCTATGACCTCGACGAGCAATAGACCTTCCAATCCGGCGAACAAGGCCTCGTGCGGTTCGTGGTCGCGCACATCTTCACCGAGCAGGTGTGCGTCCGCGTCGGCTACATAAGGCGGATTGGACACCACGACGTCGAGCGCCCCCTCCAGCTCCGCGGGCAGTCCCTCGAAGAGGTTCCCCCGGATCAGCGTCACCGCTGCATCGAGCTCGTCGCGGTTGCGGCGTGCCCACTCCATCGCGATCGGCGACCGCTCCGTCGCCCATACGCGAGCGTGGGGTCGTTCGGTCGCCACCGCCAGGGCGATGGCACCCGATCCGGTTCCGATGTCCGCGAGCGAACCTCCGTCGGGGAGCCTGCTCATCGCCCGCGCCGCGACCAGCTCCGTCTCGGGACGCGGGATGAAGACACCGGGGCCCACCTTCAGTTGGAGATACCTGAAGCCGGCCACGCCCGTTAGGTACTGGAGAGGTTCGCCGGCAGCACGTCTCGAAGCGAGCTTAAGAGCGCGATGCGCGGTCATCTCGCTGATCTCCTGATCCGACGCGGCGATCATCTCCGAGGTCTGTTTCGAAGTGGCCGCCTCTAGCAACCATTCGGCCTCGCGCGTGGCGTTGTCGATCCCGGCTTCCTCCAGGATGCCACGCACCTCGCGAAGGAGGTCCGCGACGGTGGTCAGGACGCCTCCGCCTGACCACCCTCACGGTAGTTGGCGGTCAGTGCGTCGATCAGATCGTCGAGATCGCCCTCGAGGATCTCCTGGAGACGGTGCACGGTGAAACCGATGCGATGATCCGTGACCCGGTTCTCGTGGAAGTTATAGGTGCGAACGCGTTCCGACCGGTCCGCGCTCCTTACCTGAGCACGACGTTCCTCGGCCAGCGCCTTCTGCTGCTCTTCCTGCTGCAGCTGCAACAGGCGGGCCCTCAGGATCCTCATCGCCTTTGCGCGGTTCTGGATCTGCGATTTCTCGTCCTGGCACGCGACCTCGACACCGGTGGGGAGGTGCTTGATGCGCACGGCCGAATCGGTGGTGTTGACCGATTGGCCGCCGGGACCGCTCGAGCGATAGACGTCTATCCGCAGGTCCTTGGGGTCGATCTCGACCTCGACCTCGTCGGCTTCGGGCAAAACGTTCACCGCGACGGCGGAGGTATGGATCCGTCCCGAGGACTCGGTAACGGGAACGCGCTGAACACGGTGCACGCCGGCCTCGAACTTGAGCCGCGAATAGGCACCCTTGCCCTTGACCGCCATGGTGACGTCCTTGTACCCGCCGAGGTCACTCGGATTGCCGTTGAGGATCTCGGTCTTCCAGCGCTGGTTCTCTGCGTAGCGTTCGTACATCCGCTGCAACTGCCCCGCGAAGAGTCCTGCTTCGTCTCCCCCGGCCCCCGCCCGGATCTCCATGATCACATCCCGGTCGTCGTTCGGATCCTTCGGGGCAAGCGCTTCGGCGATCTTCTCCGCCCAGCTCTCCAGGATCTTCCGCTCCTCCTCGATGTCCCGTTGGAGGTAGGCCTTCTCCTCGCCCGTCGCGTCCGACAGCATGGAGCCGGCCGACGCGATGTTGCCTTCGGTCGCGCGGTAGGTCCGCCAGGCCTCCACCACGGGGCGCAGTTCGGCGTGCTCCTTGCCGAGGGCTTTCAACTCATTGGTGTCGGCTGCGGTCGCAGGATCCGCAAGACGTCGCTCGATCTCCTCGAACCGAGCCTCCATCTCCTTGAGGCGCGCTTCGGGGAGCTTCATGAGACGGGAACCTCGGAACCCGGATCCTCCGGCTCCTCGGTGATGACCTCGGGGTGTTTCTCGATGTCTTGAGCGACCGCCCGCATAGCCGCGATCGCCACCTCGATCTGATCCAGGGTCGGTGGCTTGGTCGTGATCCTCTGCAACGCGAGTCCCGGAAGCATGGAGATCCTGAAGAACAGCGACTCCTCGTTCCGTGACGCCAGTTTGATCACCTCGTACGAGAACCCGGCCAGCACGGGGATCGCCAGGACCCGGATGACGATCCGCATCCAGAACGGATCACCCACCAGCAGATCGATGACGAGGTGGGCCACCACCGTCAAGAAGAGGACTATGAACAGGAAGTTCGTGCCGCAGCGGACGTGCAAAGTCGTGTACTTGCGATCGATCTCCGCGGGGACCAGTGCGTCCCCATTCTCGTAGGCATAGATCGTCTTGTGCTCGGCTCCGTGGTACTGGAACACCCGCCGGATGTCCTTCAGCTGCCCGATGAGAAGCAAGTAACCGACGAACATCGTCAGCCGGATGGCGACCTCTATCAGATTGAACAGCACCGGCCGATCGTCGGAGAGGTTCCCGATGTAGCTCTCGAGCCATCGCGTTCCCAGGACGGGCAGCGCTATGAAGACGGCCGAGAACATGACCATCGCGACGGTGAGCGACCAGCCCAACTGTTTGCCGGAAAGCTGCTCCTCGTCCTCGAGTGCCTGGTTCGCGCTGATCATCAGCGCTTTGATCCCGATAGCGAGGGACTCTCCCAGGACTATGACGCCGCGGAACAGCGGCCATTTGAGCCACGGGTGACGTTCCGCCAGCGATGGGAGTGGGAAGCGATCCACGGCGATGGTCTCGTCGGGTCGCCGGCACGCGACCGACCAGGAGGCCGGGCCACGCATCATCACGCCTTCGAGGACCGCCTGGCCGCCGATGGACGGCCGAGGGGCCGGTTTGGCCTCGGCCACGTCGGCTATCTAAGCCCTGGAGCTGTCATCGGGCGCAGGCGCCTCGGGGGTCTCGGTGCCCAGATCGACCTCGGCGGGAGCGGCCGCGTCCTGCTGCCGCTTCGCGTACTTCTTCTGGAACCGCTCGACCCGGCCCCCGGTGTCCACGAGCTTCTGCTTGCCCGTGTAGAAGGGGTGGCACTTGCTGCACAGCTCGACGTGGAGCTCCGACTTGACGGACCGCGTCGTGAAGGTGTTTCCACAGGAGCACGTCACGTGCGTCTCCACGTACTCCGGATGGATCCCCTGCTTCATCCCTCTTCTCCCGTCGTCTGATCCGACCGTTCTTGCTCCGCTGCTTCCCTGGCGATCCTGGCCCGCTCGTAGGCGACCGAGCCTTTGGCCATGAGATAGAAGGTCAAGAACAGGCCCCCGACCAGCCCGATGATAGTCAGCCATTCGGGCAAACCCAAGCCGAGGAACATCTATTCCAAGCTACTCCTTGACCGGAACCTTGGCGATCTCACGCAGGAACTGGGCGTTGCCCTGCGTCGCCTTCATCTTGTCGATCAGCAACTCGAGGCCGCCGCCCCCTTCGAGGGCGTGCAGGACGCGTCGCAGGCGCCAGGTCAGTTGGAGCTCCTCGGGGTTCAGCAGGAGCTCTTCCTTCCTGGTGCCGGAGGCGGAGATATCTATGGCCGGGAAGATCCGCTTCTCCGACATCCTGCGGTCGAGCTTGAGCTCCCAGTTACCGGTTCCCTTGAACTCCTCGAAGATGACCTCGTCCATGCGCGAACCGGTATCGACCAACGCCGTCGCGAGGATCGTCAGGGAGCCGCCGTGCTCGATGTTACGGGCGGCGCCGAAGAACCGCTTGGGGGGGTATAGGGCGGTGGAATCGACGCCACCGGACAGGATGCGCCCGGAAGCCGGGGTCGCGAGGTTGTAGGCGCGCGACAGCCTCGTGATGCCGTCCAACAGGATCATGACGTCCCGGCCGGTCTCGACAAGCCGCTTGGCGCGCTCGAGCGTCAGCTCTGTCACTTGGATGTGGTCGTCCGACGGTCGGTCGAACGTCGAATAGACGACCTCGGCGCCCTCCACCGAACGCTGCATGTCCGTGACCTCTTCGGGGCGTTCGTCGACGAGCAGGACGACGAGATGCACCTCGGGATTGTTCACCCGAACCGCGTTGGCGACCTCCTTCATCACGGTGGTCTTGCCGGCCTTCGGCGGGCTGACGATCATGCCGCGCTGTCCCTTGCCGACCGGAGCCACCAGGTCGATGATGCGAGCCGTGACGTGGCGCGGGTCGTCCGGGTACTCGAGCGTCAACCGCTCCTCCGGATAGAGAGGAGTCAGGTCCCCGAAACGCACACGGTTCTGTGCCTGGTCCGGCTCCAACCCGTTGATCTCTCGGATCCGCAGCAGGGCCTGGTACTTCTCCGACTCCCGGGGCGACCGCACCGAACCGGTGATCTCGTCGCCCTTGCGCAGACGGAAACGGCGCACCTGTGAAGCGGACACGTAGACGTCCTTGTCGCCGGGGAGAAAGCCGCTGGTCCGCAGGAATCCGTAACCCTCCGGGAGGAGATCGAGGATGCCCGTACGAACCTCGGCGTTCGGATCGTCTTCCGCCTCGAGGTCTTCCCAACTCTCGTCGCGCATGTAGTGCGGTTGCCCGCCGCCACCGCCGCCGCGACGCCGGCGCCGCCGGCCACGAGGTTCGGCCTTCTCCCGCGGACGCTGTCCACCGCCGCCGCGATTGCGGTCCTGCGGTCGTCGGTTGCGGTTCCGGTTGTCGTCGCGCGTGTCGCGATCGTCGGCCGCCTTCTCGTCCCTGACACCGGTTCCGGATCCTCCAGAGGAGGGCGAACCGTTCTGGCTCTGAGACCGATCTTTGTCCGGTTGGTTGGACGCCTGTTGCGGCGCGGATTCACGCGGCTTGTTCGCCGGAGCTTCGCCTCCGCCCGACCCATTCTTAGGCGCGCCGGCGCGGCCGTTGGTCGTGATCGCGTCGATGATCTCGGATTTCTTCAGACCCGAGACCTTGACGTCCAGGGTCTTAGCTATCTCCTTGAGCTCGGCGACCCCCTTGGCCTCTAGGATCGACCGATCAAGTGTTTCGGCCACTTACCTCATGCCTCCTGCATCGAGGGAAGGAGCTCGCCTAGGTGCGACTTGGCCTCTTCCCAGTCATCCATGAACCGCTTGTGACCCGCATCGGTGAGTGGGTGCTTGACGAGCATCTCGAAGACCTTGAACGGCATCGTCGAGATATGAGCCCCCATCCTCGCCGCCTCGATGACATGCATCGGGTGACGAAGACTCGCCGCTAGGACCTGCGTGTCGTAATCCTGAACGGCGTAGATCTCGCAGATCTCGGACAAGACCTGGAGGCTGTCCGTTGAGATGTCATCAAGCCTACCCAAGAATGGGGACACGATGTACGCGCCGGCTTCGGCACACAGTATCGCCTGTGCGGCAGTGAAACACAAGGTCATGTTGATCTTGATCCCCTCGTCGGAGAGCCGCCTGCAGGCAGCGAGCCCGTTGGGCGTCGTAGACAGCTTGACGATGGCGTTGTCGGCTATCTGGGCGATCTCGTGACCCTGCCGCACTAGGTTGTCGGTGTCGTTGCCGACCGTCTCGATGGACACATCACCTTCGACGATCGAACAGATCTCCTTGACGAGCGGTAGGAAGTCACGGCCTTCCTTCGCTACCAGGGTGGGATTGGTCGTGATGCCGCGCAAGACGCCCCAGCGGTTCGCCTCCTGGATCTCGTCAAGGTTGGCCGTATCTAGGAATAGCTTCACTTCGCGATGCTCCCCTCTTCACTTGGAATCTTGATATGCCCGTCGTCCGAGTCGTTCGCGGTGACCGCGGCCTTCTCGGTTGCGCCCGCTCTGTCGCCTTCCACGGTCATGCCGTGCTCGATCGCGTCCACGGCTTTGTTAAGGACGTGGTCGATGATCTCCGAGAGCGTCGCGTCCAAGTCGTAGTGATTGACGATCGGGACGCTTCTCATCATGGCCGAAGACACCATGTACTTCTGGATCTTCCGTATCTTCTTGAAGTTGTTCAGGTAACGCTCGTGTCCGCGTTTCCCCAGGTCTCGACCCCGTAGGAAGAAGTGGCTGCGATGAAGATCTTCGTCCTCCACGACGACGAGCAACGGAACGATCAACGCCTCATCACTGTCGACACCTTCGAGGAAGCCGGGTACGAGATGAGCACCTTCGATGATCATGTCCGTGCCTTCCGCAATGGCTCGGTCTATGAGTGACTGAGCGCCAACCGCCACGGCGCGGGCCTGTTCACGGAAACCGATGATCAAGCGATCGCCCGTGTGGGGGATCGGCTGCCGGATCGCCTTATCGGCCTCGAACGACGACGTGTATAGCGTCGGGAACATCTCCTTCGTGAATGCGCTCCGCAGGACCTCTCGCACAGCGTCTGTCGAGACGACACGCGTTATGCCGAGCCGTGTCGCCAGCTGGGTGGCGATCGTGGACTTGCCCGACCCCGTCGAGCCACCGATGAGGATGATCAAGGGGATATCGAGCCCCGCCACGGACTGCCACTTGATGAAGGCTTCGGCATAGTCCTCTCCCACTTCGCGGCGCAGGACCTCCACGGTTAGGTCGGTCAGCTTGGTGCCGGAGATCGAGCCCGTACGCAGAGAAACGAGTTCCTTCTCGACCTGGTTGGCCACGGCGTAGGCGCGGGCCGGCGGCAACCCGGTGACCATCAAGGAGGAGGCCGTCAAACCCTTCGAGTACGGGAGCCCATACTCGCGCTCGGATATCAGGATCTGCTTCCGGCGCTTATCGGTCACAACCCCGAACGCCCCCTCGCCATTCCCGCCACGTCGAGGACGGCCTGCGTGGGGTCGCTCCCACCGACTCCCTCGGGCACGTTGTCCATGAACACCACGTCCAAACCGGCGTCGACGGCCTGACGGGCCGCCACGTCGATGGCGGCGGCCTTGATCTCGCACAGGAGGAGATCGGTTCGATCGGCCATGTGCTCTATCTCTTCTCTCAGTCGCTTGCGATCGGACAGTGAATGCGTGATGCCCTTCACCTTGCATCCGTACCTTTCCTCGAGGTGGTCACGGATCGAGCCTCCGGCGTGGGCGGGTGCCGTGGTGGCGACGAATACGTCGGCGCCGTCGACCGGGCGGGTGGGATGCGGGCGGAAGACCGTGTGGATCACCTGGATCTCTGCCTGAGGTAGCCCTCTGGACCCATCTCTATCACGGAAGGCATCGCGGATCAGAGAGGAGACCTGAGAGGGAGACCCGTGCGGGTCATCACACATAGTAATCATCGCGACATCGGCTAGCAACAGGCGGAACGGGCCCATGTAGCCGGCCAGGTGTTCCTCGGGGACGGAGGCGGGCACGACGAGGATGCTCGCATCGGCGTGCGCGGGGGGGATCGAAGAACCCGAGCCCTCCAGCAGGATGAGGTCCCCGGGGAGCTCGTTCGCCTTCTCGATCCCGGCCGCCACGTTGGAGATCTCGACGCCCCCGGCCAGGCCTCCGCCGCACCTGCGACAACCGACCGTGGGAACCCTGCCGAGGGCCGCGTCCTCGATGTAGTCCGAGGCCGCATGACGGCCCGAGTCCGCCACCTCGATGAGGTCCTTGGCCTGAAGCTCCAGCTCGTCGCCCCGCAGCACCTCGGGCTCTTCGGGCCCACCCCGGCCCATGGCGACGATCACGGGCGGGATGCCGCGCTCGGCGAGGGCGCGGGCCACGAAGCCGGCCACCGCGGTCTTGCCCGTGCGCTTCCCCGTACCGATGATGGCGACGGACGGCTTCCTGCACAGATGGGGCCGTGGCGGGGGCATGAAGCGGAAATCCGCGCCCTGGTAGGCGACCCCCATGAACAGCGCGACGGCGGCCAACTGATGGCGTCGGCGGTAATCCAGGACGGGCTCGTCGGAGAGATCGGCGATCGCCTCGGGCTCGTATTGCTTGATCGCTCGGGCGAGGACGGCCGGCGGATCGTCCGCGGCGAGCACGGGGACGCCCGATATCTCGTCCAGGTCGTCGTCGGGCAGCTTCTCGTGGCCCCCCGCGAGGACCGCCGCGAGCACCCGATCGCCGCGCTCCTGCAACTCCCGGAAGGCGGACCCGATGACAGCGGGATAGTGCTCTCCGTCGACGACGGCGATGTAGCGGATGGGTGGCTCCTCGCAACCGGCAAGAGTTTCAGGCGGGGTCCCGAGGGGAAGCATATGTCGGTACAGCAAAGGAAGGACCTTCGGAAGGGGGACCAATGTTCGAGCGCTTCCGCAATCGCGATCGCCACTCGACGACCACGGACGAAACGGCCACCTATCCACAACGCGAGTCGACGATGGTACGTGAGGGCCTCAGGCCGGGCGACGTTCGCGGCGGAGTTTCCGCCGGCGCCATCCTCACCGGCGTCGTTGTGGCCTTCGGCGCGATGTTCCTGCTCTCCGTGTTGATCACAGGCGTGCTGGTGGCCCTGGGTCTGGCGGATGCCGACGTCACGCAGGGCGACATCGTGGACGCCGGGATCGGCGTGGCCATCGGGCTCGTCATCGCCCAGTTCCTCGCCTACATGTGGGGCGGCTACACCGCCGGACGGATGGCTCGAGGCTCGGGCGCGGGGAATGGCTTGCTCGTTGCCCTGGTAGCGATCATCGTCGCCGTCTGCCTCGCCGCCATAGCGACGGCGGTCGGCACCAACACGAACGTCGATCTCCCGTTCCGCCTGAACCTGCCGTTCAGCCCGCAGGACGTAGCCGGCGACAGCGAGGTCCAAACGTTCGGTTTCGGGATGCTGATCGCGGCTCTGGTGGCGATGTTCTTCGGTGGAGCGATCGGTGGAGCACTCGGCTCGCGCTGGCACACGAAGCTCGAGCGAGCCCACTACGACGAGGGAGCCGAGCGTCGCGCCATCGACCTACGGGAGGAGCGCGAGACGGTTCCGGCCGGCGCCGCTACGACCAGCAGCTCCGGGCGCATCACGGGGAAGTCCACCGCCACGACCCCCACCGCCACGACTCCCGCAACCACTCCGACAGGTACTACGCCGGCGGCGGACGAGGTACCACCTCCACCGCCGAACCGGCGTTAAGTCTCGGAAGGGCCCTTCGGGGCCCTTCTTTCGGTCCGGCGCCGGTAAGGCTGTAGGCCGCCGCCGGTCACTGGGAGGTCTGGGCGCCTTTCGACTCCCATTCGCTCACGAACACGCGCCATCCCTCGGCACGTTCCCGACAGATGCGGCGGACCTGTTCGGCTCGCATCGCGACCTCGGGCCGAGGAACGATCGTCAAGAGCGAGGGGCCGGCTCCCGCGAGCGCGACGGGCAGTCCTGCTTCGCGCAGTTCCGCGTGGACCGCGGCGCTCTCCGGCATCAATCGCAGGCGATAGGGCTCGTGGAGGCGGTCGTGCATCGCGTCGGCGAGGACCTCGGCGGTCGCTCCCGAGCTCAGCGCCGCGACCAAGAGAGCCGCTCGCGATGCCGTGAACTGCGCGTCGTGGAACGCGACGTCCTGCGGCAGCGCCAGGCGCGCCTGCTGGGTAGAGAATCCTCCGCGGGGGACGGCGACGATCGGGATGAGCCTGTCGTTGGCTTCCATGCGGAAGTAGCGGAAGCCCTCTGCGTTCGGCTGATAGCACACGACCAAGCCTCCCAACAGCGCGGGCATCACGTTGTCCGGGTGACCCTCCAGCGTCGTCGCCATGTCGATCATCTCGGCTTGGTGGACGTTGGCGCCCGTCACCGCACGAGCCGCGTACAGCCCCCCTACCACTGCCGCAGCGGACGATCCCAATCCCGAACCAAGCGGGATCGGGTTCTTCACCCGCACCGCGAAGCCCGGCGGCCGACGGCCAACGTGGTCGAAGAAGGTGTTCATCGAACGGATCACGAGGTTCGTCTCGTCCTGCGGCAGCGTTTCGGCGCCCTCTCCCTCGATCAGGATGTCGACCGAATCGCGACGCGGCTCGATCTCGATGTCGAGGTACATCTGGATCGCCGCGCCGAGCGCGTCGAACCCGGGGCCGAGATTCGCCACGGTGGCGGGGACGTGAACCTTTACCGCTGCCGGCATCGCCCTAGCTAACTACGCCATGTCGAGTTGAGCCAGGATTACTTCAATGTCGGCCTCCACCTTGCGCGGTCGAGGTGCCGTAGACATCGCCCAGTCGGGGTCCTTCAAGCCGTGACCGGTGAGGACGCAAGCGATGGTCGAGCCGGCGGGCACCGCCCCGGCCCGGTGCATCTCGAGCAGACCCGCCACTCCCGCTGCGGACGCCAGCTCCACGAACACGCCTTCCTCGGCCAGGCCCTTGTAGGCCTCGATGATCTCCTTGTCCCGCACCGATGAGATACGGCCCCCCGAGCTGGTGGCCGCGTCGACCGCACCACTCCACGATGCGGGGTTACCGATCCTGATCGCGGTCGCCACCGTCTTCGGATCTTGGACGATCTCTCCCCGCACGATCGGGTTGGCACCCTCGGCCTGGAAGCCGAACATGGCGGGCAACGAACTGGACCACGTGAGCTCGTGAGCTTCGCGGTACCCGCGCCAGTACGCGGTGATGTTGCCGGCGTTGCCGACGGGCATCACATGGAGATCGGGGGCCCGGCCGAGCGCTTCCACTACCTCGAACGCGGCGGTCTTCTGGCCCTCGACACGGTACGGGTTGACCGAGTTCACGAGCGTGAACGGATGCTGCTCGGACATCTGTTGGGTCAGCTTCTGCGCCTGGTCGAAGTTTCCCTCGATCTCGAAGACCTTGGCGCCGTGGACGAGCGCCTGGGCGAGTTTCCCCAGAGCGACGTTGCCCTCGGGGATGAGAACCGCGCAGACCATCCCCGCTCGCGCCGCGTAGGCCGCGGCCGACGCGCTGGTGTTGCCCGTCGATGCGCACACGACCGCTTGGGAACCCTCCTCGAGCGCCTTCGAGATCGCAAGGGTCATGCCGCGGTCCTTGAACGATCCTGTCGGGTTGAGCCCCTCGTACTTGAGCCATACCTCCGCCTCCACTTTCGATGAGAGACGCTCTGAGAAGATGAGCGGCGTGTCGCCCTCGTCGAGGGTCACGACGGGCGTGTCATCTCCGACCGGCAGGTGATCGCGATACCTCCGGATGATCCCGCGCGGTCCCGCGACGTCTAGCTTCCTCATCCCTCCGAGGTCCCGACCACCCGCATCGTGGATTCGATACCCTTCACCGCTTCGAGCTCGCGGAGACCGGCGAACGTAGCCTGGTGCTGGCCCTCCGTTCCACTGTGCGTGATCAGGGCAAGGGTGGCCTCATCGCCGGAGCCTTCCTGTCTGACGCTCGCGATCGAGACGGCTTCCCGTGCGAACACACCCGCGACGGACGCCAGGACACCTGGTTGATCGCGCACCGAGAGGACGATGTAGTAGCGAACCTTCGCGTCGTCCTCTGCTCGCATGCGGGCGCGGTCGTGATAGCAGGTACAGCCCACAGCGCGCCCGCCGCCGCTTATGTTTCGAGCGATCTCGACGATGTCCCCTACGACGGCAGAGCCGGTGGGCGCCCCGCCCGCGCCGCGTCCGAAGAACATCAGCTCGCCTACCTCTTCGCCCTCGATGAAGATCGCGTTGAAGACATCACGGACGGAGGCCAGGGGATGCGTCTGCGGGATCATCGCCGGATGGACGTGGGCCGCGATCTGTCCGTCGTCGATCTCCGCTATCGCCAGCAACTTCACCTCGTAACCCATGTCGTGCGCGGCTCGGATATCGGCGGGGGTCACCGTGGTGATGCCTTCCCGGTGGACGTCGCCGGCCACCACCCGAGCGTTGAACGCAAGCGACGCGAGGATCGAGAGCTTGGCGGCCGCGTCGAATCCTTCGATATCGGCCGTCGGGTCCAACTCGGTGTAGCCGAGTCGCTCGGCCTCGGTCAGAGCCTCGGCGAACGACTCGCCCGTCTCGGACATGCGGCTCAAGATGAAGTTCGTGGTGCCGTTGACGATGCCCATGACTCGCTGCACGCGGTCGCCCGCCAACGATTCCTTCATGGGTCTGATGATCGGGATGCCCCCGGCGACGGCGGCCTCGAAGAGCAGATCGACGCCGGCCGTGTCCGCGGCGTCCATGACCTCGCGCCCCACCGTGGAAAGCAGCTCCTTGTTGGCGGTGACGACGTGCTTGCCGGACTTGAGCGCCTGGACGATGAGGTCTCGGGCCGGCTCGATCCCGCCCATGACCTCCACGACCACGTCGATCGCAGGGTCCTGAACCACCTCCCAGGGATCGGTGGTCCACGTCTCGCTCTGGAGCGTGACCTCCCGCGGCTTGGACAGGCTCCGGACGGCGACCCGCCCGATCTCGAGCGGCACGCCGGCCCGCTCCTCTATCTCGGCGGCATGCTCGAGCAGGATCCGGGCGGCTCCGCCACCCACGATCCCGCACCCCAGGAACCCAACCCTGACCGTTTCGCTCATCGCGAAACCCTAACGGCGCCCGGCCGAAAACTGAATGAGTGTCCGGTCGCAGTTGCTCGGCGTTCGCCTCAGGCGACGCCTGCGGCCTTCTCCTCGGGGTCGAGAGCCCGGAGCACGCAGAACTCGTTGCCTTCTATGTCTGCGAGCACGACCCAGCTCTTGTCATCGCCCTGACCTATGTCGACCCGCTTCGCTCCCAGGCCCTCGAGGCGGGCGACCTCCGCATCTCGATCCTCCGGCCGGAGATCGAGATGGAGGCGGTTCTTGATGGTCTTCGCCTCGGGCACCTTCCCGAACAGCATGCGGTGGCCACTGGAGCCCTTGATCACCACCTCGGGATCCCCCGGGTCCGCTTCGGGATCGGTCGCCGAGTCGTACTCGATCTCGTAGTCATCCAACGCTTCCATCCACCATCTGGCGAGCGTCGCCGGATCTGCCGAATCGACCACCAACCATGCAACCCTGAGAGCCACGTGAGCCTCCTCATCTTCGTTCGGTGTCGGAGACCAACGCTAACGCTCCGGGGTAGCGGTGTGATCTGTGGAAGCTCGCACCTAGTAGTTGGCGCGTACCCCCGCCACGTCGCCCGTCGCCAGCGACCGTTTCAAGGTCTCGCCGGAATACCCGTAGGCGTACATCGTTTCGAACCGAGCACCCGACGGGTGATCGAGGCCGTACGCGTGGCCGAACTCGTGGGTAGCGATGTTGGCTACGTCGTAGACGTTCCCCGCGGTCTCGTAACAGCCGTCGCCTTCACTGGGGGCCTTCCACCATGTGACGCCCTTGTCGAAGACGACATCGCTCTCGATCGTGCCATCGCTCCACCGCCACGTGTAGGTGGTCGCGAGGGATCTTCCCGTCCGGCCCCAGAGGATGTCGTAGCTGCGGTTTGCCGTGTAGCGGGTGACCGTACCGTCGGTGGCGACGTTCACGCTGGGCGCGGCGGGCTCCGCCGCCGACCATACGTCCCAGCTTGCCTCGAGGGTCGACGTGACGCTGCCGAGCGAGGACGGCACCGTCGCCGTACTGAGGTGGGCGACACGGTTACCACCGATCTTCCAGCCGGTGAGCCCATAGGTCCCGCTCTCGGCCCCCGCGTTCGAGCAGTTCGCGGCACGGGTCGGCTTGGCCTTCGCCTTCGGCATCTCGTGGATGTCGATGAGCACCGCGTACGAGCCCGGTCCTGCCACTCCCCGCCCGTGGATGCTGCCGACCACGGCGACGCCGTCGGGAACACCGGATCGTTGAGCGAACGCTCCACCCGGGACGACGGCGGCCAGCAGTGCAAACGCGGCGACGAACATGACCTTGGAACGCATCGGAACCCCCTGACGGGTCGGAATCGATCGGCGCTGAGAGGCTAGGACGATGAGTCCGAGATGTCTAGGCCGTCGAGAGCTTGGCTATTCGACGGGTTCCCCGGCATGGAACCGTCCAGGCGGCGGTCGTGGCGCAGGAGGTCCTCGTTCGTCTCGCGCACGACGATCGTGGTGGCCGTCCCGTCGGTCACCATCACCACGGCGGGCCGAGGCACGTGGTTGTAGTTGTTCGCCATGGAATAGGTGTAGGCCCCGGTCGCGGGGACGCACACTAGATCACCCGCTGCGACGTCGTCGGGCAAGTGGACGTCCTTGATCAGAACGTCTCCCGACTCGCAATGCTTGCCGCACACCGTCACGCGTGGCCCCGGGGGCGCGTCCATCCGATTCGCCAGGAAGGCTTCGTACCGAGCTCCGTAGAGGGCGGGCCTGATGTTGTCGGACATCCCGCCGTCGACCGCGACGTAGGTACGCACGCCGGGGATCCTCTTCACCGTTCCAACGCGGTACACCGTGACGCAGGAAGCGCCGACGATCGAACGGCCGGGTTCGACCGCGAGGCGCGGTACGGGGAGAGACAACGATCCGAATTCCCGCCTGAGGGCGTGGTGGATGCGAGCCACGGATGCCGCCGGATCCGGCGTGATCTCGTCCCGCGTGTGGGCCACCCCGAGGCCGCCACCGAGGTTGAGCTCGGAGGGAACGAAGCCGAACCGATCCTGTGTCTCGGCGATGAACACCGCCAGGCGCTGGATGGCGAGGTCGAACGCGGCGAGCTCGAAGATCTGAGACCCGATGTGCGCGTGCAAGCCCACGAGCTCGCAGCCGGGGATCTCCAGCGCGCGCTTCACCGCTTCGAGCGCGATCCCATCGCCCAGGCCGAAACCGAACTTGCTGTCCTCCTGGCCGGTCTGCACGAACTCGTGGGTGTGCGCTTCGACCCCCGGCGTCACCCTCACGAGAAGCTTCGTTCGAAGTCCCGCCGCCGCGACCCGCTCTATCTCCTCGAGCGAGTCGAGGACCACCCTGCCCACTCCGGACTCTGCCGCCGCGTGAAGCTCGTCGAGGGACTTGTTGTTGCCGTGGAAGACGATCCGTTCGGGAGGGAACCCCGCGGCGACCGCCGTCGCGAGCTCTCCCCCCGTGCACACGTCGAGGCTGAGGCCGAGCTCGTCGACGAGCTGGCAGATCGCGATACATAAGAAGGCCTTACCGGCGTAAGCCACCGATGCGGGTTCCAGAGCAGCCGTGTACGAGCGGGCCCGCGCCTCGAACGTTGCCCTATCGAACACCACGAGCGGGGTCCCGTACTCACTGGCCAGTTCGACCGCGTCACATCCACCCACGATCAAGTGACCGCCGGAAGAGGTGTCCGCGCTATCGGGAAGGATCGATCGCATCTCGTCGAGACTACTAATCGAGCTCATGGCAGCCGCTCGAGGGTGCCGCGGAGGACCAGGCTGCAGGCGCCACCGATCCGGACGACCCCGTCCGATGCGCTCAGATGGATGCGGCAGGGTCGCCCGACTTCGACTCCCTGAACGACCTCGAAGTCGACCTTCCCCAGGCGGCGCGCCAAGTACAGGCCGAGCGCAGCCGCCGCCGACCCCGTGCCGGGGTCTTCCGGAACGCCGACGCCGGGGAAGAAACCGCGAGACCTGAGCCCTCCGGCCTTCACGGCGGTGAACACGTAGACGCCGAGGGCGGGGAGCGCGGCGAGACGGTCCACGCGGGGCACGCACCGCGCCAGCGTCTCGAGGTCCCGCACGGGGATCATCAGCTGCTCCAGTCCCGCGTTGGCGACGCCCGGTCGTAGCAGTCCCGGACGGCCGATCTCGCGCGCCTGGAGGTCGAGATCCCTCTCGACCAGACCTATCGCCTCCGCGATCTCGGAGCGAATGGTGGGCTTCGAGTCCTCGAGATCCGGATCGGCCCTGCCGTTGCGTTCGAACCACAGCATGCCTCGGTCTTCCAGGATCTTCGTCTTCTCCGCCCCGCTGTGCTGGTAGTAGACATCGCCCGAAACGAGCCCCAGCTCCCGCAGCACCCACGCCGTCCCGAGGGTTGGGTGACCGGCGAACGGCAACTCCTCATGGGGAGTGAATATCCGGACGCGGTAGGAATCGCCCGACGCCTCGGTCACGAACGTGGTCTCCGAGAGGTTCATCTCGTGCGCGATCGCTTGCATCTGATCGCTGCTCACGTCCGAGCAATCCGGAAAAACGGCCAGAGGGTTGCCCTCGTACGCCCTATCCGCGAAGACGTCGACCTGGAAGAACTCCATACCGCGATGCAGTATCCCCGAAGCCTGCTCTGCTACGGAACGCGACCGAGAGGTCAAGTTTCCTAACTCTCCGTAGCGGGTAGCCCTTACTGCGTTGAGGGGAAGGCGGGCACTGAGTCGTGGAGGTGCCCAAATGGGTGCAAGTAGCAGGATCCGGAGTCAGGTCGTGGCGGTGGCCATGGCTGCAACGGTATTCACCGTCGGCTGGGCCGGTGTTGCGCAGGCGCAGCCCAACCAGGTTGCCGGCGCCGCAGGCCTAGTGGCCGCGGTGGTGCAGGTGGACCGTACGCTCAACGATCTGCAGGTGTTGAGCGACATCGGTGAGATCAACATCGTTCGCGTCGAGGACTCGCTGAACAACCTGCAGGTGCTGAACCGCAGCCCGATCCTCAGCGACAACGTGGTTACCGTGCAAGACTTCCTGAACAACTGCACGGTCCTGAGTTGCTTCGCGATCACGGACTTCTTGAATGACAACAACGTCGTCGTGAGCGACGTCGTTGCGATCCATGTCTTGAGTGGCGGCGACATCGACGTCTTCGTGCTCGAGTAGGACACATCGTTGAACGTGACGGGGGGTCCCTACGGGGGCCCCCTTTGCGCGCAGCCTCAGTACCGCTTCCTGCTACGAAGGCCGCCGTCGGGCGTCCAGGTTTCGATCACGAGGTGGTCGGGGGGCGTTCCGATGGTGATCAGCACGACTTCGGAGACGTCGACGTGGAAGACATGATGATCTGGAGCGGGATCGCGCTCGACGGCGCGGCCCGAGAGCTTGGCGTCGATGACTTGACCCACGACATCGTCGCTTTCTCCCGGTTCCTCGGTGCCGCTGTGTAGCGCGATGCGGGGATCACGCCGGAGGTCCATGGTCTTGCGGGAGTTCAACATCATGCCGACATGGACGTTGCCGTCCTGGAACTCGAACTCGATCCCGCTGATCCTCGGGGAGCCATCCTTCCGCAGCGTGGCCATGACCTTGTGCTTGTGAGCGTCGAAGCGCGCCTGCACACGCCGAGCGAAATCCGGTTCCGCTCGCTCGATCTCACGCCAGCTCGTCACGATCCGCCACCCGACAGATCGGCGAGAGAGGACTCCACCATCACATCCGTTCGGGAGCCGACACTCCAACCAGTCCCAAACCCGATGCGATCACGTTCCTGGTGGCCACGCAAAGGGCGATCCGAGCCAGAGTCAACTCGCGATCGTCCGAGACAACACGACAGTCCCTGTAGAAGGAGCTGAACTGCCCGGCGAGCTCTTCGACGTAGCGCGTGATCTTCTGCGGCGCCAGCTGCGAGGCGGACTCGGGGACGATCTCTTCGTAGGTGGCGAGCTTCCGCATGAGGCTCTCCTCGCTGGGATGCGTCATCTGTTCCAGCCGGGCGTCGGGATCGAATCGCACGCCCTGCTCCTCCGCTTTCCGCAGGATGGAACAGATACGGGCGTGCGCGTACTGCACGTAGTAGACGGGGTTCTCCGCATTCTGTTGCGTCACCTGATCGATATCGAACGTCAAGGGAGCATCTATCGAGCGGGTGAGGAACGTGTAGCGCGCTGCATCCGCGCCAACCTCATCGATAAGCTCGTCGAGCGGGATGATGACGCCCGCACGCTTGGACCCCTTCACGGCCTCTCCGCCCCGGACGAGGCGTACGGTCTGAACCAGAGGGATACGGATCCGGGACCGTTCGAACCCCAGGGCTTCCGCCGCGGCCATCAACCGGGGGATCGTGCCGTGATGATCCGCGCCCCACAGATAGATCAGATCGTCGAAGCCACGCGCGAACTTGTCGAGCACGTACCCGAGGTCGGCTGCGAAGTACGTCGGGGTGCCATCGCTACGGACCACGACACGATCCTTGTCATCTCCGAGACGGCTCGAAAGGAACCAGATCGCGCCCTCGAGCTCTTCGATCAATCCCTTCTCCCGAAGCTTGTCGATCGCCGCCATCACCTCACCCCGCTCGTGCAGGCGTGCTTCGGAGAACCACACGTTGAAGGTGGTCCCGAACCTCTCGAGCGTTGCCTGGATCGAACCCATGATCAGCGGCACGGCGAAGCGACGCACGCGTTCGATGCGCTCTTCATCCGGAAGGGTGAGGAGATCCTCCCCGACCTCTTCGCGTAGCGCTGCCGCGATCTCCGTCACGTACTCACCGTGGTAACCGTCCTCCGGGAATGCCGCATCGATGCCGAGGGACTGTCGATAACGCGCATCGACCGACAGAGCGAACTGGATGACCTGGCGCCCGGCGTCGTTGAAGTAGTACTCCCGGGTGACCTCGTGGCCGACTGCTTCGAGCAAGGCCGCCATCGCGTCCCCTACCGCTGCGTGACGTCCGAGAACGACCGATGTCGGCCCGGTCGGGTTCGCCGACACGTACTCGACGTTCGTCTTAAGGCCGGACGACTGTGCGGCCCGGCCGAAGCCGGAGGACGGATCCGCGGCACGACGCACCACATCGTGAAGCCAGACTGAAGACAGCCGGAAGTTGAGGAAGCCCGGTCCCGCGATCTCGACGACCTCGACGAACTCCGACGCCGGGAGCCGATCGACGATCGCGGCTGCCACGTCGCGCGGCCTGGCCCCCGCCTCCTTGGCCAAGATCATCGCCACGTTCGTCGCCCAATCTCCGTGCTCGCGGCGTTTGGGTCGCTCGAAGGCGATCGTCTCCGGGGCCTCGACTTGGATGGCTCCGTCGGCGATGGCGCCCTTCAGAGCCGACCTCGTGAGCTCGGCGAGTTGTTCGGTGATCACGTCGGCTAGATGAGGAGCCGGTCGATGACGTCGATCAGGTCGTTCGGGTCGAAAGGCTTGGTGATGTAATCGGCCACGCCGAACGCCTTGCCCCTCTCGATGTCGGACTGTTGGGCTTTCGCAGAGAGGAACACGATGGGGATGTCCCAGGTGTCATCGAGGCTCTTCAGCTTCTCGCAAGCCTGATAGCCGTCCATCCTCGGCATCATTATGTCCAGGATGATGAGGTCCGGATGCTCCGCCTGGGCGATCTCTACCGCTTCCTCTCCGTTGTGACCGAGCAGGACGTCGAAGCCTTCGAGCTCCAGGTTGACCTGGAGCAGACGCAGTATGACCGGGTCGTCGTCGCATATCAGGATGCGTTTGGAGTCTTGGGGCACGAAGCGATGCTATGTCAGGGCGGGCCGTAAGAGCCATCTACAAGTTGTGGCCACCCGCCACCTCCCAGCCTTGCACCACGCTTGCACTACCGGATGCCGGGTCGATTGGAGCAAGCTTGAGTTTGGAGTCGACATCGCCGCACGACGGGAGCTAAGTCAGGCGCCCGTCCGCAGTCGGCAGAGGCACTGGTGGGAGAGAATCCCTCCACGTGGCCTCTACTGGGACACCGCTCTCATGCCTCTCTCGGCTAGTCCGCAGACACGGTGACGTGGAATGCGTCCTGGTCGTCGACATCTCCCGACGGCGACGTCGGCTGGGTGCCAGGACGTCCGTCCATCCAGAGAACATGGGCCGTCCCCCCCTCCGCGACGATCCCCGTGTAGTCGCCGATGAACTCGCCGGTGCAGTTGGATCCGAAGAGGCTCGCGTCGGACCGGGATGGCTCGGAAGTGACGCGCTGCGTCTGGCTCCAGGTATCCCCGCCGTCGTTGGACACCACGACGGAATGGTCGAGTAGCTCGTCGCCTGAGTACTGCCGGTCAACGAAGCCGACGTGGAGGAAGTCACCGGAAGCGTCGATCCATTGGAAGAACTGATCGGACTTCACCGACTCCTGATTGATCTTGACAGGCCTTCGCCAGGTCTCGCCGCCGTCCGTTGACCGCGTGTAGACGATGTCGCCAGATCCCGCCTGCCAGTTGGACCAAATGACGTGGAGGGTCCCGTCATCTCCGACAGCGAGCACCGGATAGCTCGCTACCCGGAAGGCACTGCCGGGCAACGGACTCCGCAGGTCGTTGATCCGTGCCACGAAGTGATTGGTCCAGGTCGCTCCGCCGTCAGTCGACTTCGCCACGAACGCCCGGCCCCCGGCACCGCCTGCGGGGCTGTCCCAGAGCTCGTATGAGACATAGACCGTCCCATCCGAAGCCACCACCGGAGTTGCGAACTGAGTGTAAGGACCAGCACTGATTACTTTAGGGCTCGACCACGTGTCGCCCTGGTCTGTGGACTTGCTGATCACGATGGGCGACTCGAGATACTGGAACGGCGCCCTCGGCCCGAATCGGAACCGCGCCCAGGCTACGTAGACGCTGCCATCCGGGCCCACGGCGATCCATTCTTTGTCATGGAACACCGAGGGGTCGTCATCCTGGATCACGTACCGAGTCTCCCAGCTATCTCCCTTATCCGACGAACGGCTCACTGCGATCGCGCTGGCGGAAGCAGAATGCCCAGTGTCCGGGTTGGCTACTCGATTGAAGGCGATATTCGCGTAGTACACATTGTCGCCGCTCGGATCCCAGGCAAACGCCGGGTCGCCCACGCCTTGGTACGTGCCGCCGGCTTCCTCGCTGATGCCCGGCATGAATTCGTTCGACCATGTTGCTCCGCCATCGTGCGAGACGTATGCGGCCGCGGATCCGTCGTAGCGTTGCTCTGAATCCACGAAGTACCGATAGTCGTTGGCTCCACCGATCAGATTCTGGGAGTTGGTGGGGTCCATCGAGATGGTGGTCTCGTTCTGTGGCGTTTGGTCACCTACGAAACACGCGGGGCCGCTCGAGTGATCTAACGTGTTCGTTACATCTCCCACTATCACGTTCTGATTCGCTCCGACGGACAGCGGCACTGAAGTGAAGGTGGCTGCTTTCGCCGCGGGAGCGTGGCTCCCGCCCGCCCGTGTGGGCCGGAAGGACTGAGTCACCACGCTGGAGAGCGGAGGATGCAACGCGGAGGATCGGGAAGACTCGTCCCCTCCGATCGCAGCTGACCCAACCGACAAGAGCGCTAAGACTGTGAGCATCAACAGTCGCGAACGATGCTTCATGGCGACCTCCCAAGGCGGGCACGCAGCACCTCGACTGTACACCGTGCCCCCAGCGGGAACCGAACGAAAGGGGCGACGAACTGCTTCGCTGCTATCCATTCAGGCAGCTACGTCATCCCGCGCTGAACCCCATCGCAATGGACAAGCAACGAGGCTGATGCAGGTGGCACCCCGTAGAGTCAGGACGTGACCAAGCCTTCCCAACCACCACTCGAAGTACGCAGAGCCAGGCCCTCGGACCTCGATGCCCTTCTGCGTCTTCAATCCCAGTTAGGGCGCCATCATCGCGAAATCCAGCCGGACAATCCTCGTTATCGCGTTACAGAGGCGGAGTGGGAGACACTTCTTCAGCGCGATCTCGATTCGGACACCACTCGCATACACATAGCGGAGTGGGATGGAGACATCGTTGGTTTCGTCAGACTCTCGTTCGTCGAGAAACCGTGGGGTACATCATGCGAAGTGGATACGCTCATCGTCGATGAGACACGTCGTCGTTACGGCATCGGTCGCCAATTGATGAGCGCTGCAGAGCACGCCGCACGCGAGCACGGCGCAGCCGCCATACGTCTAAACATCCTCGCGGGGAATGACTTGGCTCGGGCTTTCTACGAAGGTCTCGGATACGAAATCCTTGCATGGCGCTACGGCAAGCCCACGCCTCGCTAGCACGCGAGGGGACAGTGCTGCACTGGTGGACGCTCTGCCGCTTCTGGACGTGGACTGGGAGCTTCTGAGCGACTAGGACCTCCGGATGCTGCTCGCGGCTCTCAACTTCGGGCGAGCTACGACCCGACGAAGCGCGAGCTGAGCATCAGGGTGACGTTGGTTCCCGAACTGACGCGTCCTGATGGGCCGCGCGCTCCCCTTCTGCTCGGGCCCCGGGCAAGGCATTCCCCTACATCTGTGGAGAGCCGACCTTGGGGTTTCGCGCCGGCACCTTGTTATCAGCCGTGGCTTTGAAGTTCCCAAATCCCCCCTTGGGCGCGATGGACTCAGAACGATGCCAATTCCGAGACGATGCCGGTCGGCTCTCGTCCCCCTTTGAGACCAGCTGGAGCGGGCTGGTGTGACGGAGGGGTCGAACGATCGGAGCGAGTGTCACGGCAAGGACTTGTTATGCGAGGCGCCTAAATACCTAGTCGGATAGTCGTCCCGGATCGGCATCTGGTTCGAGATGACGCAGCTTGTCGGGGTTCGCTACGGCGCGCACCGTCTGTACGAGCCCATCGACGATGTCGAGAGATATGACGACCAGGGGGTGTCCGACGTGATCAAGCAGCATCGCTCCCGGCTGACCGTTGACCTCGACGTGGCGCAGGCTGGTAGGGACAAGGCGCCGTGCTCTCAGCAACAGACGTGCGACCTTCTCGCGTCCAAATATGGGACGGGGGGATGCGGGGACCTTCCCACCGCCATCGCCGTACGCAGCGACGTCTGCGGCGAGGAGACGGATCAGCCCGTCGGTGTCCCCAGCCATCACCGCGTCGAAGAATCGCCGGGACAACTCCTCGCGCTTCTTACGAGACGCCTCAAAGCGCGGCTTCTTTGCCTCGACCTGCCGCCGGGCTCGCACCGCGATCTGACGGCAGTTGTCCTCGCTCCTTCCGACTACGGCGGCAATCTCGTCATAGCCGTAATCGAATACCTCGCGCAGCAGAAAGACGGCACGCTCGACCGGGCCGAGGCTCTCGAGCAAGACGAGAAAGGCGAGCGATAGCGAGTCCGCGGTCTCCGCGTGACGGGCACCCTCCGACTCGGTGTCGGTGATCAGAGGCTCGGGTAGCCAGGTGCCGACGTAGGTCTCGCGGCGGACGCGCGCCGACTCCACGTGGTTGATGGCGAGTCGGGTGGTGACCGTGGATAGCCACGCCTTGGGTGACTCGATCTTGACCCCGTTACTCGATTCGCGGTGGAAGCGCAGGAACGCCTCCTGGACGATGTCCTCGGCGTCGCTCGCGCTGCCCACCATTCGATACGCGATCGAAAACAGCAGCGGCCGGAGATGTTCGTACACGGTCTTCCTCTTCGTCTGTGGAGCACTTCTCGCCTTCATCTTCTCCCACTGAGACAAGACAGGACACCGATCTGTGACACCTCTCCGAATCTCCAACTGCGCGTCACAGGAAGTGGCGTCACCTTGTCTCAAGGGTCGACGGCACTGAAGTGTTCGTGACAGCCCCCCCGAGCAAGGAGGCAAAACCTCATGCAGTTCAACGAACGGGCTCCGGACGATGCGATCCGCGAGGAGCGGAGCGGCGGGTTCGTATCCACCCGCTCGCGTCTTATGCTCGCCGCGCTCGCCGGCCTCATGACGTTGGCGCTCAGCGCCTGCGGGACCGGCGACTCATCCACGCCTGCTAGGGCGGCCGACACCGACGGGCCCACCGTGGCCATCGAGGACCTGGCATTCGCCCCCGAAACGCTCACGGTCGCGGCCGGCGACACGGTCACCTGGGTGTGGAAGGACGGCACCATCGCCCACGACGTGGCGGGAGACGACTTCCAAAGCGAGGTCATGTCCGAAGGGACCTTCCGCCACCGCTTCGACGAGCCCGGCACCTTTGACTACGTCTGCTCGCTGCACCCGAACATGACCGCCACGATCGAGGTGGCTCGCTGATGCTCTCGCGTACCCTTCCCAAGCCAAAAGCGAAGCTCACGCGGGCGCCCGGCAAGCGCCTCACCCACCTGCTTCACACCACCGTCCCACTGCTGCTTCGGGCCTCGTTGGGAGTCACGTTCATTTGGTTCGGCGGGCTCAAGCTCGCCGGCCAGCCGACGTTGCCGGCGTCGTTGATCGCCGCGATCACGCCCTTCGTGGATCCCGACCTATCGGTGCCGCTCGTGGGCGCGTTCGAGATCGCGCTCGGCGCCGGGCTCCTGATCGGTCGCTGGATGCCGCTCTTTCTGGGCGCGGCCGCGCTTCAGCTGTCGGGCACGTTCCTTGTGCTGTTCCTGAGGCCCGACGTCGCCTTCGTGGACGGCAACCCCCTGCTGCTGAGCGTGGAGGGCGAGTACGTCGTGAAGAACCTCGTGTTGTTTGCCGCCACCGCGTCTTTGGCCATGCATTCGATCGGCATCCAGCCGGCTGAGGCACAGGGTCTTCATCTCGCAGGGACCCGGGATTCCAACCGCGAGACACCAACGGAGGGCGCAGCATGAGCGCCGGATTTGCACGCCGCGCGCTCGTGACCGTCCCCGGATTCCTGCTGGCGATCCTGCTGATCTCGATCGGGACGAAGCTGGCACCATGGGGAGTTGGGATAGTGATCCTCGTCATCGGCCTCGGTCTGATCCTGCCGGAGGAATCGCTGAGAGCCACCCTCCATACCGGCGGAGTAGCGCACCATAAAACCGGCGACCCCAGCGGACCTGCCGGCGTCGGCGCGGTGCTGCGCTCGGAATCGGGCGAGGTTATCGGTGAGATCGCCAGAAGCATCGGCGTGACGACCAACACCGTCGCCGACTACACCGCTCTAATCGACGGCCTCCAGATGGCGCTCGACAGGGGAGTCACCGATCTCACCGTGTACGTCGACTCGCCGCTGGTCGCCGGACACGTCATACAAGGGCACAGGGTCAGGGCCGATCACCTGCGCCCGCTCGTCGAGCACGTGCGCCAGCTTCTCGAGGGCTTCTCGACGTGGTCGCTAACGCGCGTCCCCCGAAAGCTGAACCTCGAGTCCGACCAACTGGCGAACCGCGGAATCGACGAGGCGATCACCGAGGTGCATGTCCCTGAACTGGTATTAGCACAGGACTCATGATCCGTTGGTCGTTCGACGTTCCGGGTTACGTGTGCAGCGCGCCGACGATGCACAGGTGCGAATCCCAGCAGGATCCAAACCTGTGCACGCGAAGATGCACAGTGACCCGCGCTTCACAAGTTCACCTCGTGCCCCCGGTAGGGCACTCCCTACATCTGTGCAGGCCCGACCTGCGGTCTCGCGCCGGCGGCTACTCATCGCTGGAAGCTTTGAGATTCCGAAATCGCCTTGGGCACGCTGATCGAGGCCGTGTAAGAGGCTGCGCGGGCGGAGGTCGGGAGATCGCGCGGCTCCCGCGCCGCCGTTGACCCGGGCCACGACGTGACCGGCCCCAGGAATTGCCGGGAGCCGTCCCCAGGAGTATGAATTGCGGCTGACGTTGTAACTGAAAGGGGTGGCACGATGGCCCGGTCGACCCGCAGGCGCACACGGATCCTCCTCATTGCACTGACGGCCCTTTCTCTATCGTTGATGCCGGTAGGACCCTCAGCAACCGCTCAGCAGACCCGTGGACAGCTGGGACCGATCGAGTGCACGGACGGGTTCGCGGGTCTGTTTCCCTGCCAGAACGTCGACCTCCTGTCGCTCGTACCGATAGGGCGGCTCGGCGGTGGGACCGGGAACGACATCTGGGGCTGGACCGACCCGGCGAACGGCGACGAGTACGCCATCGTGGGAACGAGCAAGGGAACGGCGTTCGTGGACATCAGTGATCCCACCGACCCGGGGGTGCTGGGGATCCTGCCGACGCATACGAACGCTTCCTTCTGGCGAGACGTCAAGGTGTTCGAGGATCATGCATTTATCGTGGCCGACTTCGCCCGGGCCCACGGATTGCAGATCTTCGACCTCACCCAGCTCCGTGACGTGACCCCGAGCGCCGGACTCCGCCGGTTCAGTGAGACAGCCCACTACTCGGGCTTCGGCAGCGCCCACAACGTGGCGATCAACGAGGAGACCGGGTTTGCGTACGCCGTCGGATCCGACACCTGCGGCGGCGGGCTGCACATGGTGGACATCAACGACCCCACGAAACCCACCTTTGCCGGCTGCTTCGTTGAGGAGGGGTACACCCACGACGTGCAGTGCGTGGTCTACGGAGGTCCCGACTCCGACCATACAGGGAAGGAGATCTGCTTCGCGTCCAACCCGCGCACGCAGGCGGGCAACGCGGTCTCGATCGTGGACGTCACGGACAAGAGCGCGCCAACGCTTCTCGGACGAGCCACCTACCCAGGGAGCAGCTACAGCCACCAGGGCTGGCTCACTGAGGACCAAGCCACCTTCGTCCACAACGACGAGGGCGACGAGATGACCTTCGGGAACAACACCCGGACTCGGTTCTTCGACGTCAGCGATCTGGACGACCCCTCGTTCGACTTCTTCCAGGAGCTCCGGACGCCGGCGATCGACCACAACCTCTACATCGTTGGCGACCACGTTTTCGAGGCGAACTACCGCGCCGGCCTCCAGATCCTGGAGATGGATCTGGCGAACGACCGGGCGCCCGAGGTCGCGTACTTCGACATCTACCCGCAGAACGACTTCCCGCAGTTCAACGGCGCCTGGAGCAACTACCCGTTCTTCGCCTCCGAGGTCGTGATAGTCAACGGGATCGAGCAAGGCCTGTTCGTGCTCGATCCGAACCTCGGCTAGCAGGACGGAGCGCCCGTTTGGAGCCGTAAGAGCCAAGAGCAGCGGGCTCAAGAGGCCGCAGAGAAGGAGATGGCGCGAGTTCCAGACTAAGCCGACGGGAGCACTCGTCGGCGCGCTGACTTTGAGGCGAGCCACGAGCCGACGAAGCGCGAGCCGACCATCAGGGTGACGTTGGTTCCCGAGCTGAGCATCCTGGTGGCCCGCGCCACCCAGATTGCCGTGGACGACCGGTTTATGATTTGAGCCATGGACAACTGGCTCGCTTGGTTTTGGGTCTTGATGCCGATCGCGTTGCTGGTGTTCGTCGCCATCTTCGGACCAAACAAGGTGCGAGGGAAGAACTGGCGCGGATGGCGCGAACCGAGCGCCATGATGGGTCCCGATAAGCCAGATCCTCCGGACTCGCGTCGGTTCTAGGCGGAGAGCGTCTGTTCCGAAGCCTCATTCCGGTTTCCCTATCAGGCGGAACAGGACATTTGTTCGTGCCCCCGGCAGGAACCGAACGAAAGGGGCGCGTGATGCGCGCAAGCGCCCTAACCCTGAAAACGACCTATGACGTCTCGTAGCCGTGGATGCGATATCGATAGCCTCTTCGTTGCCTTACTTCCCTACATAGGGAAGACGGACCTGCCCGGCGCCCCACATCCGGGTGATAGATTCCGCGACGGAGGATCGAGTGAGAGCTCGATCATCGCGACCCGTTGCCCACTCGATCCGCGCAGAGACTTTTCGGGGAGGGGATCACATGGGTGCATCTGGCGCACGCCGCCCGTCCGCCGCGCTCGCGGTGGCCGTGGTCATGGCATTGATCGGACCGTTCATGTTCGACGCGGCCGCGGTGGAAGGCCCGGGGCCGGAGCGCTCAACCGGTGCCGACCTCGCCGACAAGCGCTACGTCGCGGCGGGGGACCGCGCCTACGTGATCGGAGCCCAGGACGGCTCCTTTCCACCCATGGGATGGCACATCCGCGGCGAGATGGGTGGCGTATGGGCCCATCCCATCAAGCTGCTCGACGGCTATTGGCTGATGGTCGGTGGTCGCTGGACGCCTGCAAAGTCGTTCACGTCGGGGGCCGGCTACGTGCGTCTCGAGGGGGCCGGAACGCGGGATCTCGCCGTGACCCGCACCGAGTTCTCGCCCGACGGCGTCCCGGTGACGCTCGTCGCCTACGACCTTCGCAACACATCGGCGCGCGCCCGAACGTTCTCCTTGCGGCTCGACATGCGCAGCGAGGTCATGGCGTCGTACCCCTGGGGCTGGACCGAACCGGACGCCAAGGAATTCAACGGCATCGACTCGGCCTCCTACGACCAGGCGACCGGGACGATGACGTTCAAGGAGGCGGACAAGCCGTGGTTCGCGAAGGTTCGCGCGTCGATACCTCCCGCCGGGGCCGACACCGGCGACGACATCTGGGGGCCGGTGCCCGGGAACGAGCGGGCGGACTACCAGGAATACGGCAATGGGACCGGAGGCCGGTTCGTGTGGGCGATCCCTCTGGCGCGGGGAGAGACGAAGCGGATGTGGGTCGCGGTCGCGGGCTCGCACACATCTGAGGCCGAGGCGACCGCGGCGCTGCAACAGGGCCTGTCCGACCCCGGGGGGCTGCTCGCCGACAAGGTCGCCACGCGGCAGGAACTCCTCGGTCGCACCGCCGTCGAGTTGCCCGACCAGACGCTCGAGGACGCGTTCGACTGGGGCAAGCTCAACATGGCCGACCTCACTCGAACGGTCACGGATGCAGAGATCCGCGACGTGGACGAGGGCCGGGTCTATCCTCCACCGGCCGGGACGATGGCCGAGATGACGGGGATCGGCGCGGGCTACCCCGACTATCCCTGGTACTTCGGAACGGACGGGGCCTACACGGCCTTTCCGCTGGTCGCCTCGGGGCAGTGGGATACGGCGATGGCCCACCTGCGCACGATCAAGGACGTTTCGCGCATCGTCAACGGCACGACCGGCAAGGTCGTGCACGAGATCATGACCGACGGCTCCGTTTACTGGGGTGCGAACGACGACCGAGGCAACACTAACGAGACGTCACAGTTCGCGACGGCGGTGCACCTGCTCTGGCGGTGGAGCGGCGACGACGAGTTCCGCGATGAGATGTACGGCTTCATCGTCGACGGCATGCGCTACGTGATGGGTGCCGAGTGCGACTTCACGTGCGACAAGGACCAGGACGACTGGCCCGAGGGCAACGGGATGGTGGAGCGAACCGGGATGGGCTCGGAGAAGCTCGACGTCACCGCGTACCAGTGGCAGGCGCTGCGGGCACTGCAGGACATGGCGCTCGCCAAAGGCGATGCAGCCACCGCAGCGTGGACCGACGGTGAGGCGGACGCGATGGAGGAGAAGTTCGATCCGACGTGGTGGATGGAGGCCGAGAATCTCTACGCCGACTCTCTCTGCAACGCCGACGATGTCGGGGACGAGGGCTCCAACGTCTGCGAGGTGGCCGACCAGCAGCTCCAGCAGCGGCACTGGATCAACGCCACGCCGATGGAGGTCGTGCTCGCAGAGTCCGGCCTCGCGGGGGAGACGGGCGACCTCGAGCTGGCGCCGCGCGACCACGCCAACGCGGCCCTCGACGTGCTTGAGTCGTCCCCGTTTACCGGCGAGTGCGGGCTGTTCCACACCGGGGTTGGGGGAGGACCGACGGGGGCCGGTGAGCTCAAGTGCTGGACGTTGCCGTCGTCCGTGATGGCGGTGGCCGAGGCCAACCACGGCCGCCTCGGGGTCCAGGGAGCCCTCCATTACATGGCATCCATCGCCGAGCAGCTCGATCTCGAGATGCCGGGAGCCCTCCCGGAGATCGTGCCGAGCCCCGAGTACGATCCGTTCGTCGATTTCCGAGACCGGGCGATGTTCATGCAGGCTTGGTCGCCCTATGGGGTGCAGTGGCCGGTGATCCATCACTTCCTCGGCATCCGCCCCGACGTCCCGGACGGCAGCCTGCGGGTCGTGCCCGATGTGCCCGAGTCGTGGCCCGGTCTCTCGGTCGCGGACCTCAGGGTCGGAGACGGAACCATGCGGGCCTCGGCCTCGGTGTCCGGATCGACCTACACGACTGAGGTCACCGCTCCCGCAGGATGGGACCTGGTGATCGGCCACGCTCTGCCGAGTGGCTCGGAGGTCGCGTCGGTCAAGCTCGACGGGGCTCCAGCCACCACCTACGACGTGGTGGAGACCACGCGCGGAACCGAGGTTCACGTACAGACCACTACGGACGGGAGCCACACCCTGGTGGTGACGACGCAGTAGGTATGCGACGGGGGCCGGCCCGACCGCCATTGTGCCGATTCGGCACAGGCAAGGCGGATCAGGGGCGGGGGGCGCGGGCCTCCTCCACGACTTGCATCGCCGCTTCGGCCCACTCGAAGCCGAACGTCTCGGTCTACGTTGAGGACGGCAAGTGTGAACTCTCACCACCCGTGTCCCGAATCGGCTCCGGCAGGTGTGTCTCACATTCTCGCCCTTCTCGGCTTGCCGTTGGGTTGAGCTAGAGCTCCGAACTCCTTGGATCGGTCGTGCCGAGCACGATGGGTGCGAATAAGAGCGCCGTCAAGGCTGATCTGGACCGTGTCGCCGACGAGACGGACGCCCACGGTCTGGCGCCGGTGGCGGTTGCCGACCCGGTAGGCGGTCCCGGCGAAGCTGATCGAACCGTGCCGGTCGACGATACGAAGGACCTCCGTTCCTTTGGTCGGCTGCGCGGGTCGCCGCGTGTGCCGAGGACGCCGATCCATCTTGTCGTCGTCATCGATCAGATG
>WHSQ01000019.1 GCA_009380005.1 Actinomycetota bacterium | reverse complement strand
TCGATGCTCGTCGTCTTGCGCTGATGAAGCCTCACGCGTGGCTCGTGAACGTAGCCCGCGGGGCACACGTCGACACCGATGCTCTGGTGGCCGCGCTGGAGGCCCGCTCGATCGGGGGAGCGGCGCTCGACGTGACCGAACCGGAACCCCTGCCCGAGGGCCACCCGTTGTGGGGGATGGACAACGCCCTTATCACTTCACACGTGGCGAACACCTGGGACATGGCCCTGCCGGAGCTGCGCGCGATGGTCGAGCGCAACGTCTCCGCCTTCGCGGCGGGTCGCGAGCTGGAAGGTCTGGTCGATATCGACCTGGGCTACTAGCATCGGCTCAGGGGTTGGCCGCCCGGCCCCAAGGGCGAGCAGGGATGCTGCGCCCCGGTGGAGGCGGCAGCTCCCGGAGGGAGGAGTCGATGGAACACGATGCCCAGAGCCCGGGTGACGACAGACCCGTAGATCCCGGCCCGGCGGGGCCCGGCGCCGCGGATGGACCGCCGTCCGCCTACTCGGGCCCTCCGGTGGGCTCCGGGCCCCCGGCCACCGGGCCCCAGCTCACGGATCCCCAGGCTCGGATGTTCGCCATGCTGGCCCATCTGTCGGCGTTCTCGGGGTTCGTGATCCCGTTCGGCCACATCCTCGGCCCGCTGCTCGTCTGGCTCATCAAGCGAGAGGAGCACCCTCTGGTCGACGATCAGGGCAGGGAGGCGCTCAACTTCCAGCTCAGCATGTCGCTCTATTACATCGTGGGGCTGATCTTGATCCTGGCTCTGATCGGATTCCTGGTCCTCCCGGCGCTCGTCGCGTTCAGCGTCGTCGTCGCGATCATCGGGGCGATCCGGGCGAACGGCGGGGAGCGGTATCGATATCCCCTCTGTATCCGCTTCCTCAAGTAGCGGAGCGGTGAGAGGCTGGGGGCATGGCCTTTCGCGCTCTTGCCCCGGCGCTGGTGCTCGCGCTGGCGTTGGCCGCCTGTGACCCGTCCGATCGGCCGCCTCCGGCTGCACGGCCCACGTCGCCCGCGGCCGTGTCCCCGACCCCGGAGCAGCGAACGCCCAGCGTTCGGCTGCCCAAGATCGACAACCGCGCTTCCGGCGTGACCCGCGCCCGACTTCAACGGGCCATCCGGGACCTGAGGGCCGTGGGCTTCTGGCGGCGGCTCACCAAGAACCTCTACGTCGTGAGCATCGGATCTCGCCCGGGGCGTCAGTACGTGCCGGAGGACGGGCATCTGGCCGAGGCCCGCGCGTTCCCCTTCCTCGACGACGACGGGGCGGGCAGGCTGTGTGACATCACCTTCTTCCCGACGGCGATCAACGACGACCTCAGGCTCCAGGCGCATTACCACGAGGAGGGCCTGTTGGACCGGGCGCCGCCCACGAGGCGGCACTTCTGGGCCGCCATCCTGGGGCACGAGCTCGCTCACTGCCTGCCGAACCAGAAGGATGGCCTGCCGGCCCTCACCGGGGAAGCGGTCGCCCGGCGCTGGGAGAAAAGGGTGCTGGCGGCGGTCGAGAGGCTGCAGCCGGCTCTGGAGAGCTGAGAACGCGCACGCATGCCGCTGGGGGCCGGCTCAGTCGGCCCCCGCGTCGCTTCCCAGGTTGAACGTCACTCCCCTCATGCCCGCGACGACCTGCAGTCCTCCGAGCCCGGCCGGGTCCACCAACACCCCCAAGGCTTGCCGGCGAGACAGCGCCGCCACCGCCCGCACACCGTCTTTGTTGCGTAGCGCCTCGGCGTGCGCGGCGCGCAGCTCATCGTCGACGACGCCGAGGCCCAGGCCCCGTAGCACGTTGGCTTGAGGGGCGGGCCCTTGCACCTCCATCCCCGCCTCGCGCAGGACCCGGTCGATCGCCGTCCAGTTGGCGTGCGACGTGATGTCCCGTTCACCGGGCTCGCTCAGTAGATCCGGGCTCGCGCCCGATCCTCCGTACGTGAGCAACGTCCCCCCGGGCCGCGCCGACAATCCCTCCGCCGTGTCGCCGTAGTCGACGAAGAAGAGGGCCCCACGATCGATGATGCCTGCGAGGCGACGCGCCATGGACACGGCGCCCAGCCCCACCTCGTAGCGCGTGCCGTCCGCCAGCTGGGCCCGCGTTCGTTCGACGAACGCGGCAAGCTCCGGGCTCGACGGCGGCAGCAGCTCCTTCCCGAGCCCGCCATCGCGGACCGTGACGCAGACCTCCATCAATTCCCCATCACGTAGCTCGACGACGTGTACCGGTACGTTGTCGAGTACTTCGTTCGCGAACACGACGCCGATGGGGGCGGAGCCCAGATCCACGATGGAAGGGACCCAAACGACGTCTCCCGGATCTCCGAGGCGTTCACGCTGTCGGGCCTGTCCCTCGGGCGTGCGCTCGACGAGCACGTAGCGCAAGGACGTTCGCAATGCCGGCTCGATAGCGCCGAGCACCGCCGCCGCGAAACCACCCTCTCCCGGACCGACCTCCACGATCGTGAACCCCTCGGGACGTCCGGCGGAGAGCCACACCTGCTGGAAAGCGAGCGCCCATAGGCCGCCGTAGGCCGGATCCAGTTCCGGCGACGTGATGAAGTCGCCTTTCCAGCCGGTGCGTGGTCCGCGGGCGTAATACCCGTGTCGAGGATGGTAGAGCGCCAGCTGCATGAAGGCGGCGAACGGCATCGGTCCGTCCCGGCGGATGCGCTCGATCAGGATGTGCTCGAGGTCGGTCACTCTCCCGCACGCGGCACTGCCCGAGGGGCCTTGCCCCGCTCCTCGACGGCCTCGGCCCGCATGACCTCGTACCACCCGAGCTTGTCCTCGTAGGTATGCACGTTGCGGATCGCTGCCTCCGCCACCCGAACGACGTCGTCGTGGAGCGCCCGGTGGCTGTAGATGGCGATGAGGCGGTCGTAGGGACCCGACGAATCGAACGCCTCGGCGACGCCCCGTTCGTACAGGTCGATCGCATCGTCCACGCGGCCGAGCTGCTCGAGGTTCTGGCCCCGCAGGTACAGCTTGACCAGGTCTACGTTGCTCATCTCCCGGAGATGGTAGGCGCTGTCACGCGGCGGCGGCCGATCTGCGGCAATCTAGAAGGTTCCGAGACCGACAAGGAGGGTCATGATGGCCGACGACCTGCATCAGACGGCGAAGGCGCTCGTGGCGCCGAACAAGGGGATCCTGGCGGCGGACGAGAGCTTCCCCACGATCGAGAAGCGCTTCAAGAGCATCTCTATCGAGTCAACCGAGGAGAACCGGCGGGCGTACCGGGACATGCTCTTCACGACCCAAGGGCTCGAGGAGTTCATCAGCGGAGTGATCCTCTTCGACGAGACGATCCGGCAGAGCTCCTCGGACGGCACCCCTTTCCCACGACTGCTGGAGAGCAAGGGCATCATCCCCGGCATCAAGGTGGACACGGGGGCGAAGGACCTCGCTCTGTTCCCCGAAGAGAAGGTGACGGAAGGCCTCGATGGGCTGCGCGGTCGCTGCGAGGAGTACGTTGGGCTCGGCGCGCGCTTCACGAAGTGGCGCGCCGTCATCACGATCGGCGATGACATCCCGAGCGACTTCTGCATCCTGGCGAACGCGCACGCCCTGGCGCGCTACGCGGCCCTGTCCCAGGAGGCGGGGATGGTCCCGATCGTCGAGCCCGAGGTGCTCATGGACGGGGACCACCGCATCGAGCGTTGCTACGACGCCACCGCGCGGACGCTGACCGCCCTGTTCGAACAGCTCGACGCGCACCGCGTCGACATCAAGGGCACGCTGCTCAAGACCAACATGGTCCTGTCGGGCAAGGATGCCGCGGACCGCGCCGGGATCGAGGAGGTCGCGCGCCAGACGGTCAAGGTGCTCGGCGAGACCGTGCCCGACGGCCTCCCCGGCGTCGTGTTCCTGTCCGGCGGCCAGAGCGACGGCGAGGCGACGGCGCACCTCAACGCCATGAACCAGATCGACCACGGCGCCTGGGAGCTGAGTTTCTCCTACGGCCGGGCCCTGCAGGCACCTGCACTCAGCGCGTGGGCGGGTGACGCGGCCAAGGTCGACGAGGGGCAGAAGGCCCTTTACCACCGGTCCCGCCTCAACGGGGCGGCCCGCACCGGCTCCTACGACCCGAGGATGGAGACCGAGGCCGCCTGATGTCCCGGCGGGCCCGGGTGCTCGTTCTCGGGCTCGCCGTCCTGTCCGTCCTCGGTGGCGCGGCGGGCGACCTCTCGGCGCCGAGGGCGGCGCGCGCGGCCTCACAGGCGTCGGACCGCTCTGCCGTCCAGTCCCTCCTCGACGCGCGCGCGGCGGCGGTGCTGGCCGGCGACCGCGACGCGTTCATGGCGACGATCGACCGCGGGGCCCGGTCCTTCCGGAAGCGGCAGCGGATCCTCTTCGACGGCATGCGCAGGGTCCCGCTGGGGACCTACCGTCTCGAGGCCGAGTGGCAACGGTACGGAGACCTCGCGCGCGAGCGGGATCGAAAGGTTTACGAAGCCGATGACGTCGCGTTGCCCGTCACCGTCGAACGTTACCGGGTGCGTGGTTTCGACCGGGCAGAAGCGGTGGAGGAGTTCTTCTACACGTTCGTGAAGCGCGGCGATCGATGGCTCATCGCAGATGACGACGACCTCGATGACGTCGGGATGTACTCGACGCGCCACCTATGGGACTTCGGCGACCTGGAGGTGGACCGGAGCCGTCACTTCCTCTCCTTGCGCCACACGTGCGATGCGCCGATCGGTTGCGCCAGCGTGAGCTCGGATCTCCTGAAGGACACCGAGGTCGCGCTGGAGCGTGTGCGCCGCTACTGGCCGGAGCGCTGGTCGCGGAAGGTGCTCGTGCTGGCGCCGACCAACGTGGAGGAGCTCGCGCGGATGCTCCAGACGACCTTCCCTCTGGACACCTTCGTCGCATTCGCCTATTCGTCGGAGGACCAGACGGAAGGGATCGAATACACCGGACACAGGATCCTGCTCAATCCTGTGGCCTTCGCGGGTAGGACGGGGGAGGGAGAGCTGAATATCCTGGCTCACGAGCTCCTCCACGTCGCAAGTCGCGATCTCTCGGGACCGTTCATCCCGTACTTCGTCGAGGAAGGGATAGCGGAGTACGTCGGCGGTGCAGGTGACCCGCGCGGGCAGGACTTCCTCGCATCGCAGCTCGCCTCCGGGGCGGTCGACGGCCGTCTGCCCCGCGATCATGACTTCCTCTTGGGTTCGGGCAACTCGATCTACCTCAGCTATGTCGAGTCGGCGTCCGCGATGACCTACTTCGCCGAGCGCTACGGGCCCGACGCCCTCGTGGCGCTCTATCGGGCCGCGGGGCGCCCGGATCTGACCGCCGGCACGGCTCGATACCACGTGGATCGCGCCTTCCGGAAGGTCACCGGCTCGGGACTGCGAAGCTTCGAACGGGCCTGGGCCGATAGCATCGGCGCATGAGCGTCAAGGTCAAGGCCGACGGTTCGAGCGACGGCTTCGCGCTGGCGAAGGGCGCGGGCGCGTCCGCGCCGCTCGTGCAGGTGGCCGACGGCCGGCAGCGGGACCTCTCGTTCGTGGCCCCGGCCGGGGCCGACGTGGAGATCGTCACGAGCTCGGACGACCTCGGTCGTGAAGTCACGCGCCATTCGACGGCCCACGTCCTTGCCCAGGCGGTGCTCCGGCTCTTCCCGGGGGCCAAGTACTCGATCGGGCCGCCGATCGCGGACGGCTTCTACTACGACTTCGACGTCGAGCGGCCGTTCACCCCGGACGATCTCGAAGCGATCGAGGCGGAGATGCGGAAGATCCTGCAGGAGAACCAGCGCTTCGAACGCGAGGAGATCGATCGCGAGCGGGCCCTGGAGCTGTTCGCCGACCAGCCTTACAAGCTCGAGATCATCAACGGCGTTCCCGATGCCGGGGATCCGACCCAGAGCGAGGCCGCCGAGGGCCCGGTCATCTCGGTGTACCGCAACACGGTCGGCGGCGAGGAGCGGTTCATCGATCTCTGCCGGGGGCCGCACGTGCCGGGGACCGGGAGGATCAAGGCCTTCAAGCTCATGCGCAGCGCCGGCGCGTACTGGCGCGGCGACGAAACGAAACCGATGCTCCAGCGCATCTACGGAACCGCCTGGGAATCGAAGGATGCCCTGGAGGCATACCTGCACCGGCTCGAGGAGGCCGAGCGCCGCGACCATCGCAAGCTTGGACGCGAGCTGGAGCTGTACTACTGGGCGGAAGAAGTCGGCCCCGGGCTTCCACTGTGGCAGCCGAAGGGTGGCCGCGTCCGGAAGAAGCTTGAAGACCTGATCCGCGCCATGGTGCTGGAGAGAGGTTACGAGCCGGTCTACACCCCCCATATCGGCAAGGGGCTGTTGTGGGAGACGAGCGGCCATCTCGATTTCTTCGCGGAGAACATGTTCCCGAAGATGGCCGCGGAAGAGGCGGACTACTACCTGAAGCCGATGAACTGCCCGTTCCACGTGATGATCTATCGGAGCAAGACGCGGGGATACAAGGAACTACCTTTGCGTCTGTCGGAAGTCGGGGCCGTTTACCGTTACGAACGCTCGGGCGTGGTGCACGGACTTCTGCGGTCGCGCAATATCACGCAGGACGATTCCCATATCTTCTGCCGGCCGGACCAGGTCGTGGACGAGGTCGTGGGCTGCCTGGACTTCTTCCGATCGCTCTACGGGATCGTCGGTCTGGGGCCGGACCGGGTCGACTTCTCCACGAAGCCGGGCAAGGCGGTGGGTTCGGATGAGCTGTGGAAGTTGGCCGAAGAAGGCCTTGTCGAGGCTCTTCGGCGGTCGAGCCTGGGATATGACGTCGCCGAGGGAGAGGGAGCCTTCTACGGTCCGAAGATAGACATCCACGTCCGGGACGCGATCGGCCGGATGTGGCAGATGTGCACCGTACAGGTCGATTTCCAGTTCCCCGAGCGTTTCGGGCTGGAGTACGTCGACGAGCACGGGGAACGGAAGCGACCGGTCATGATCCACCGGGCACTGTACGGCTCCGTCGAGCGCTTCATGGGCGTCCTGGTGGAGCACTTCGCCGGAGCCTTCCCCACCTGGCTGGCGCCGGTGCAGAGCGTTCTCATCCCGATCGCAGACCGGCACGTGGACTACGCGGAGAAGGTTGCGCGGCAGCTCCGCGATGCCGGCGTCCAGGTCGAGATCGACGATTCCGACGACACCATGGGCGCCAAGATCCGGCGGCAGCAGATGAACAAGGTCCCCTACATGTTGATCGTGGGCGACCAGGAAGCGGAAGGGGAGACGGTCTCGGTCCGACCGCGCACGGGCGAAGAGAAGCGGGGCATGCCCGTGGCCGACTTCGTCGATGCGATCCGCACCGAGATCGAAGAGAGAGCGGTCGAGCTCAGCCTCTGATGGAGAGGCTGTGGACGCCGTGGCGCTCTGATTACGTGACCAAGACGGGAGATGCGTCGAGTTGCTTCCTATGCGACTACATCGCGCACCCCGACGACGAAGCGGCGGGTCTGATACTGCACCGAGGTGAGCGCACGTTGATCGTGCTCAACAAGTTCCCCTACAACACGGGACACGCGATCGTCGCGCCACACCGTCATGTCGCAGATCTGACAGACCTGTCGGTCGAGGAGCGCGCCGAGCTCATGGAAGAGACCTCCCGGCTCGTTGCTGCCTTGCGCGATGGGATGCGTCCGCAGGGATTCAACGTCGGCATGAACCTCGGGACGGTCGCAGGTGCGGGTGTGCCGGATCACGTTCACCTCCACGTCGTGCCGCGCTGGGGAGGCGATACCAACTTCATGCCGATCGTCGGGGACACGAAGGTCTTGCCGGAAAGCCTCGACCAGACGGCCTCGAAGCTTCGTCCTCTGCTCTCCTGAAGACGGTTAGCCGGGAGGTCCCTCGCAGAAGAGTTGCAACGAGCTGCACGCATCGGGTAGTGGGTCGGCGATCACGTTCCCGACGTGCAACGCTGCGAGCAGCACCAGCAGGACGTACGTGGCGTATATGCGGAAACGCGCCGAGCTCCATTCGTATTCGGACGGCTTGACCGGTTCGAGATCGGCGGGATCGACGGCGCTCACCTCGGCCCACCGTTCCAGTTCCCGCGATGCGCCGGTGGAGTCCCGCACCTCTAGCAAGAGCCCGCTCGTGCGGCGCCGCGGGATGGGCAGGTAGGACGTGGATCCTGCGGGCCAACTTCGAACCGTACGAACCGGGCCCGATGAGGGAACCGTTCCATGGAACACCAGACCCAGGTTGGGATGGCCACGAGCCGCTGCGAGCTGCGGGTACAGCCAGCCCTTGTCGCGCTGGAGGACGGAGATGTCCGCGGCGATCGCGGCCCTGACGTCGCGCCTTTGTACGACGAGTGGCCGCGGGAGCAGACCGGTGCGCTCGATCGTCAACCAATGGTCTTCGATGGACAAGCGTCCTCTCCGCCCGAAGGCGGGTCTCATCAGGGGGACTCCGAAGGCCATGATGAGCGTGCCGATCGCCAGGCCCGTGGAGAAGAAGAGCCAGCGCTGGACCACCTGTTCCTGACCGAACGCCCATCGCTCCCAGGTGAAGGCGGTCGCGAGAGTGCGTCCGGCGACGAAAGCTCCCAACCCCAGCAGCAGGCTCCCGCGGAGCGCCGAGGCGATCCGCTCCTTCGTTGTGATGCGGATCGGGAACTCGAGCTTCATCGAGCTACATCGTCTGCCAGCCGGCCGAAACGTTCGAGCTCGGCCCGCGTCGGGACCTCGTGCTTCTCGCTAAGGACCACTTGATACAGGCGAGGCCCCCGGACGAAATAGACGGAGTGGTTCTCGGTGTCACCGTCCTCCCACACGACCGCGGTGGAGCCGAGGATCCCTTCGATCTCGTAGACGTCGAGGGCATCGCCGCATACGGTCGCGAGTAGATCGTGCTGTATGGCGATCGCGTCGGGGTAGGACTCGAACTCCCACACTTCCTCGAAGAGATGGAGCGCCCCGGAGGACCACGACCGTTGGTACCCCCGTTGGAAGTCGTGTTCTTCGAACAAGCCCGCCCAGTCCGCCCCCCACTCCTCGGTGAGGCCGGTGATGGTTACCTCGTGCGCGGACCCGTAGGGGACCCATCCGCGGGGACCGTCGAGAAGCACGTCGCTGAGATCGGACACGGGTGGCCCTTGCGGCCCGTCCGACGACACCGTCACCGAGGTCGACGAGCGCAAGTCCTCGCAACGCTCCTCCGCGGGTCCCCCGGTGAGGATGAAAGCGATAAGGGCCTGCGACCCCAGGAGGATCAGACCGGCCAGGACGGTGAACACGGTGCGATAGGTCTGTCGCCGGCGATCCCCGGCGCTCGGCCGGAGGGCGATCGCGTCCGACGTGGTGAAGCGTCGGATCGGAACTCCCCACGCGCGCAGTTCCTGTTCGGCGATGAACGGCTGTTCCGCCGCGCACGCGAATCCCCGGGCATCCTTCGTGCGGATGGGCGATCTCACGGAGTGCCGGAAGACCGGCCTCGAAACGCGCCGGATCCCTCGGAAACGGATCGGTTCGCGGAACAGGATCGCGATGTTGGGCGTCTCGCGGAAGTGGCCCACCAACGGAAGTGGGGAGCCCTTCTTCGAGTACAGCCAGAGCGGCAACTCACGATGCTCGTCGTCGGCGCGCTCGAGAGGGAAACGATCGTGGGGACGGAACGACGCTTCCGTGCCGACGTCGACGTTCGCCGCCGCCACGATCTCGCGAGGGATCCGGACGGGGCGCCTGAACAGGGAACGGTGGTCGATGACGAGACTGTCCGGCTCCAGCCTGATCGCGGGCCTGCCCGGGTTCGCCATCCAGATGGCCAGGTAGCAGAGCCACGCGAGGAAGAGAGCCGGAACGATCGTCGAGACCAGTCCGAGGATCCGATCGGTCGTCCTGAGGGTCGGATCGAACAGGATGCCCATCAGCGACAGACCGAGGAGGCCGAGGAGGCCGAGACAGGCGATCGTCATCACGATGCCCGCCGCCCGCCCCGAACGGGCTTTCAGCGGGATGACGAAGCCGCTGGGTGGATGGGGGCCGGGCGGCCAGTACGGCGGCCGCGATGGATGGATCAGGCTTTGGCTTCTTCCTTCTTGGCCGCGTCCAACACCTTCTGTGCCTGGTCGTGGGGCATCTCCTGGTAGTGGGAGAAGCTCCACGAGAACGTTCCCTGGCCGCCGGTGATGGATCGGAGGTCGGTGGCGTAGCTGGTTATCTCCGCGAACGGCACCTTCGCCTTGACGATCTGGCGGGCGCCTCCGACCGTGTCGATGCCCTCGGGGATGCCGCGCCGCTTCTGAAGGTCGCCCATGATGTCGCCGGTGAAGCCCTCCGGAACGAGCACTTCGACCTCCCATATGGGCTCGAGGACCGTGACGCCGGCCTTCTCGACCGCATCCTTGAGTGCCAACGATCCCGCCATCTGGAAGGCGAAATCGGACGAGTCGACGGAGTGGTATTTACCGTCGTACAGCTCGACCTTGAGATCGATCATGGGGAACCCGGTCCCGCCGCCCTGTTCCATGGCGGCACGGACGCCCTTCTCGACGGAGGGGATCAATTGGTTGGGGATGGATCCGCCGAAGATCTTGTCTTCGAACACGAAGCCTTCTCCTCGCGCCAACGGCTCGACGCGGATGTTGCAGATTCCGTACTGCCCGTGACCTCCGGACTGCTTCACGTGGCGACCCAGTGCGTCGGCGGAGCCGCGCAGGGTCGATCGGTAGGCGACCTTGTACGGCACCTCCTCGACCTCGACATGGTGCTTGTCCTTCAGACGGTGGATCACGACGTCCAGGTGGGCGTCCCCCATTCCCCACAGGATCGTCTGATGCGTCTCGTCGTTGCGCTCGAGCCTCAAGGACGGGTCTTCCTCGATGATCTTCTGCAGTCCGATCATCAGCTTGTCTTCATCGCCCTTGGTCTTGACCTGGATCGCCTTCGGCAAGAGGGGCTCCGGAGGTTCGATGCCGGGGAGGACGATGGGATCGTTCTTGTCGGCAAGCGTGTCGCCGGTCACGGTGTGCGTGAGCTTCGCCATCGCACCGATGTCGCCCGCCCGGATCTCGGTGAGCTCTTCATGGTTCTTGCCCCGCATCGTGAATACGCCCGCCACGCGCTCGTCCGTCTTCTTGGAGGCGTTGTAGACGGAGTGATCGCCCCGAACGGTCCCGGAGAAGGCGCGGAAGATGCTCACGCGACCCACGTATGGGTCGGACAGCGTCTTGAACACGAGGGCCGACATCGGGGCGTCCGGCTTCGCCTCGCGCGTCTTGCCGTCCTCGCTCTCGACGGGGCGCCGGTCCAGGGGAGACGGGCCGGCGGAGACGATCGCATCCAACATCCGATCCACGCCGATCAGCTTCGTGGCGGCGCCGACCATCACCGGGAACATGGACGCCGAGCTCAGCCCGTCGTGCAAGGCCCTGATGATCTCGTCGCGGCTGAGCTCTCCCGTCTCGAGGTATCGCTCGAGCAGCGCATCCTCGGTCTCGGCCACGGAGTCGAAGAGGTTGGTGCGGACCTCGTTGAGTCGTTCCTGCCGGTCGGCGGGCACGTCTTGTTCCGATGGCTTGCCCGCCTCGTCGTACTCGTAGGCCCTTTCGTCGATGACGGAGATGACGCCCCTGAAGTCATGTTCCCGCCCGAGCGGCAGGGATAGGGGAGCCACCCCCAGTCCCCAGGCGTCACGCATCTGCTCCAGGGTGCGCCGGAACGATGAGTTCTCTCGATCGAGCTTGTTCACGAAGATGATGCGGGGAAGCTCGAGCTCCTCGGCGTAGTTCCAGGCGACCTGCGTCTGGACCTCGAGTCCCTCGACGCCGGATACGACGAATACGGCAAGGTCTGCTACGCGCATGGCGGACCGCAGCTCGCCGATGAAGTCGGCGTACCCGGGCGCGTCCAACACGTTCACCTTGTGGTCGTTCCACTCGACGGGGGCGAGGGCCGTGGATACGGAGATCCCTCGACGATGTTCTTCATCATCGAAGTCGGTGACCGTGTTGCCCTCCGTGACCTTGCCCATCCGGGTGCTGGCACCCGTGCGGAACAGGAGGGCTTCAGCCAGCGACGTCTTGCCGGCTCCGCCGTGACCGACCAGGACGATGTTGCGGATGTTCTCGGTGGGATAGGTCTTCAAGAGCTCCCCTCCAGGTCTGTGCGGTGGTCTGACATCGTATTCCGCACGAGAAGATGCCCGCGCTGTCCGGCCTCAATAGGATGCCCTGATGCTGGACTCGAAGATCCGGGGCGTGTGGGACTCGGCGATGCGTCCGGTGGGGCGGGCGCTGGGTGCCACGAGGGTCAATCCCAATGCCATCACGGTTCTCGGCTTGATCGTCCATATCTGGGTCGCGATCCTCATCGTCCAGGGACGATTCGTGGAGGCGGGTTTCGCGCTGATCCTGGCCGCCGCCTTCGACGCGTTCGATGGAGCCGTCGCGAAGGCTCGCGGGATGATCACGAAGTTCGGTGGGTTCCTGGACTCCACCATCGATCGGCTCGCCGACGCACTCATCCTGCTCGCGATCGCGTGGCGGTTCACGGAGGCCGCCGGTCCCGCCGAGCAGGAACTACGGTGGGTTGCCATCGCCGCGCTCGTGGCGCTGGTCGCGGGCTTCTTGGTCTCCTACGTACGCGCTCGAGCCGAGGCTCTCGGTTTCGAATGCAAGGTCGGGATCGCGGAACGCGCGGAGCGCGTCATCCTGTTGATCGCCGGCCTGATCTTCACCTACATCCTCCCGATCGCCGTCGCGTTACTGGCCGTACTGGCCTCCGTGACGGTCTTGCAGCGGATCTTCCACGTCCGCGCGCAGGCCGGTCGTGAAGAGTAGGCGGCGGCCGGCGGACGAGAGCCGCCTCCTGCAACTCGTCTACTACGGCTACGTCGCCGGCTCATGGATCGCCGCCCGGATGCCCGAGGGCGTCGCCTACGGGCTCGCTGGGGCCCTGGGACGTATCGCGATGACAAGATCGGGCAAGAGAGAAGTGGTCGCGAGGAACCTCGCCCGCATCACCGGGCTGCCATCGGATTCACCCGCGGTCCGTAGCCTCGTCGGGGCCGCGTTCACCAGCTACGCCCGGTATTGGCTGGAGACCTTCCGCCTGGTCCGCAAGGACGCGGCTTTCTTCCTGGACCGCTTCCGAGCCACTGGTGAGGAGAACCTCGACGCGGTCATGAAGGAGTACGGCAAGGGAGCGATCGTCGTCGTGGGCCACCTGGGGAACTGGGACGCGGCGGGGGCATGGGTCGGCGCTACGGGGCGTCGCCTGGTCTCCGTCGTGGAGGAACTGAAACCTCGGCGCATGTTCGAGTTCTTCGCCGACCATCGAGCGAGTCTCGGCATGACGATCTATCCGGCCCGAGCCGGCATCACCGCGAAGCTGGTCGAAGAGGTCGAGAACGGCGCCGTCCTGGCCATCGTCGGAGATCGTGACCTCAAGGGTAGGGGCGTCAAGGTGAGCTTCTTCGGTGAAGACGCGACGTTCCCGGCGGGGGCCGCGTCCATAGCGCTGCGGACGGGGGTGCCCGTGATGGTCGCCGGGGTCTTCGCGGAAACCTTCGAAGACGGGAAGCACGGCTGGCGCGCGATCATCGAGCCTCCGCTCCAGCTTCCGGAGGATCGGTCGGGGGGGCTCCAGAAGCTGACCCAGGAGGTCGCCGACTCCCTGGAGAGGTTCGTAGCGATGCGGCCCGAAGAGTGGCACGTCTTCCAACCGTTCTGGCTCGCCGACCGCGAGCGGAAGGCTCGGTCGTGAAGATCGCGCTCGTGTGCCCCTATGGCTGGGACCGGCACGGGGGTGTCCAGACGCACGTCCGTGACCTATCGCGTGCCCTGGCCCGTCGCGCTCACGACGTTCGGGTGCTGGCGCCCGTGGCGGTGCGAGCCCATCGGATGGACGCATCCGTCGAGGTCGTGGGTCGTGCGATAGCCATCCCGGCCAACGGGTCGGTGGCGCCGATCGCCCCGGGACCCGACGCGTGGTGGTCAACCCGGCGCCGGTTGCGGGATGTTCGGCCCGACGTGATCCACATCCACGAGCCGCTCATCCTGAGCTCGTCCCTATTCGCGATCACCACCAAACTGGCGCCTTGCGTCGGCACCTTCCATGCGTCGGCCGACAAAAGTGCGCTCTACCGGTTGTTCGCTCCCTTCCTCCGCCCGCTGGCGGACCGGTTGACACTCCGCACGGCCGTGTCGGAGCCGGCGTTGGCCTTCGTGTCTCGGTACTTCCCCGGTACCTACGAGATGACGCCGAACGGCGTAGACGCACAGCGCTTCCGAAGTGCTCCGCCGTTCGAGCTGGGCGCCGGCAAGAAGGTGTTGTTCGCGGGGCGGCTGGAAGAACGCAAGGGTCTCGAGACCCTGATCCGAGCCATGGCGCGCTTGGGGCGTTCCGACGCGACGCTCATCGTGGCGGGTAGCGGACCGCGCGAACCCGAAGCCCGGGCCCTCGTAGCTCGCACGGGCATCAGGGCGAGGTTCCTCGGAGCTCTGTCCGATGAGACGTTCGCCGGACTGTTCCGCTCTGTGGATGTGTATTGCCATCCGGCCACCGGGAAGGAGTCGTTCGGGATCGTCCTGTTGGAGGCGATGGCCGGGGGGGCGCCCGTGGTGTGCTCGGAGCTCCCAGGCTTCCGAACCGCCGCCGGCGATGCTGCCGTGTACGTCCCCCCCGGCGACGACCGCGCGCTCGCCGTCGCATTGGGGCGGATGCTCGACGATCCCGAGCAAGCCGCGCTGATGCGGGACCTCGGAGCCACGCGGGCGTCCGCCTTCGACTGGGACTCATTGGTCGACGACGTCATCGAGCTCTACGAGCGTGCCCGCGACATGGGGACGTGATGATCGCGAGATGAGGGCGAAGAAGCGCGTAGTGGCGGCGGCTCTCTTGCTATGCCTATTGAGCGCGTGCGACGTCGGCCGGAGTGGAGGCGAGATCACCTTCCGAGACGACGGGGATGCCGAAGAGGATGTTGCGGTGACCAACGGCCCTTCGCCGGACGAGCGCGCCGCCGAGGGGAAGAGAGACGAGCCGCGGAGGCCGAAGTCGCGCTTCGCGTTCCCGCGCGCCGGTTCGTACGTGTACTCGCAGGAGGGTTACGAGGAATTCTGCACGCCCACGTGCGCCGGCGACCCCCTCCCGCGGACGCGATCGGCGATCGTTTCGTACGGCGCCGGCTCTCGGAACGCGATCGTTGTGATCGAAACGACACGCGTATCCAGTCAGCGGACGCTTCGGACGGTCACCCGCCACACGCGCGGGGCGGCCCGGGTAGCCGAGGTCGTCGACACCTTCACCCGGGATGAAACCCGTCACCGGATCCGGTACCGGCCGGCGCCTACGATCGAGACGCTCGAGCTCCCGTTGCGGCCAGGGAGCGCGTGGGCCGGAGCGTGGCGAGGGACCACGTCGGGCTCCTACCGGATGAGCGTCGGGGGCTTCGACCGGATCCAGACGGCCGGCAGGTCGATCCGTGCCGCTCGTATCGTGGTCCGCATGGGATTCCGGGGGCGATACGACGGTTACGGGGTCGTCACGCTCTGGGTGGATCCCACTTCGCGCGTGACCGTGGCTTCGGTGGGATCGATCGAGGTCTCCAGCGGTTTCGGCCGCTACACGTCGGACTTCGACACCAGGCTCCGGCAGGGGCCGGGCTACTGATGGCCCTGCCTCCATCGTCCGCCCCGAAGCCGGTACCAGACTGGGGGACGCCCGACCCGCGAACGCCGGGCGGCCTCGGCCGGCGTACTGCGATCTACGTGGTCCTGACCCTCGGGGTTCTGATCATCCTGACCGTCGCAACGCGCGATCCCTTCTACGTTGGGATCGCGCTCGTGGCCCTGATCGCGGGGGCCTGGCATGGGTCCAGAGAGGGACGTCGATCCTTGGGAGCGGTCGGCGCGATCGAGGTCGGCGAGTCGGATCGAGCGAACGCGCGCTTGATCCGGCTGGTATCCGGTCTGTCCGGAGACCTCGGGATGGACCGTCCCGCGATCTGGATCTTCACGGGGTCCTCCCCCAACGCCTTCGTGACGTCGGTGGGGTCCCGGGGAGCGGTGGCGGTGTCCACCGAGCTCGCCTCGGAGCTGGCGTTGACCGAGCTCGAGGCGGTGGTCGCCCATTGCTTGCTCCGCCTCCGCGACGGCGTTCCGGATCCTCGTTGGGCCCGTTCGGTGCTCGGGTGGACCAAGCGCATCCATCCCTGTGCCCCTGCTGCCTACGACGTCGGCGCCGCCGCGCTGCTCCGCTATCCACCGGGCCTCGCCCGCGCGATCCGCAAGGCCGCTCCCCGGAAGGGAGCAGACCGCGGGCTGTGGTTCGTCCCCGCGGTCGAGGGCGAGTGCTCGCCGGTCGCCCGGATCGCCAGGCTGGAGGATCTCTAGCATTCGAAAGCCGCAGGCCCCCGCCGCCTGCGTGGTAGCTTGCGGTCGTCCCGGAAGGGGACTTGGCGTGCGGCTCTTCCCCCGCACCTCCCCGCCACGGCGCGGCGGATCGCCCCTTCCGCCGGAGTTCCTGGACATCTGAAGGAGGTCGCGCCGCGTGTCGAACCGAGCCAAAGCCGTCCTCATCGCGGTCGCCGTCATCGCGGTCGCGGTGGGAGCCTTCTTCCTGCTCGGCGGGCGGGACGGCCCACTGGGCGTACTGGAGCCCGACAAGTGCCCGCTGAACGGGGACGAGCCGGAGGGAGATGTCGACGCCGGCCGGCCCGCGGTTGCAGTGAAGATCGAGAACGCTCCTCTCGCCTACCCATTGTCCGGGCTGGAAGATGCCGAGGTGGTCTACGAGGAGCTCGTCGAGGGCGGCGTGACGCGCTTCATGGCGATCTATCACTGCACCGATTCCCGCAAGGCCGGTTCCGTGCGCAGCGCGCGGATCGTGGACCCTGCTCTGGTCCTGCCCTACACCAAGCTCCTGGCCTATTCCGGTTCGAACAAGCCGGTGCGTGACGCTCTCGACGAAGTGGGCATCGTGCAGCTCGATGAGACCCGCGCCGGCAAGGGTCTGCGGCGCGTCCCCCGCGAGGGGCTCAGTTCCGAACACACCCTCTACGCCAACACGCAGGCGCTGAGGCGTACGGGCTCCAAGGACTTCGACGACCCGCCGTCGGACGACATCTTCGACTTCGGTGATCGGCGAGGGAGGGGCAAGAGGGCGCGAAGCATCTCTATCGAGTTCAGTGGCGCCACTCAGGTCACCTATGACTTCGGGCAGGGTCGCTACCGGCGATCGCAAGGCGGCGAACCGTTCCTGACGGAGCAGGGCGGGCAGCTGGCCGTGGACAACGTCGTCATCGAGGTGCATGAGGTACGGCTGTCCAAGCAGATCACCGACGTTACCGGCAACCCCTCGGTAGAGATCGCCGACGAGACCGGCTCGGGTCCCGCGGTGTTGTTCCGCAACGGCCGAGCCTACGAGGGAACGTGGGAGCGCGACGCCGTGGGCGACGCCGTCCGATTCCTCGCAAGATCGGGCAAGGCCATGGTCTTCAAACCGGGCACGACGTGGATACACCTGGTGCCCAGCGAGCAGGGCGAAGTGAAAGGGTCGTTCACCTATGGCGCCTCGTGAAAGCCTCAAACTCATCGGTGTCGTTCTCATCGCGGCGCTCACCCTCGTGGCATGCGGCGGCGAAGGCGAGAGCGCGTCGCCCCAGGCGCCGCCGACCCCCGAGCCGCCTCCCGTGTGCCCGCTCACCGGCGAGGACCCGGAGACCGACCTCCCCCGACCGGCGGTCGCCGTGAAGATCGAGAACTCTCCGCAGTCTCGCCCGCAGGTTGGGCTCCTCGAAGCCGACGTCGTCTTCGAAGAGATCGTCGAGGGCGGGGTGACCCGGTTCGCCGCGATCTACCACTGCGGCTCCAGCAAGAAGGTGGGACCGGTCCGCAGCGCGCGCTTCGACGATCCGAGGATCGTCGGACCGTTCACCAAGGTCTTGGCTTACTCGGGAGCCAACGGCATCGTAGAGAAGGAGCTCAGGCAGAACGACATGAAGCTGTTCACCGAGCAGACGGATCGGGCGAAGGTCTTCTTCCGCGACCCTGCAGGCTCGTCCGACGTTCATAGCTTGCGGCTCAACGTCGAGAGGGTTCGGGACAAGGTCAAGAACGACGTCACCACGAACCCGCCGCTCGACATCTTCACGTTCGGCGATCTTCCGGCCTCGGCCAAGGATGCGAAGAGGGTCATGGTGAGCTTCGGCAGCTCCAACCTCGTCACGTACCGGTGGGCGCGGGGGGCATGGCGGCGGTTCCAGGACGGAGTGCCGTTCAAGGTGAATCCCGGGGGCCAGGTCGCCGTTCCGAACGTCCTCGTACAGGAGGTGAGGGTCGATCCCTCTTGTTGCATCGTCGACGTGACCGGCAATCGATCGCCCGACATCTCCCTCAAGGGCAAGGGCAGGCTGTGGCTTCTCCGGGACGGGAAGGTCATCCCGGGGCAGTGGGCCATCGGCAAGGACGGGAGGCCGGCCTACACGACCGCCGACGGAGACCCTCTCCCGTTCAAGATCGGGCCGATCTGGATCGAGCTGGTCCCGTCTCCGAAGGGCAAGGTCAAGGGCAAGACCGTCATCAAGTAGCGGGGGCCGGTATGGCTCCGGGGCGGGGATACGCTTCGGGGGGAGACCGAAGTGATCTCGACCTGGGAGTCAGGAGCACTCATGAGCGAAACCACGAGGGAAACCGGCGGTGCGCGGGTCAAACGAGGGCTGGCCGAGATGCTCAAGGGCGGCGTCATCATGGACGTCACCACGGCCGAGCAGGCGAAGATCGCCGAGGAGGCCGGAGCCGTTGCGGTCATGGCGTTGGAGCGCGTGCCGGCCGACATCCGAGCCGAGGGCGGAGTCGTACGTATGGCCGACCCCGAGAAGGTCTCCGAGATCATGGAGACCGTCAGCATCCCGGTCATGGCGAAGTGCCGGATCGGCCACTTCGTCGAAGCCCAGGTCCTCGAGGCCCTCGGCGTCGACTACATCGATGAGTCCGAGGTCCTGACCCCTGCCGACGAGTCCAACCACGTCGACAAGTGGGCCTTCAACGTCCCCTTCGTCTGTGGCGCGACCAACCTCGGGGAGGCGCTGCGCCGCATCGGCGAGGGCGCGGCGATGATCCGCTCCAAGGGTGAGGCCGGCACCGGTAACGTCGTCGAGGCAGTTCGTCACATGCGATCGATCACGTCCGAGATCCGCCGGCTGTCGACCTGCGGGGCCGAGGAGCTGATGGGGGCCGCGAAGGAACACCGTGCGCCATTCGACCTCGTACGGGAGATCGCCGAGACGGGCACGCTACCGGTCGTGCTCTTCACCGCGGGAGGGATCGCAACGCCCGCCGACGCCGCACTCATGATGCAGTTGGGCGCCGACGGCGTCTTCGTGGGTTCCGGGATCTTCAAGTCTGGCGACCCCGCCACGCGGGCTCGCTCCATCGTCGAGGCGACGACGTACTTCAACGAGCCCGAGATCGTCGCCAAGGTGTCGCGTGGGCTCGGCGAGGCCATGGTCGGCATCAACGTTAGCGATCTCCCCGAGTCGGAGCGTCTCGCTCGCCGCGGTTGGTAGGAGCCGTCTCATGAAGGTCGGCATCCTCGGTCTGCAAGGCGACGTCCGGGAACACGCACGCCTGATCGATGCCGCGGGGGCCACTGCGATCATCATCAAGCATGCGGCCGGGTTGGACGAGGTCGCGGGTCTCATCGTGCCGGGAGGAGAGAGCACCACTATCGGGAAGCTCCTCGATAGGTTCGGGATCCTGGACCCGCTTCGAGAGCGCATCCGTGCAGGCATGCCCGTGTACGGGACCTGTGCGGGCGCGATCCTGATGGCACGCGAGGTCCGTGGTCCCGAAGGTGTGCCACACAGCATCGGCGTGATGGACATGGCGATCGTACGCAACGCGTACGGCCGCCAGGTGGACTCGTTCGAGACCGACCTGGACGTGGCCGGCCTCGATCGCCCGCTGCGTTCGGTCTTCATCCGGGCGCCGATCATCGAAGAGGTCGGTTCCGGGGTCGAGGTCCTTGCCGAGTTCGACGATCGCCCCGTCCTCGTGCGTGAGAACGGCATGCTCGCGTCGACCTTCCATCCCGAGATAGCGGGAGACGAGCGCGTCCATAGGATCTTCCTGGACCTTATCGAGGAGGCGGGCTGATGTCGGGCCATTCCAAATGGTCGACGATCAAGCGTAAGAAGGGCGCGAACGATGCCGCGCGCTCCAAGCTTTGGGGCAAGCTGCTCCGGTTCGTCGAGGTAGCAGCCCGGGAGGGTGGGGGCAGCATCGACGGTAACCCAACGCTGGCAACCGCGGTCCAGAAGGCGAAAGCCGCTTCGGTTCCCAACGACAACATCGACCGGGCGATCAAGCGTGGCACCGGTGAGCTTCAGGGTGAGTCCTATGAGGAGACCTCGTACGAAGGCTACGGACCCGGCGGCGTGGCCGTTCTCGTGCGGTGCCTCACCAACAACCGGAACCGTGCGTCCCAGGATGTCCGCAGCGCGTTCCACGGGAGCGGAGGGAAGCTTGCCGAGCCCGGCTCCGTCGCGTGGATGTTCGAACCGAAGGGGGTCGTCATCGTCCCGAAGGACGGAACGACCGAAGACGAAGTCTTCCTGGTCGCAGCCGATGCCGGCGCGGAGGACCTGCGGGTCTCCGAGGAGACGATCGAGGTCGTGACTCCCGCGGAGTCGCTGAAGGCGGTGCGCGATGCCCTGACGGCCGCCGGGATCGCGATCGAATCGGACGAGCTGACGCAGGTCCCGAAGACGACGGTCGCGTTGGAGGACGCCGACGCCAGGAAGGTGCTCAACCTGATCGATACGCTCGAAGAGCTCGACGACGTGCAGGACGTTTATGCCAACTTCGATATCCCCGACGATGTCCTCGCAACCCTCGCTTCCTGACCACCCGAAGCTTCGCCGGATCGCAGAAGAGCTGGATGAGGTCGCGTGTGCAGCATCGATCTTCGATGGTTCCTGGAACCTCGTCTGGGTCAGCAGCGAGCTCAAGGTCCTGATCGGGGAAGAGGACGAGGGGAAGCTCGGCTACGGCAAGCACGTGGTCGAGACCTACAGCTCGCCGACATGGGCGCTACTGATCACGACCGAGAGTCAACTCAACATGTTCCAGCAGCACCTGCCGCGGTACCTGTACGACAGCTCGGGTGGCAAGGAGGAGTTCCGCCGAACGCTCGAAGATGCCCTCGAGAACTGGGACGACCCGCCGGATTGGCTCCCGAAGGATGCCGTGTCCTCGGGTCTCCTGGATCGATTCCTCCAACAGGTGGAGCCCGAACGGCCGCCGCTCATATGGACCTCGACCTTCGAGTTCCTTCGACCCGGCCTGCCCCCGGCACCGATCCGTGAGTTCCACATCCGCCTGTTCGAAGACGAGGAGTTCGCCGGCACCGTCCTGCTGTACGAACCCGCCCTGCCGGCTCGTGTGCTGGATCTCGTTTCACGCGGCGACCGAGGGATGTTCGAGCGGATGGCCCGGCTGGTGGACCCGGGGCGGCGCCGGGCGGCCATCCTGTTCGCCGATCTCGAGGCCTCGGCCGATCTGTCCCGGCGTCTGCCGAGCGCCGCGTACTTCCAGCTCCTGCGCGTGGCGACGACGGCCATCGACGACGTCGTCGTCCAGCACCGGGGGATCGTCGGCAAGCACGTCGGCGACGGGGTCACGGCCTTCTTCCTGGTGGACGATCTCGGCTCTCCGTCGGCCGCGGCGAGGGCCGCCGTCTCGGCGGCGCGAGAGATCGGAACCGCGGTCCGCGCCGCCGCCGATGAGGTCGGCGACGAGACCGGGGTGCTGGACCCGAGCGACTGCCTGGTGAACGTGGGCGTGCACTGGGGCGGCACGCTCTACATGGGTCAGCTCGTTACCGGCGGGCGCCTCGAGGTCACCGCGCTCGGCGACGAGGTCAACGAGTGCGCCCGCATGCAACAGACCGCCATGGGGGGACAGGTGCTGGCCTCGAAATCGCTGGTCGAGCACCTCACCGACGACGACGCGCACGCGATCGACATCGATCCGGATCGGGTGCTGTACGCGCCGCTGGGCGAGCTGGAGGGCGCCGGCGACAAGGCGAGGAAGGACGCGGGGACGATCCCCGTCACCCAGCTGTAGGGGAGCGGTTCAGACGCTCGCCGCAGCGTGCGGATGACGTTTGCGGTACTTCTCGGCCTTGGTGCGGTTCCCGCACACGCCCATCGCGCACCACGTCTTCGAGCGATTGCGCGACTGGTCGTAGAAGACCCACCGGCAATCGTGGCGCCGGCACGCCTTGAGCCGGCTCCAGCTCTCGTCCGCCATCGCCGAGTGCACGGCGGCGATCATCCGCGCCAGGGCGGCGTCGGCGCCCGTCGACCGGCACGCGAGGACGCTGCCTTCGGGCGTGAACTCGACGCACAGGCGCGAGCTCTCGGCCGCCCGGTTCAGGGTATCCAGGGCTTCGCGGGGGACTGGCTCGTCGTTGTGGCCCAGCAGGAGCAGGCGCAGGGCCTCCCTCACCGCTCGGATCTGGGCGGCCGCCGGCTCGTCGAGCCCGGCCTCCTCCGCCATCAGGCCGCGGGCCGCGAACCACCCCGACATGGCGCCGCTCGTGGCGAGCTCGTCGGTCCCGCTCGAGACGTCGTAGGTGTTGACGAAGTCCTTGATCAGCTCCGCTGCCTCGGGCAGCTCCTCGGTCATGGACCTTCTCCCCGCTCTCCTCCAACCAGCGTAGCCCCCGAGACGGTTATCGGGGAGACTTACTTCTCGTTGTAACCGGTTAAGCCTTGACAGTGGTTAGTATAACCGGTATCGTCAAGTAGCAGGTTACTCAGGGACGGAAGGAGGACGAGATGCACCCGCTGTACCTGGGATTGATGGCCGAGCAGAAGCGCAACGACCTTCTGAGCGAGGCGGAGGCCGCCCGCAACGCGGCCCGGGCGAGGCCGCACCGGAGGCGACGGAGCCGGTTTGGATCGGCACGGCGCCGCTAGGACGACGGAAAGGAAAGGGATGGGATCGATGAGCTCGAAGAGCATGAGCACCGACGGCGAGAAGGTCGGAGCCCGTCGAAGAGGCCTCGGCTTGAGGTTCTGGAACTTCGTCGACCGGGCCACCATCGGCCCGAGTCACGAGGTGTCGGCGGGGCGACGAACCGGCGCCCGCATCTAGGGCCAAAGGCGGCCGCAAAGCCGGGTTCCGGTCGGGGGGCTCCGCTAGGGTTGCGAACAGGCGTTCGACGTACATCCGACTGGAGGCTCGATGAGAGTGCTCGGGGTCGACCCCGGGATCGCGACCACCGGCTTCGCCGTTCTCGACCGCGGAGGCTCGGCCCCCGTCCCGGTCGCGATCGGGACGTTGAGGACCGCCGCCCGCCTCCCCCATGCGCAACGACTGGCCGACCTCGCGGGCGGCTTCAGGGAGGTCATCGCCGAGCACCGGCCCGAGGTCGTTGCCGCCGAGAGGGTCTTCTTCAGCGTCAACGTCCGCACCGCGATGGCGGTCGGCCAGGCTTCCGGAGTGATCCTGGCGGCGGCCGCCGCCGCCGGCATCCCGGTCTTCGATTACACGCCGACCGAGGTGAAGCTTTCGGTCGCGGGGGTTGGCACGGCCCCCAAGCAACAGGTGGCGTCCATGGTGGCCGCGTTGCTTCGGCTCGACGCTCCTCCCCAGCCCGCCGATGCCGCCGACGCGTGCGCCCTGGCGATCTGTCATCTCAACCGTAGCGGGCTGGCTCGAGCGCTCGCCGCGCAGGGGGCGTCTGGGTGATCGGTTACCTCGAAGGGATCGTCGCCGAGCGAGGCTCGGAGGCGTGCTTCATCGAAGTGGCCGGTGTGGGCTATCGCGTCTTGTGTTCGACGTCGACGCTTGCGGCCTTGCCGGTCGACGGCACGAGGTGCCGCGTGTGGACCCATACCTACGTCCGGGAGGACGCGCTCGCGCTCTACGGGTTCGCTACCGAAGCCGAACAGCGGATGTTCGAAGCCCTCTTGGGCGTATCCGGGGTGGGGCCGAAGGTCGCGTTGCAGGTGTGCTCGGCCTTCACGCCCGAGCAGTTCCGCAAGACGCTGGCGACCGACGACGTCGCGGCGATCTCATCCGTCCCCGGCATCGGGAAGAAGACCGCTCAACGCATGGTGCTCGATCTGAAGGAGAAGTTGTCGCTTCCCGATCTGGGCATCGTCGGCTCCTCGCCCGATACGGTGGCGCGCGCCCGTTCCGCGCTCGAGAATCTCGGCTATTCGCCCGGGGAGGTCCGCGCGGTACTCAGCGAGTTAGGACCCTCGCCCGATGAGCAGCTCGAGGAAGTCATCCGGTCCGCGCTGAAGGTACTCGCCTCGTGATCGGGTACCGGAACCGTGCGGAACACGGCGCCGGGCGCCGCATCGAAGGGGCACCGCCGGCGTGAGCGAACAGGTGTTGACCGTGTCCGCCGACCCGATCGAGCGCGAGCTCGAGGTCTCGCTCCGCCCTCGCACCCTCGATGAGTTCGTTGGGCAGGAGGAGCTCAAGGAGCACCTGCGGATCGTGCTGGAAGCGGCCGCGGGACGCAACGAGCCCGCCGGGCACCTCTTGCTCTCGGGGCCGCCGGGCCTCGGCAAGACCAGTCTGGCTCACGTCGTCGCGAACGAGATGGGCGCACATCTCCGTCAGACGTCGGGACCGGCCCTCGAACGAGCGGGTGACCTCGCGGCCATCCTCACCAACCTCGAGGACGGCGACGTCCTGTTCATCGACGAGATCCACCGGTTGCCTCGGACGGTCGAAGAGGTTCTGTATCCCGCGATGGAGGATTTCCAGCTCGATCTCGTCATCGGCAAGGGACCCAGCGCCAACACGATCCGGCTCGACCTCCCCCGCTTCACGCTGGTCGGCGCCACGACGCGCGCGGGGCTGATCACCGGACCACTTCGTAGCCGTTTCGAGCTCGGGGAGAAGCTCGATCACTATCCGGTCGCGGACCTCGAGCAGATCGTGGCGCGTTCGGCAGTGATCCTCGAGGTGAAGACGGACGAAGCCGGCTCCTACGAGATAGCCCGACGCTCGCGGGGGACGCCACGCGTGGCCAACCGGCTCCTGCGACGGGTGCGGGACTACGCTCAAGTGCGGGCCGAAGGCATCATCGACTCCGAGATCGCTCGCCGGGCCCTGGAGGTGTTCAAGGTCGACGAGCGCGGGCTCGACAAGGTAGACGCGGCCATCCTCGACGCGCTCATCATGAAGTTCGGCGGCGGACCGGTCGGCGTATCCACCCTGGCGGTCGCGGTCGGAGAGGAGCCCGATACGATCGAAGACGTGTACGAGCCGTTCCTGATGCAGCTCGGCTTCATCCGGCGGACGCCGCGGGGCCGCGTTGCTACCGAGCTGGCCTTCCAGCATCTGAACTTGCCCCGCCCGGGCGCCCGGCTCTTCGACGCCTGAGCGCATAGCCCGGTATGGGCGTTAGGATGCCGCCCGAGCCGCCGCCGCGGCTCTGTTCGCGTGGAATCGCGAGTGCGACACCTGTTACACACACGAGAAGGACGTGAGGCCCCGTGGGCGAAGCCGGTTCCCAACTGATCTTCCTTGGGCTGCTGTTGGCGATCTTCTATTTCATGCTGATCCGTCCTCAGAAGCGCAGGGTCCAGGCGCACCAGCGACTGGTCAGATCCATAGACGTGGGTGATGAGGTGATCACCGCCGGAGGCATCCTGGGCACGGTGAGGGCCGTACGCGACGACGAGCTCGAGGTCGAGATCGCGCCCGGCACCGTGATCAGGCTCCTGAAGACATCCATCTCCCGGAAGCTCAACGAGGACGAGCCCGAGGAAGACGAGGACCTAGAAGGAAGGGCCGCCGCGTCGGACGAAGACGCCGGCTAACGAACCCGCGGGACGAGGATGAAACCGCACAGATACAGGCTCTACCTGTCCCTCTCGCTGCTGATCGCCTTCGGGGGCCTGGCCGTGGTCCTTCTGACCGGGACGCGGCCCGCGCTGGGCCTCGACCTCGAAGGTGGAGTCAGCGTGACGCTGCTTGCGACGGGCGAGGGGGCCGCCGACCAGGAAGCTCTGGATAAGACGGTAGACGTGATCCGTCAGCGCATCGACGCGTTGGGGGTGTCCGAGGCCGAGGTCAGCCGCGGTGATCGCGAGATCTTCATCCAGCTCCCCGGTATCCAGGACGAGGAACGCGCCCTCGAGCTCATCGGTTCGACCGCGCAGCTGACGTTCCGCGAGGTCCTGGAGGAGCTCCCGCGCGATGCCGAACCCACCGCCTCCCCGTCTCCGGAGGCCTCCCCGTCTCCGGAGGCCGGACCCGAAGTGACGGAGGCTACGGACGCGTCGGTCAACGACCAAGAGGTCGTTTACCCGGACGCGAACAACGAGAACGTCCTGTTCCGTCTGGCCCCGGCGGCCCTCACGGGGGACGCCGTCCAGCGAGCCGAGGCGGTGGTGGACACGCAGCTCGGATCGCAGTGGTCCGTGTCGATCCGGATGACGGGCGAGGGCGCCGACGCGTGGGAGGAGCTGACGAGCGAGCAGGCTTGTCAGAGAGATGAAGGTAAGGACGATCGCATCGCGATCGTCCTGGACGGTGAGGTCGTATCCAGCCCGGGGATGCAGGAGCCCGGAGGGACCGCCGGGGGCGTCGAATGTGGTCGCGGCATCACCGGGGGCGATTCCCAGATCGACACCGGTGGTGAGCGTGAAGCGAAGGACCTCGCGTTGATCCTGCGCTACGGAGCACTGCCCATCACTCTCGAACAGCAGGAGATCCAGAAGATCTCTCCGACGCTGGGTAGCGATTCCCTCCAGGCCGGACTCCGGGCCGGGATCCTCGGCCTGTTGCTCGTGATGATCTACATGATCGTGTACTACCGAACCCTGGGTTTCGTCGTGTGGCTGGGCCTGGCGGTCTTCGCTGCGGCGCTCTACGTGCTGCTCGCGTTCCTCGGAGAGACGGCGGGCTTGTCGTTGAGCCTCGCCGGCATCGCTGGAGTCATCGTGTCGGTCGGGGTCACGGCCGATTCCTACATCGTCGCCTTCGAGCGCTTGAAGGACGAGATCCGCTCCGGCAAGAGCCTCAGGGCCGCCGTCGATCGGGGTATGCAGCGAGCGTTCAGGACCATCTGGGTGGCGGACTTCGTCACCGGGTCGGCGGCGCTCATCCTGTTCCTGCTCGCCAGCGGCTCCGTCCGTGGTTTCGCGCTGACGCTCGGTCTCGCGACGCTGACCGATCTCTTCGTCGCCTACTTCTTCACGCGGAGCGCGGTGAATCTCCTGGCCCGGTCGAAGACCTTCGCCGACCGCAGGCTCATCGGTCTGCGACAGGCTCTCGGGGCCGAAGCATGAGCACACTGGGCCGTCTCTACCGGGGCGAAACCCGCTTCGACTTCATCGGGAAAAGCAAGATCTGGTTCCTCATCTCGGCCGTCGCCATCGCCGTGTCGCTCGGATCCATGTTGTTCCGGGGGTCGGAGACCCCGTGCGCGTCGTTGATCAAGGGCCTCAACTGCGGCATCGAATTCAAGGGCGGACTCCAGTTGCGTGCCGAGGTACCGGAGGAGGGTCCGCTGGGCGATGTATCCGACCTGGACGTGATCTCCGCCGTCCGGGACGCCGTGTCCGACGCCGGCATCGAAGGCGCGAAGGTCCAGGTCGCCACCCAGGGCGAGGGCCGCTCGATCCTCGTCCAGACGAAGACCGTCACGCCGGAGCAGAGAGAGGTCGTCGGCGGCGCGGTGAGCGAGGCCGTCGGCTCCGAGATCACCGACAGTTCCCAGGTAGCGGGCTCGTGGGGGCAACAGATCACCAGCCACGCCGTCCGCGCGCTCCTCGTCTTCTTCGTCGTCGTCGGCCTGTTCATCACCTGGCGCTACGAATGGAAGATGGCCTTCGCCGCGATGGCGGCGATGATCCACGACCTCTTGATCACGGCGGGCATCTATTCGCTGGTCGGGTTCGAGGTGACGCCGTCGACGGTGATCGCGCTGCTGACGATCCTCGGGTATTCCCTGTACGACACCGTGGTCGTCTTCGACAAGGTGGAAGAGAACACGCAGCTCTACGCGACGACGGGCCGGAGGACCTACCGCGACTCGGCCAACCTCGCCGTGAACCAGGTCTTCATGCGGTCCTTGAACACATCCCTCTCCACGCTGCTTCCGGTAGGCACCTTGTTATTCGTGGGGGCCGGCCTGTTCGGCGCCAGTACCCTGAAGGACCTCGCCCTGGCGCTGTTCATCGGCATCCTCTCCGGCTCGTACTCGTCCCTGTTCACCGCGGTTCCGATCCTGGCGATGCTGAAGGAGGACGAGCCGCGCTTCCGGGCCGCGGAGCAACGACTCGAGAAGGGCCGCGAGGCCGCGGCGGCCGCGACGACATCGGAGGAACCTGTGACCGCCGACCAAGCCGAGAGGGTCCCTGCCCGGTCCAGACCTGCAACTAGGTCGCGTCCTCCCGCTCGTGCCCGCGCAGGATCCAAGAAGGCGAAACGGAGGAAGAGGCGCTAGTCGTGCCCCATCGCCCGGACCACTCGTGGCTCAAGGAATTCATCCGGGAGATACCCGACTTCCCTCAGCGCGGCGTGTCGTTCAAGGACATCACGCCCCTGCTGGCCGACAAGAAAGCCTTTACCTACACGATCGATGCGATCGCGCACCAGTTCGACCGAGACGATATCGACAAGGTCCTCGGGATCGAGGCCCGCGGCTTCATGGTGGCGGCGCCGCTCGCGTATCGATTCACAGCGGGGCTGATCCCGGTTCGCAAGAAGGGAAAACTCCCGTGGAAGGTGGAATCCGAGACCTACGAGCTGGAGTACGGAACCGACGCTCTGGAGATGCACAAGGACGCGATCTCGGCGGGGGAGCGCATCCTCATCGTGGACGATGTCCTCGCCACGGGAGGTACGGCGCTGGCCACCGCCAGGCTCACCGAGCGCTGTGGCGGCAAGGTGGCGGGGATAGCGATGATCATGGAGCTTGCGTTCCTTGCGGGCCGCGAGCGACTGACCGAGTACGAGCTCTTCTCGCTGATCTCGTACGACTAGCGTCCCGCGGCCCCGGCGCGGATCAAAGCGGACAATTGCTCCTACCCCCTATCCGCCCGCGACGGCGCTCCCTAATGTCGTGCTCATGCCGGGGCGAACCAAGCAGAGACGATCGCTCAAGTACATCCGTCTGGCGGCCTACCTGGCGTCGCGGCCCGCGAACATGACCTCCATCGAGCTGACGCTGGGGGAGATCGAGGGTCTGGTCGGCGCAGCGCTTCCGCCCAGCTCCAGGTGGCCCTCATGGTGGCGCAACGACGGGCGACGCATGCACGCCCGGGCGTGGCTCACGGCGGGCTGGCTGGTCACCGAGATGGCGGCCCAGGACGCCGTCGTGCGCTTCGAGCGGGGGAAGGTCTAGGGAACGCCGCATCCTGTCCGTACAATGAGTTATGAGCTCACTCGAGGACGGGCTCGAGCCCGAGGGCAGCAGCGCCGACATCCAGCCGCGCGGCGTCAAGGCCGTGCTCAAGAAGGTGCGGCCGACCAGGCCCCAAGAGGCGGGCATCGAGAAGGTCGTCAAGGAGCTCCGCGCCCGGCGCCCCAAGTCCAACCTGAAGCTCGTCGAGCGTGCTTACGAGATCGCCGAGAACGCTCATGAGGGCCAGGTGCGCCGCTCGGGCGACGCCTTCATCACGCATCCGACGTCGGTCGCATCCATCCTCGCCCAACTCGGGATGGACGATGTGACGGTAGCGGCGGGTCTCCTTCACGATGCCGTGGAAGACACGGAACTGAGCCTGCTCGAGATCGAGGAGAAGCTGGGCTTCGAGGTCGCGAGCCTCATCGACGGGGTCACGAAGCTCGACAAGATCCGTTTCCGATCGGCGGAACAGACGCGCGCGGAGAACCTCCGAAAGATGATCATAGCGACCGCGCGCGACCTCCGCGTTCTGCTGATAAAGATCGCGGACCGGTTGCACAACATGCGAACGCTGGGGCCGCTTCCGGAGGAGAAGCGGACGATGATCGCCCGGGAAACGCTCGAGATCTATGCGCCCCTGGCTCACCGCCTCGGGATGTACGCGATCAAGTGGGAGCTGGAGGATCTGGCTTTCGAAGCGTTGCACCCGAAGCGGTACGAAGAGATCGATGCGCTGGTGCAACAGAGGCAGCCGGAGCGAGAACGTTCCGTGGAAGAGATCTGTGACGAGATCACGAACAAGCTGCGCGAGGTGAAGATCAGATCTGAGGTCTCCGGACGACCCAAGCACCTCTATTCGATCTACGAGAAGCTGATCGTCAGAGGCAAACAGTTCGATGAGATCTTCGACCTGGTGGGGGTTCGCGTCGTCGTCGACTCGGTGAGGGATTGCTATGCCGCGCTCGGTGCGATCCACACCCTCTTCACGCCGGTCCCGGGACGTTTCAAGGATTACATCGCCATGCCCAAGTTCAACATGTACCAGTCGTTGCACACGACCGTGATCGGCCTCACCGGGCGCCCGATCGAGATCCAGATCCGCACTCACCCTATGCACAAGGCAGCGGAGTTCGGGATCGCGGCGCACTGGCTCTACAAGGAGCAACAGCGGGGCAGGGTGCCCGAGGAAGAGATCGCTTGGCTCCAGCGTGTCATGGACTGGCAAGCCGAATCCGCCGATCCCAAGGAGTTCATGGAGTCGCTCAAGATCGACCTGTACTCCGACGAGGTGTTCGTGTTCACGCCGAAGGGTGATGTCGTGTCGCTTCCGCGGGGAGCGACTGCGATCGACTTCGCCTATGCCATCCACACCGAGGTGGGACACCGCACCGTAGGCGCGCGCGTCAATGGGCGTCTGGTGACGCTGAATCATGCCTTGTCCTCTGGTGATGCCGTCGAGGTCATCACTTCGAAGGGCCCTGCATCGCCGTCTCGTGACTGGCTCCAGATGGTGAAGACGCCGCGAGCCCGGAACAAGATCAGGCAGTGGTTCGCCAGGGAGCGGCGGGAGGATGCTCAGGCCCAGGGTCGGGAATCGCTCATAACCGCGATGCGCCGACAGGGGCTGCCGGTGGACCGGATCCTGAAGAGTGATCTTCTGCAGCAGATGGCCGAAGAGCTCCATCATGCCGATCTGGAGTCTCTGTTCGTGGCGATCGGCGAGGGCCACCTGTCGACCCAGTCGATCACCTCGCGCGTGATCCGCCTCTTCGAGCCCGAGCCGGAAGAAGAGGAAGAAGAAACGGCACCGATCGAGGAGCCGAAAAGGCGGCGGGCATCGAAGATGCGAAGCAAGGGCGTCATCGTCGAAGGGTTCGACGATCTGTTGGTCCGTCTGGCCCGGTGCTGCACACCGGTGCCGGGGGACGAGATCGTCGGTTTCCTGACCCGGGGGCGGGGCGTGTCCGTCCACCGCACGGACTGCCCCAACGCGAAGGCGCTCCAGGCGACGGACGAGAACAGGATGATCAACGTGTGGTGGGACAACCGCCAGCAGGGTCTGTTCGTCGCCGCGATCCAGATCGAAGCGCTCGATCGCGCCAAGCTGCTGCGTGACGTCACCGCCGCGATCTCAGACCAAGGGATCCACATCCTGTCCAGTTCGACGCGCACCGGTCGCGATGGGATCGCCACGTTGTCGTTCGCGTTCGAGCTCGCCGACCCCGAACATCTCGAACACGTGATCCAGAGCGCGCGTCGCGTCGACTCGGTGTTCGACGCCTACAGAGTCGTTCCCAGCTCCGCTCGCGGCTGAGGCGCATGGGTAGACAGAGCATCGCCATCGTGGCCGTGGTCGCCGCGGTCTCCGCATGCACCAGCGATCCAGAAGCGGGGTTCCCGACGGCTGCCCCCGCGGTCCGGGACTTCGTCTCCGCGTGGAACGAGAGGTCCGAGGCGGGCATGATGGAGACGTTCGATAGCGAAGCGCGCGCCGTCTGGGAGGACGAGGATCTCGCCGCGTGGTTCGAAGGCGCGATGGAAGACGGTCTCGTCGAGGATTTCACGGTCGAGCTGATCGGCCCGGTCGACCAACCGTCATCCTCGGAGATGGCGAACGATGACGTCGTGCCGACCGCACACGTCCCTTACGCCGTCACCTATCGATCGGAAGCCGCTTCCGAGCCCGTCCGACTGGACGGCGAGATCCCGGTCGTCTACGAGCGATCCGACGAAGCATGGCGCGTCCCGTGGCGGATCGAACACATGTGGCCCGGCATCCCCGGGGGGCGGGGTTTCGCCGTCACCCGGGATTACGGTAAACGCGGCACGTTGGTGGATCGGAACGGACGCATCCTCGCCAGGGGGACCGGCCCGCGCCGCCGCTACCCCGCGGGATCGACCGCCGGAAGCACGATCGGTCACGTCGAGAGGCTGGATCGACGCGAGCTCGCGGAGGCTGCGGAGGGCCACGTCGCGGGCGACCTCGTGGGAGGATCCGGGCTCGAGCAGGCCTTCGAGGAGCGACTTGCGGGCCGTCCGTCGATGTCGCTGTTCGCAGCCGATCTGAGAGGCCGGCGGCTGAAGCGGCTGGGAAGCTCGTCCGGGGGCAACGGACGCACGGTTCGCACGACGCTGGATCTTCGAGTGCAGCGTGCCGCCGCAGCCGCGCTGGGCGACACGGTGGGTGGCGCCGTGGTGATGGATCCTCACAACGGAGACTTGCTCGCGCTCGTATCGTCGTCTGAATTCAACCCGGCCTTCTACATCGGTGTCGATGAGCTTGCGCCGTTCAACCGCGCTCTGTCGGGCCTCTATGCCCCCGGTTCGTCGCTGAAGGTGGTGACCGCAGCGGCGGCACTCGATACGAAGACCATGAAGCCGTCGTCCAAGGTGACCGGGCCCGGCAACTACCGAGGAGTGCGCAACTTCGAGTCGGGCGAGTTCGGCAGCATCGACTTCGCCACGGCCCTCAAGTTCAGCGTGAACACCGCTTTCGCCCAGGTCGCCGAAAAGCTCGGCGCCCGCCGTCTGAACCGCTACATGGAAGCCTTTGGTTTCAACCGGGAGCCCGCTATGCCCCTGGCCGCGGCGCGTTCGTCGTTCCCGTTCCCAGAGGGCGAGGCCGATCTGATGTGGGGTTCCATCGGCCAGGCCGCAGTTGTCGCGACCCCCCTGCAGATGGCCACCGTGGCCGCGACGATCGCGAATCGCGGGAGGAGGGCGGAGCCGCGCATCACCATGGGCCAACAGATCGCCATGGAACGTGTGGTGTCGCCCCGGACGGCCGCCACTATGACCGGATTGATGGAGAACGTGGTCGAAGGGGGAACGGGCCAGCGCGCGAACCTGGGCAGCGTGGGCGTTGCGGGGAAAACGGGGACCGCCGAGTTGGATGCCGCCGGCGAGATGAACCACGCGTGGTTCATCTGTTTCGCTCCTTCGGACGATCCCAAGGTAGCCGTGGCCGTCGTCGCCGAGCTCGGCGGCGTGGGCGGAGTGGTCGCGGCGCCGCTCGCGCGCGGGATCCTCCAGAGCGTTCTCCCCCTGGTTCGATGAGAGCCGTCGTCCAACGCGTATCGCGCGCGAGCGTCACCGTCGCCGGTGAGGTGGTGGCGGAGATCGGCCCCGGACTTCTCGTTCTGATGGGCGTAGCTCCGGAGGACACGCGGGAGGAATCGTCGTGGCTCGCCGACAAGCTCGCGCATCTGCGCATCTTCGAAGACGACGAGGGCAAGATGAACCGGTCTCTGCTGGACGCCGGAGGGCAGGCCCTCGTGGTGTCCCAGTTCACCCTGTACGGCGACGCCCGCAGAGGGAGACGTCCCTCCTTCATCCGTGCCGCTCGCGGTCCGGACGCCGAAGCCATCTACGAAGAAGTGATGACCGGGCTCAGGGCCCTGGGCGTCGGGTGTGCCGGGGGCCGGTTCGGAGCAACGATGGACGTGGAACTGGTGAATGCGGGACCGGTGACGATCCTGCTCGACTCCGAGAAGGCGTTCTGACGTGGCGACCGTGCGTCGCTCCGACGTCCGACAGCCCCTGGGACGGTTGCTGGGGCGCGCGCGCCGACGTTTGTCCGCGTTGTGGCTCGAGTGTCTTCGAGGGTTGGTTCAAGATGCACGAGCGGTGCCCCCGTTGTGGGCACCTGTACCGGCGAGAGTCCGGCTACCGGTCAGTCCTTCAGGAGCCTCCGGGCGGCATCGACGATGGCCGCCGGGGTCAACCCGAACTGAACGAGTAATTCGTCCGGTGTTCCGGAGGTCGCGTACGTGTCGCCGATGTCGACGAATGCCATGCGTGTCGGCTTCCGCTCGGCGACGACCATCGCCACGGTCGATCCCATGCCGCCGTAGGCCAGGTGTTCCTCTGCTACGACCAGGGCACGGGTCTCGTTGGCGGCGCGTTCGATGGCTTCCGCGTCGATCGGCTTGACGGTATGCATATCGATCACCCGGGCTTGGATGCCGTCGTCGGCCAGTGTCTCGGCTGCGTCGAGCGCCATCGCGACCATGATCCCGTTCGCGATGAGCGTCACATCGTCGCCCGCACGTAGCTGGTTGGCGCGCCCGACCTGGAGGGGAGCATCGTCCTCGTAAACGATCGGCACCTTGGGCCGCCCGCATCTAAGGAAGACCGGTCCGTCACGTTCGATCATGGCTCGCGTGGCGGCCGCTGCGCTGGGCCCGTCGGCCGGCACGATCACCGTGAAACCCGGCAGCGCGCACGCGAGAGCGACGTCCTCGATCGCCATCTGAGAGGGTCCGTCTTCGCCGATGGATATACCGGCGTGGCTGCCAACCAGCTTCACGTTCTGGTTGGGGAAGGCGATCGACATCCGGATCTGATCGAAGGCATTCGACAGCAAGAACGTAGAGAACGAAGCGGCAACGGAGATCTTGCCGGCGCCGGCCAGCCCGGCTGCGATCCCGATCAGGTTCGATTCGGCGATGCCGACGTTGAAGAAGCGTTCGGGGAATCGCTCGCCGAATCGCTCGGTGAAGGTGGAGTTCGCTACGTCGCCGTCGAGGACGACGAGGTCCTGGAACTCCCCTCCCAGTTCGGCGAGAGCGTCGCCGAATGCTTCGCGCGTGGGGGGCCCTTCCTCGACCTTCAAGCGAGTTATGCCGAAGCTCATGCGCCCACCTCCTCGAGCGCGTCGTCTCTCTGCCCCTCCGTGAGCGGTTTACCGTGGAACTTGCCCGGAGTCGCCTCCAGCAGTGACACGCCCTTGCCCTTCACGGTGTTGGCGATGATCGCCTGCGGCGATCCAGACACGGATCGGGCCCAATCGAATGCGCCGGCGACCTCCGAGAGAGAGTGACCGTCGATGGTTCGAACCTCCCAGAGGAAGGCTCGTAGCTTGTCCTCGAGCGGGTCCAGGGGCTGGATATCGTCCACCGCGCCGGTCTGCTGGTAACCGTTCCGGTCGATGATGAGGGTCAGGTTGTCGAGGCCATGGTTGCCGGCGTACATCACGGCCTCCCACACCTGGCCCTGCTCCGTCTCCCCGTCGCCCTGCATCACGTAGACGCGGTAGTCCCGCCCGTCCACGCGTGCGGCGACGGCATGGCCGATGCCGATCGAGAGTCCCTGGCCCAGCGAGCCGGTGGACGCCTCGACGCCGGGGACGCGGTTCATGTTCGGGTGACCCTCGAGGGGAGATCCGAGCTTGCGTAGCGTGTTGAGCTCGTCGACCGAGAAGTACCCCGCCTCGGCCAGCACCGCGTACAGTCCCGGCGCTCCGTGGCCCTTGGACAGGATGAATCGGTCCCGGCCGGGATCTCGGGGAGCCGACGTGTCGTAACGCAACACTCCGCCGAAATACAGGACCGTGACGATCTCCACCATCGAGAGTGACGTGGATGGATGACCGGATCCCGCGCTCGTCGTGGAGGTGACGATGTCCCGCCGCAACCGTCGGGTGATCTCCTCCAGAGCGCTGGGGTCTTCCGCTCTCGCCTGAACCAAGGGAACCTCCAGGAGCGTAGCTATAGGACCGGGGCCCGTTATCCAACCACAGGGAGTCGGACGGTCGGAGCGGCCGACGCCATAGGATTGCTCGATGGCAGATAGAGAAGACGCTTTCCGCGCGCCCAAAGGGACGAATGACATCCTGCCCCCCGCTTCGTGGTGGTGGGAGCGAGCGCGGCGCCGGGCGGAGGACATCTTCGCGACCTCCGGATACGCCCCCGTCGAGACCCCGATGTTCGAGAACACCGAGGTCTTCGAGCGCGGCGTCGGCCAGGCGACCGAGGTCGTGACCAAGCAGATGTATACCTTCAGCGATCTGGGGGGCCGGTCGCTGACCCTTCGTCCCGAGGGGACCGCTCCCGTCGTGCGAGCGATGCTGGAGAAGAACCTCCACCGGGGGGCGCTGCCGATCAAGCTCTACTACGCCGGCTGGATGTTCCGGCAGGAACGCCCCCAGAAGGGCCGCTACCGTCAGTTCTTCCAGGTGGGGATCGAGGCCATCGGCAGCGATGCGGCTCGGGCAGATGCCGAGGTCGTCTGGTTGGGGGCCCACTTCATCCGTTCGATGGGAGTCGAGCCCACCGTGCACCTCAACTCGATCGGCCACCCGGACGAGTCCTGCCGCGGCGGATACATAAAGATCCTCGTCGCCTTCCTCGACGAGCACCGCGATGAGCTGGCCGCGGACGACCGGGAGCGGATCTCCACCAACCCCTTGCGGACGTTCGATTCCAAGGAGGCATCGACGATCGCCGTGATGGAGGGGGCTCCCTTGATCGCGGATCACCTGTGCGACGCGTGCCGGAAGCACTTCGAGGCGGTGCAACAGGACCTTCGCAACGTAGGGATCGCCTTCACGTTGGCACCTCGGCTCGTGAGAGGTCTCGACTACTACACCCGAACCGCCTTCGAGTACACGGCCGGGGGATTGGGCTCGCAGGACGCGATAGGCGGCGGCGGGCGGTACGACGGTCTGGCCGAAGCCCTCGGAGGTCCCCACGTTCCGGGGATCGGTTTCGCGCTCGGGATCGATCGGTTGCGGCTCGCGGCGGGGGAGCCCGAGGTGGACCAACACCCGGTCGACGTTTACATCGTGGCGCTCGGCGAGGACGCAGGCCGGCGGTCGTTCGAGCTCGCGACCCGTTTGCGGACCGCCGGCGTCGGAGCCGATCTCGATCTGATGGGCCGCGGCCTGAAGGGCCAGATGAAAGACGCCGACCGGTCGGGAGCCCGGTGGGCCGTGATCCTGGGTGAGGACGAGATGGCGAGCGGGAACGCCACGATCAGGGATCTGACCACCGGTGAGCAGCGGACCGCCGCATTCGATGAGGTGGAGGCCGAGCTAACCAGATGATGCGCACTCACCGATGCGGCGACCTGCGCGCGGAACATGCGGGGGAGAACGTGACCCTGTGTGGATGGGTGGACACACGGCGAGATCATGGTGGCGTCACGTTCGCCGACCTTCGCGACACGGCCGGTCTCGTCCAGGTGGTGTTCAACCCCGACGAGTCGATGGATGCCCATGCCGCGGCCCAAGGCCTCCGCAACGAGTTCTGCGTCCGTATCGAGGGTGAGGTGCGGCGACGGCCGGCGGGAACGGTCAACGAGAAGATCCCGACCGGAGAGGTCGAGGTGACCGCATCATCGGTGCACGTCTTCTCGAGCGCCGATACTCCTCCGTTCCAGGTCGGCGAGCATCAAGAGGTCGATGAGAACCTGCGGCTGAAGTACCGCTACCTCGACCTTCGCCGTCCGAGCATGCAGGCGAACCTGAGACTTAGGCACGCGATCATCGGAGCCATCCGACGCTTCTTCGATGCGGAGGGGTTCGTTGAGATAGAGACGCCCATGTTGACGCGCGCTACGCCGGAGGGCGCCCGCGACTACCTCGTTCCGGCCCGCCTCCATCCCGGAGCCTTCTATGCGCTTCCGCAATCACCCCAACTCTTCAAGCAGCTCTTCATGGTCGCCGGCATGGACCGCTACTACCAGATCGTGCGGTGCTTCCGGGATGAGGACCTCCGTGCCGATCGTCAACCCGATTTCACCCAGCTCGATCTGGAGATGTCGTTCGTCGAGGTCGAGGACGTCCTGGACGTCACCGAGCGGATGTTCAAGTCGGTGTGGGCCGATGTGCTCGGCGTAGGGCTGCCCGACTTCCCGCGCATCCCGTATCGCGAGTCGATGGAACGTTTCGGCAGCGACAAGCCCGACCTGCGGTTCGGGATGGAACTGATCGAGCTGTCGGACACCTTCGCCGCCACCGAGGTACGCGTGTTCCGGTCGGTCCTCGATGCCGGGGGCGCCGTGAAGGCGATCGTGTTGCCGCAAGGCTCGGAGCTCGGGCGCAAGGACCTGGATGCCCTGGTCGATGAGGCGAAGTCGCTTGGTGCCGGTGGGCTCGTTTGGGCGAGCGTCACCGGTGAGGGCCTGAAGTCGCCGCTGGATAAGTTCTTCACCGGCGACGAGAGATCGGGCTTGGTAGAGACGACCCGGGCTCGCGAAGGCGATCTCATCCTGATCGTGGCGGACCCGCGGAGGTCGATCGTTCACAAGGCGCTGGGCGCACTCCGCGTGCGTCTCGCGCAACGACACGATCTGATCCCGAGGACCGAACGCTCCGATCCCGACCACTGGAAGTTCGCGTGGATCGTCGACTTCCCCTGGTTCGAATGGAACGACGAGCACGAGGGTTGGGTTCCGATCCACCATCCCTTCACCGGGGTCGTCGAGGAAACGCTCGACCATCTGGACTCGGACAAGGAGAAGGTATTGTCCAAGTCCTACGACATCGTCCTCAACGGGTGGGAGCTGGCCAGCGGCAGCATCCGTATCCACGACGGCGAGATGCAGAGCCGCATGTTCGACGCGCTGGGGATCTCGCGCGACGAGGCCTCCGAGAAGTTCGGCTTCCTGCTCGAGGCCTTCCGGTACGGCCCCCCGCCGCACGGGGGCATCGCTCCGGGGATCGATCGGATCGTGGCGCTCGCCGCGGGGGAGGAGAACATCCGCGAGGTGATCGCCTTCCCCAAGACCCAGAGCGCGTACGACCCACTGACGGCCGCGCCCGCCCCGGTGAACGATGACCAGCTGAAGGCCCTGCATATCAAGGTCGTGACCCCGCCGAAGCCTGCCGGCGGGGGGTAACAACGGCTTATGCCGTGGGGAAGAGCCCGTTCAGACGACGTCCCTCACGGAAACTCTCCAGACGTGAAGCGGCCCTGGCGACGCTCGTGCCCGGCGATCGGGACGAGGCGCGCCTTCTGGCTCACGTCCTCACCGAGCCACCGGAGCCCGAGCAGCCGGTCGATCTCGGGGACGCCATGGCGCGCCTGGTGCCCCCCAACGAAGAGGAAGCCAGGTTGATGACACACGTGCTCGCGGCCGGGCGCCTCGACCGTATCCTGCGACATCCGCTGGCCCTCCTGGTCACCCTCATCCTGGTTTCGACACCGTTCGTCGCCACGTACGTGAAATATCCGCAGCGAGCCGCCGCGCGCCACGATCCTGCTCACTACTCGTGGCGCATCGAAGCGTTGCTGGAGAACGACCCGGGTGTGCTTCAACGGATCGGCGGTCCGATGGACATCTATCCGAGCGGATACCGCGTCGCAACGCCGGTCATCGGCGCCATGCTCCGGCGTATCCCGGGGGTGGGCACCCTCAAGAGCACCGTGTTCCTTCTGGCCGGCATCCCTATCCTCCTCGCGTTGTCCCTGGGAGGTCTCGCCTACCGGTTCACGAGAGATGTCCTGGCATTCCACCTCGTCAGCCTCGGATCAGCCGGCCTGCTGATCAACCGCGTCTTCGTCTACATCGACAATGCTCATGCGCTGCTCCTGCTCACGGGCGGGTGCTACCTCTTGGAGCCGGCGCGCAGGTCCTGGGCCGGTCGCATGTGCCTCGCGTTCTTGCTTTTGCTGGCCGGGTTCACGCATCCGACCACCCTGGTCACTTTCTGTGCCGCCGTCCTGCTCGCGAGCGCCATCAAGATCCTCCTGGGGTGGCGGCGAGCCGGGCCCGCGCTCGCCATGGAAGGGGCACTCGTGCTCACGATCTTGGCTTCGCTGGGCCTGGTCTACCTGTCGTGGACGATCGGTATCTGGGGTCGCGGCGCGGAGTTCACGGAAGCGGCGCAACCTCCTCCGCGTTCCGCCGAGTTCTTCTTCCTGCGCCTGAGGAGCTGGGTCGACCATCTGGACCCGTGGGTGAACGCTCCCTTGCTGGTCCTCGGCATCTTTTTCGTCGTGCTGCTAGCGAAGCGCAAGGGTTACAACGACCTGACCGCTCTGACCCTCCTCTGGTCGCTCCCCGTTCTCGGTGCGCTCGGCTTCCTGACGGGAGCTGCCTACCCCTATTACCGGTTCCTCAACGCTACGGTCGCATGGGTACTGCTCATCGGGCTCGGTCTGTATTCGCTCGGTTGGGTGGCCGTCCGGGGGGCACGTCGGGGTGGCGCATGGCTCCTTCTGCTCCTCTTGTTCGTTCCGATCATGGCCATGCCATACCACAACTTCCGGGCGGGAAGGAGCAGCTCGCGGTGGGAATGGTTGGCGCACCAGTGGGTCTCGCCGACCGAACGACGTGAGCTCGAGGCTCTGCGTGGGGGGCTCCTGGCGGAAGGGCAAGATGGACGTCCTGTCGTGCTCGTGATCGATGCATTCTTCGGGCCCGACTCAACGCGTCCGTTCAACATCTTCAAGCAAGAAGGCAACGTGCTGCGATACGGGATCCCCAGCGCTTCGCTGGACCACACGCACGTCTTCATGGGCGCGGTCACCGATCTGATCGCGGGGCAGCCGACTTATATCGAGAATCCGTTCTACGACAGGCTCGGCGAGGAAGCTCTCGAGGACATCGAACGGGAACGGGTGGAACCGGTGATCGCGATACCGGCATCCCATAACCGGAAAGGCCACAACCTCCGTATCGTCAGGAACGAGAAGCTGCCCCGCTCCAGCGATAGAGACGTCTGGCTACTGAAGCGCGGCGAGATCATCTCGCTCGCGGGGAGTGCTCCTCCGACGGTCTCCGAAGAAGAGCCGGGCGAGGACGGCGAGCTCTGGCACTACATCCGGCTGGTGCTCGGGTTCCTGGCGCTCCCGGCACCGGGTCTCATCGCCGCACGCAAGGTGATGCCCGACGCCGGGCCCTTGATCCATGCCGGGCTGGGACCGGTGTTGTCGGTGGGCACGATCGGCATCGTCGCGATGGCCGTGCTTGCTGTGACACGACAGCCGCTGTCCCAACCACTCGCGTGGTTCTGCCTGGCCGTAGCGGTCGGTGTCAGTCTCATGCTTCCCAAAGCGAACGATCCGCTTGCTTCGGGCGATGACCCTCGATCGGGTGCAACCCGACGTGCCGTGAGTTCCGCAAGGGCGCCCGACGACGACACCCTGAGCCGGGCCTAAGCGTGGCACATCCGTGCCGCATGGCGCGAGGGAGGTACCAGGGCCCGGCCTCGCCCCTGGAGATCGAGACGAGGCCCCGACGGCGCCGTGCGACCATGTCTCGATGGACCTGTTCGACCACTCCCTGGAGGCGCGGTTCGACGAGTACGCCCCGCTGGCGGCTCGGATGCGCCCGCGGACGGTCGACGAGATCGTCGGTCAGGACCACATCCTCGGTGAGGGACGTGCGCTCCGAGCGTTGATCGAGTCCGGGGACCTCTCTTCGATCGTGCTGTGGGGTCCGGCGGGCTCGGGCAAGACCACCCTGGCTCACGTCGTCGCGGGAGCAACCGAGGCACATCTCGAGCCCATGTCGGCGGTGTCGGCCGGCGTCGCGGACGTACGCAAACAGATCGCCGCGGCCAGGGAGCGCCTCGCTCAGCAGGGGCACAGGACCGTCCTCTTCCTGGACGAGATCCATCGTTTCAACAAGGCTCAACAGGACGCGCTCCTCCCGGCGGTCGAGAACGGTTGGATCGTGCTGGTGGGAGCGACGACCGAGAACCCGTCTTTCGAGATCAACTCGCCGCTGATGTCCCGGAGCCTCCTGTTCCGGCTCGAAGCACTCGATGTCGATGCGGTGAGCGCGATCCTGCGGGGCGCTCTCGCCGACGAGCAGCGGGGGATCGGCTCCCTGAAACTCGACATAGACGACGAGGCTCTCGAACACCTCGCGCGGGGTGCGGGAGGAGACGCGCGCTCGGCTCTGAACGCGTTGGAGGCCGCGGCCTTGATGGCGGCCGGCTCCGGCAGGATCGACCTCGCCACGGCCGAGGAAGCCCTCCAGCGGCGCGCCTTGCCCTACGACAAGGGAGGCGACTGGCACTACGACGTGATCTCGGCCTTCATCAAGTCGATGCGGGGGTCGGACCCAGACGCGGCGGTGTATTGGATGGCTCGGATGCTCGACGCCGGTGAGGATCCCAGGTTCATCGCCCGCCGCATGGTGATCTTCGCGAGCGAGGACGTCGGCAACGCCGATCCGATCGCGCTCCAGGTGGCCGTTGCCGCTCACCATGCGCTCGAATTCGTCGGCTTGCCCGAAGCGAAACTCAACCTGTCACAGGCAGCGAGCTACCTGGCCCTCGCCGCCAAGTCGAACGCAAGCGCCACGGCGATCTGGAAGGCCGAGGAAGACGTCAAGACCGATGGGCCCCTTCCCGTGCCGGGCCACGTCCGGGACTCACATTCCCCCGCCTCTCGATCCACGGGGGCGGGACGGGGCTACCAATACCCCCACGCGCACGGCGGGTGGGTGGATCAGAGCTATCTCCCCGAAGAGGTGGCCGACCGCAGCTACTTCACGCCGATAGCGGGTCGGGAGAAGGAGCTCGCCGACCGGCTACGGCGCATCAAGCGGGAGGCTTCGGAGGAAGGTAGGGTCGAGCCATGATCGGATCTCTGTTCTGGGTGGCTGTAGGCGCGGTGGGCGCCCTCGAGGCGGATCGCATGCTGGACAAGGTGCGCGATCGGATCCGGCCCTCCAACGTTACGGCCAAGCTGTTGGACACGGTCAACTCCAAGCTGGAGCAGAAGCAGGGGACCCCGGCGCGCTGACGTTCGTTCCCCGTCCGAGAGAGGTTCCGCCTCTCGAAAGGTAGCCTCTCCACCCATGGATTCCAACACGATCCGAGAGCGGTTCTTCACGTTCTTCGAGGAGCGCGGGCACGCGCGCGTCCCCTCCTCGTCGCTGGTGTCGAACGATCCGTCCCTGCTGCTGGCCAACGCCGGGATGAACCAGTTCGTGCCCTACTTCACGGGGGAGCAGACGCCTCCGTACGAGCGGGCGATGAGCATCCAGAAGTGCTTCCGCACGCCCGACATCGACGAGGTCGGAAAGACGACCCGCCATCTCACGTTCTTCGAGATGCTGGGCAACTTCTCGTTCGGGGACTACTTCAAGGAAGCGGCGGCCTCGTGGGCCTGGGAGCTGGTGACCGAGAGCTATGGGTTGGATCCCGAGCGGCTCTGGGCGACCGTCTACCTGACCGACGACGAGGCATACGGGATCTGGGCGGATTCGGTTGGGGTGCGTCCCAACCGGATCGTTCGCCGCGGCCGCAAGGACAACTTCTGGTCGATGGGCGCGAACCGTCCCTGTGGACCCTGCTCCGAGATCTTCGTGGACCTGGGCGAGGAGTACGGTCCCGCATCGGATCAAGGGCCTGAAGGCAACGAGGATCGCTACCTGGAGATCTGGAACCTGGTCTTCATCGAGAACGAGTGCAACGCCTCGATCGAGCCGATCGGGGACCTACCCAAGAAGAACATCGATACGGGCGCCGGAGTCGAACGGCTGGCCTTCGTCCTTCAGGAGGCGGGCTCCATCTACGAGACGGACACGATCGGCGCGCTGGTGGAGCGGGCGTCGGAGCTGACCGAGACCGCCTACGGCGACGACGATCGCAGCGATATGGCTCTTCGCATCTTGGCCGACCATGGGCGCGGGATCGCGTTCCTGATCGCGGACGGCGTGTTGCCGTCCAACGAGAAGCGAGGTTACGTCCTGCGACGCGTCATGAGGAGAACGATCCGGGAGGCGCGCTTGCTCGGGCGCGAGCAGCCGATCCTTCCGGAGCTCATCGACACGACCGTCGAGCTCATGAGCGACGCTTACCCGGAGCTCAAGACGCGGCGAGACTTCATCGTCGACGTCGCAGCACGCGAGGAGGAACGCTTCGACCAGACCTTGAAGCAGGGCCTTTCCCTCCTCAACTCGGAGATCGTGAAGGCGACCGAAGCCGGGGCCGGAGAGCTTCCCGGCGACGTCGCTTTCCGGCTGCATGACACTTTCGGTTTCCCGATCGACATCACGCGCGACGTCGCGTCCGAATCTGGCCTCAGCGTCGACCAAGCGGACTTCGAGCGCCAAATGGACGCGCAGCGGACGCGGGCCCGGGCCGCGCGCAAAGGCGACGTCGAGGATCCATCGGCGGAAGTACTGGGTTCTGTCCTGGAGGAGCGCGGGACCACCGAGTTCATCGGCTACGAGCACCTCACGACGACCGCCACCGTGCTCGGCATCGCGGCGGGTGGAAGGTCCGAACCGGTGGCGTCCGAGGGCCAGATCGTCGATCTGGTGCTGGACCGGACCGTCTTCTACGCCGAGGGCGGGGGCCAGGTGGGGGACCGCGGCATGATCGAGGGGCCCGACGGCGTCGCCGAGGTGAAAGACACCCGCCGGCTGGCGGCGGGCCTGATCGGGCACGTCGCGACCGTCACGCGCGGGGACCTGAAGATCGGCGACGAGGTGACCCTGACGGTGGATCCCGGCTGGAGAACCGGGGCGCAGCGTGCCCACACGGCGACGCACATCCTCCACTGGGCGTTGCGGGATCGTGTCGGTGAACACGCGACGCAGGCCGGCTCACTCGTAGAGCCCGGCCGGTTGCGCTTCGACTTCCACCATTACGAGCCGCTCGGCGACGAGGGCGTCGCCGCGATCGGCGAAGAGCTGCAGGACAAGGTCCTGGTCGATGACTCCGTACGGGCCTTCGAGACGAGCTTCGATTACGCGAGATCGATCGGAGCGATGGCGATCTTCGGAGAGAAGTACGGCGACTTCGTGCGAGTGGTCGAAGTGGGTGAGTATTCGAAGGAACTGTGTGGCGGTACCCACGTCCCGCATACGAGCCAGATCGGCGTCGTGGTCGTGACCGCGGAGGGGTCGATCGGCGCCAACCTCCGGCGTGTCGAGGCGCTGGTGGGCAGTGAGGGGATCTCGTTCCTCGCCCGGCGAACCGCCGAGCTGCAGCGCACGGCCGAGTTGCTGAAGGCCGGCCCGGATGAGGTCGCCGGGAAGGTGGAACGACTGCTCGCGACCCAGAAGGACATGGAGAAGCGCCTGGCCGCCGTCGAGCGGAGTTCCGCGGAATCCGATGCCGACGAACTCGTGGGATCTGCGGTCGACGTGGACGGCACGCGCCTCGTCGTCGCGCGCCGCGACCTGGGCGTCGACGGCCTGCGCTCGTTGGCGCAATCCCTGAAGGGCAGATTGGGTTCCGCCGTTATCGTCCTCGGCGCGGCCGGAGAGGGGAGAGCGAACCTCGTCGGGGCGGTGACTAAGGACCTCGTCGAACGCGGCGTCTCGGCCCGCGACATCCTGGCCCCGGGCGCACGGCTGCTGGGTGGGGGAGCGGGCGGCAAACCGGAGCTCGCGATCTCCGGCGGACCGTCCGCAGACAAGATCGAGCAGGCGATCGAAGCGGCTGCGCAGGCAGCTCGTTCGGCGCTCCGAAGTTGATCATCGGCATAGACCCCGGAGCGGTGCGGATCGGCGTCGCCATCGCCGACATGGAGACCCGGTTCGCTCGACCCCTCGAGGTCATCGACGTCGATGCACAGGATCCCGTCCCGCGCATCGCGCTTCTCGTGGAAGAGCACTCGGCGGAGCGCGTCGTCGTCGGACGCCCGCTTCATCTGTCCGGGGAGACGGGCTCGGCCGTCGAGAACAGCGCCAGGTTGGTCGACGCTCTGCGCGAGGAACTGACGGTCCCGGTCGAAGAGTGGGACGAACGACTTACGACCGTCATCGCAGAGCAGGGCTTGCGGGCCGCCGGTGCCAGGGCGAAGGGCCGGCGGTCGGTGCGGGACGCGGTCGCCGCTCAGGTCATGTTGCAGAGCTACCTGGACGCGAACGCATGAAGCTGACGCGCCGGGGGAAGGTCGTGGCCCTCCTGGTCGTACTCGGGATCCTGGCCGCCGGCGGTCTCGCCGCGGCATCCGTGTACCTGAGGTCGGTGGGCGTCTACGGTCAGAGTCATCCCGGAAAGAAGGTAGAGCTGGAGATACCCAAGGGCGCGTCCGCCGCGGAGGTCGGCCGGCTGCTGGAGGAGGCGGGAATCATCGAGTCGGCGATGGGCCTCCGCATCAAGCTCTACCTCGACGACCGCGATATCAACATCCAGGCCGGTCGCTACGAGATACCGACGGGACTCAACGTCGAGGACGCGCTGGCGGCCCTCGCCGAGGGACCCGTGGTCGAGTTCGTCACGGTCACGTTCCCGGAGGGGATCTGGCTAACCGACTTCGCTCGGATCCTGGCGAGAGAGACGCACATCCCGGAGAAGCGGTTCCTGAAACTCGTTCAGAACGCGCGCATCCCTTCGAAGTACCTGCCGGAGGACGTGGACACCCTGGAGGGCTTGCTCTATCCGTCCACGTATCAAGTCATAGAGCGAGATACGGCTCGCACCGTGGCGCAGAGACTGGCGACCGAGTTCGAGAAGGAGGTGGACGGGCTCGACTTCTCCGCCGCCGAAGCGCTCGGCGTGACTCCCTATGAAGCGATCATCATCGCTTCCATGATCGAAGCCGAAGCGAAGGTCGACGAGGAAAGGGCGATGGTCGCGCGCGTGATCTACAACCGGCTGGAAGAAGGGATGGCACTGGGCATAGATGCCACCGTCAACTATGCGATCCAGGATCACAAGCTGGGTCTAACCCGCAGCGATCTCGAGATCGATTCGCCGTACAACACGCGCAAGTTCCCCGGCCTGCCGCCTACCCCCATCGGAGCTTCGGGCGCGGCGGCGCTGGAAGCCGCCCTCAATCCGGCGGACGGTGGGTGGCTCTATTACGTGCTAAAGGACTGCGAGGGTCATCACGCGTTCAGCGAGTCTTACGACGAGTTCGTGCAGAACAAGGCTCGTTACGAGGCCCTCGGGTGTGATCAGACATGAGCCCCACCGGCGGCTTCGCCGGCGTCCTCGGGTGGCCACTGACGTTCACGCTGTCTCCCGCCATCCACAACGCGGCGTTGAGGATCAGGGGGATCGATTGGGTCTACCTGGCGTTCCCCGTGCCGCCGGCGAGGCTCTCCGACGCCGTCGCGGGGTTGCGCGCGCTCGGGGCCATGGGAGCCAGCGTCACGATGCCTCATAAGGAGATCGTCCTGGAGCATCTGGACGACCTTTCGGGAGATGCCCGGGCCATCGGTTCCGTGAACACCATCCAGCGGGTGGGCGACCGGCTGATCGGACACAACACCGACGTGGACGGTTTCGCCGAGTTCCTCCAGGGCGACGCGGGGCTGGACGTCGCGGGACGGACGGTGACCATCCTGGGAGCCGGCGGAGCGGCGCGAGCGGTGGTGCGAGCGGTCTCCGATCTGGGGGCGGTGGAGATCACCATCGCCGCGCGTGACGAGATAAAGGCGGGGAGCTTGGCCCCCCTCGCCGGCGCCGGCCGGTTCAGGGCGGTGGGCGTCGGAGGCATCCCGGATGCTTGTTCGGACTCCGACCTGATCGTCAACTGCACCCCGCTCGGGATGGACGGGGAGGACGCGGCCCCCGGGGCGGCGTTCGCGGCCGGACAGGCGGTCGTCGACCTGGTGTACTGGCCCCCCCAGACGCCGCTGCTGGCCCGGGCTCGTGCCGGGGGCGCCCAGGCGTGGGGGGGCCTGGGCATGCTGGTGCGACAGGCGGCGGCCTCCTTCACCATATGGACCGGCCAGGACCCCCCGCTGGAGACCATGTCGGCGGTCGCGCTGCACGCCCTGAGGGCACGAGCGAAGCAATCCCAGTAATGGCTCCCACTTGACTGTTCTGGTCAACAGCATCAAAGTCAACATGCGGCTCAATCACAGTCACTTTGTTGCCGACAACGTGGATGCGGGTGGAGACTCGCTAGTACACACGTTCCGTCACGCAAGGAGGTCGCAATGACCAAGGCCGACCGATTAGCAGCCGCGCTGGATGAATTCCTCACGGTTTCTCCCGATGTCGAGGCCGCGGCGGTGGTCAGCGCCGACGGCCTCCCGATGGCGTCGGCACTTCCGCCCTACGTCGAGGAGGATCGCCTCGCGGCCATGAGCGCCGCGCTGATCAGCCTCGGCGAGCGTGCGGCTACCGGGCTCGAGAAGGGCGATCTGGCCCAGGTCTTCGTCGAGGGAGCGGACGGCTACGTCGTCCTGATGGCCGCCGGCGCGAGCGCCGTCCTGGTCTCGGTGACCTCGAAGGGCGCGAAGGTGGGCCTCGTTCTCTACGAGATGCGCAAGATTGCGGCATCCATCGCCGAGGTGATGGACGGGCCTGCGCAAGCAGAACAAGCAGAAGAAGCGGTCGGCTCCCAGCCGGTTCCGCCTCCGTCGGAGGGCGCGCAGGCTTGGAGCTCGGGGCAGCAGGAAGTTGAGTCAACCGTCCCGGGTGGTTGGGGGTAGGAGTCTCCGTACGGGGCGCTAGAGGGAGGCCGCAATGCTGAAAGGCACGCTCGACGATTTCACATTGCCGGACATCTTCAGGTTGATGTCGCTGGCGAAGAAGACGGGGCGCATGGACGTGTCGCGCGGCGCGGGCGAGGGGCGGGTCTTCTTCCGCGAGGGCGATGTGTACTACGCCGAGTCGAGCCTGTCGCGGGAGCCTCTCGGGCAGAAGCTGATCCGTGCTCGCGCCCTGACCGAGTCTCAGCTGAACAAGGCCCTCGACACGCACGCTCAGACGGGCCGGCGCGTCGGGGACATCATGATCGAGTCGGGGATGGTCACCTCCGACCAGATCGAGGCTTCCGTCGCGCAGCAGATCGAGGACGCCGTCTTCGACCTCCTCCGATGGGACCTCGGTGAGTTCACCTGGGAGACGGGGGCCGAGCTCGAGGTCGAGGTGCCGATCTCCGTCAGCGTCGAGAACCTGATCATGGAGGCGTCCCGCCGCCTCGACGAGCTGGAAGTCATCCAACGAAAGATCCCCGGCGAGCACGCGGTCCTGACGATGGCCCAGACCCCGCCGGAGGGAGCCGCAGAGATCAACATCACGCCCGAGGAATGGCGCGCGCTCGTCCTGGTGGACGGGTCGCGCACGCTCGGCGAGATCGGGCGGATGATCGGCAAGGACGACTTCGAGACGATGAAGATCCTGTACGGCCTGGTGTCGGCGGGGCTGGTCGAGGTCGATCACGAGGCGTCGCTCGCCGCCGCGGAGGCCGCCGAGGCCGAGGTCGAAGAGCCCGCGCTCGAGGTCGAGGAGCCCGCGCTCGAGGAGCCCGCGCTCGAGGTCGAGGAGCCCGCGTTCGAGGAGCCCGCGCTGGAGGTCGCGGAACCGGAGCCGACGCTCGAGGTCGCGGAGCCCGCGCTCGAGCCTGAGGCCGAGGCCGAGGCGCGATCCGAGTTCGAGGTCGAAGCGGAGCCCGAGGTCGAAGTCGCGGTCGCGGAACCGGAGCCGGGAGGGGACCTGGAGGACTTCCTGGCCGAAG